>VGSW01000023.1 GCA_016874915.1 Deltaproteobacteria bacterium
AAGGAGCAACAGCTTCAACAGCAGAAGGCCCGGGAACAGCAGTTGCAGCAGCAACGTCAGCAGCAGCAACAGCAAAAAGCTAAGGATCAGCAGCTTCAGCAGCAAAAAGCTCAACAACAGCAACAGCAGCGGGCCAAGGAGCAACAGCTTCAACAGCAAAAAGCTCAACAACAACAGCAGCGGGCCAAGGAGCAACAGCTTCAACAGCAGAAGGCCCGGGAACAGCAGTTACAGCAGCAACGTCAGCAGCAGCAACAGCAAAAAGCTAAGGATCAGCAGCTTCAGCAGCAAAAAGCTCAACAGCAGCAGCGCGCCAAAGACCAACAGCTTCAACAGCAAAAAGCTCAACAACAACAGCAGCGGGCCAAGGACCAGCAGCTTCAGCAGCAAAAAGCCCAGCAGCAGCGCCTGATTACGTCCCAACAGCAGCTAAAGGAAGCCCTGGAGCGGCAACGGCAGAAGCAAGCCGGATCACCTCGCCAGGTCCAACAGCAACAGAAACAACAACAGCAAGAAATGCAACGGGCCTTGGAGCAGCAGCGCCGGCAGCAGCAAGCGCTCCAGCAGCAACTCCAACGGCAGCAACAGCAGGCCCAGCAACCGCCGCAACAGCTCAAGACCCAGCAAGTAAAGACCCCTCCGTCGGGCGCGCCCCCCCAGGCCCGGGGCCAGGAGCCAAAGACGGCGCTTCCCGGGAAACCCCAGGCATCCCAAGCTCCCTCCCGGCCCCTGCCGCCGCCCCTTAAGGCCCAGGCTCCCAAGCCCGGCCCCGGACGGCCCGACAGTCCGCCGACAGTAGCCACCGTCCCCAAGAGCAGTGGCTCCCCTTTATCCCCTCCCACGCAAAAGCCTTCCTCCGCGGCCCCAGGGACTGGCAAGCCCATGCCCGCTCCCGTAACCGCCCCGGTGGCCGGCAAAACCTCGACCCCACCGGCGATGCCGCCCTCCAGTCCCGCTCCTATTTGGGGTTCCTCGGAGCGTCCGGTGGCCTTTGAGAAAGGCGGCCCCGTGGCCCCGCCGGTGCAGCTCCCCAAAGACCTGAACCGCCTGGTGGTGGCGGACCTGAAACAGCGTAATACTGCCATGGAGAAGCTGGCCCGCAATCTGGATAAGACCTATGTGCCGCCTCCCGGGGTGCCGCCGGTAAAGAAGGCCGACTCCGTCTTGTTTCTAGGAACGGGTAATGACCAGGGTGAAGCCGACAAGCTCATGGCCAAGCATTATCAAAACCCCGTCACCGGCAAGCCTTATGAGCGCATTCTGGCCTTCGGCCAGGGTTCCGGGGCCGCCAAAGACTTTGCCAAAGACCTGCCTCGGGTGGTGGCCGACCATATCGGAGCGGAAAAGGCCATGCTCAGCAAGGAAACCATCAGCAAGGTCGGCCCTCTGAAGGGCGCGGAAATCGATAAGTTGGTGGCTCACAGTAACGGCGCCACCGTGGCCGAAGCCATGATCCGGGCTGATTACATCAAGGTCAAGGACTGGCACATCATGGGCGGGGACCGGACCCTGTGGAACCTGGACGGTTTGAATCAGCTGGCCAAAGACAAGAATATGGACATCACCGTATATGTGAACCGGGGGGACATCGTGCCCCTGCTCCCCACCCTGGCCAAAGCCAAGTCCGCCATCAAGGACCCCGAAGGCACCGAAGCCCGCCTGTGGAAGGAATTGCACCAGATCCGGGCCGACGGCCGGGTGAAACTGGTGGTCTTCGACAAAGGCCCATACATCCACGGATACGACACCGCCCATGACCTTCTTCAAAAGGATCTTTTCCATTATCTGGACAGCTACCAGTATAACGTCAGGAAATATTACCAGCGGCCGTGAAGAAGGGTTTTTCGGTTTTCGGTTTTCTGCTTTGCTCTGACAGTATAGCCTCCACTTATGCCTGCGTCTCAGGTTCCTTCCCTGTATTTGCCTATGGTGGGGCGGGCCTCCGTGCCCGCCAAACCATGCCTGACGCCAGGGGCTAACTGTGCGGCAGACTTGAACTGCCCGGCCGGCCCCGCCATCCTCAAGGCCGCCACTTTTGTGCCGCTTTGGTGCCGGTTCCGTGCCGCCCCTGGACCGCGGCGGTTTTGAAAATGGGGACAGACACCATTTTCCATCTTCAACCGCTGGTTCGCCCATCACTACGTCGCAGGGTCTGACCCTCTGGGTACACTCCGCTTCCCGGACCTGGGTAATTTCTTCAACTGCATCACCAGGCGCAGGGCCGTGTTTACGGCCTCATCACTAGGAAACGCCTCGGCTATATCCCGGTCCAAGAGAACCAAGTTGGTGCCTTCCCGAAAACGGTCGGCGTATTTGCCCTGGACTCCGTCCTTGAGCAGTTCGCGCAGATCATATTCTGGACGAAGATCGTCAGCCTTTTCGCCTTTGGATTTCTTCTTCATATGCCACTCGCTCTTACATGGCTGCCGCGACGACGAACTTTGGTGAATCCATATTTGGTAAGGATTTGACAAACATCTTTTCCGGCAGTTTACCCAACCGCTACCTCAATCCTGGTAACATAAATTTCTTCGCGCCGGCGATTCTTGATTTCTTCAACTGATGCCGATTCAAAGAAAAGTTCCAACGCTTCTCTGAGATTATCCCGGGCCGCCTCGATGCTGTCTCCCTGGCTGGCGATATCCAGTTCAGGACATAGAGCCACAAATCCATCGCCTTCCCGTTCAATGATAGCGGTAAGCTGAAAGCTCATTTTTCTCTCCTAATATTCTTTTATTCTTCCCTTCCCGCCTGCAAACCATAATCCCGCAGCTTCCGGTACAAATGCGACCGCTCCAGCCCCACCGCCTCCGCCATCTGCGCCACGTTCCCACTAAATTCGGTCAGCTTGCGCCGCAGGTATTCTTTTTCGAACCTTGCCCGGGCCTGGCGGAAGTCGCCCTCCTGCATCAGGGAGTTTAGATCGTCCACCGCGGCCAGGGACATGGACGGCTCCGGAACCCCGGCCAGGGCCAGGTCTTCCACATCAATGACCTCTCCCGGACTGAGAACTGCCAGCCTCCATATAAAATTTTTCAACTCCCGCACGTTTCCCGGCCAGGAGAACTGCGTCAGGGCTTCCAGGGCCTCCGTGGTCATAGTCTTCACCGGCTCGTCGCTCCCCCGGGCCAGTTCCTGCAGGAAGTGCCGGGCCAGGAGGGGGATGTCTTCTTTCCGTTCCCGCAAGGGCGGCACGGGCAAGGGAATGACATTGATGCGGTGGTAGAGGTCTTCCCGGAAGGTCCCTTTGGCGATCTCTTCTTCCAGATTCTTGTTGGTGGCCGCCACCACCCGCACCTCCACCTGGATGGGCCGGCTCCCCCCCACCCGTTCGAAGCGCTGCTCCTCCAGGATGCGGAGGATCTTGGATTGGGTCTTGAGGCTCATGTCCCCGATTTCGTCCAGGAAGAGCGTGCCTTCGTGGGCCAGGTCGAATTTGCCCCGGCGCTGCTGGGAGGCCCCGGTGAAGGCCCCCTTCTCGTGGCCGAAAAGCTCGCTCTCGATCAGGTCCTCGGGAATGGCGGCGCAGTTCACTTCCACGAAGGGCTGGTGGGCCCGGCGGCTCAAGTAATGCAAGGCTCGGGCTACCAGTTCCTTGCCGGTGCCGTTTTCTCCGGTGATGAGCACCGAGGCGTTGGTGGGGGCCACCCGCCGCAGTTGTTCCCGCAAGCGCTGAATGGCCTCGCTCTCCCCGACGATATCCCGCACCGGCGCCGCCTGCTGGCGCAGCCTCCGGTTTTCCTCCCAGAGCCGGGCCATTTCCAGGCCGTTGCGCACGGTGAGCAAAATCTTGTCCGCATGGGGCGGCTTTTCGATGAAATCGTAAGCCCCCAGGCGGGTGGCCTTCACCGCGTTCTCCACCGACCCGTAAGCCGACACCATGACCACCGGCAGGCTGGGGTGCCGGTTTTTCATCTCTTTAAGGACTTCCAGGCCGTCCATCCCCGGAAGGGCAATGTCCAGGAGCACCAGATCCGGGGTTTCGGCCGCGGCCATTTTCAGAGCCGTCTCGCCGTCCCCCGCGGTGAGCACCTCGAGCCCTTCATCCAGGAGGATGCCGGAGATCACCTGGAGAATTTGGGGTTCGTCATCCACTACTAAGATGGTTGCTGCCATAATCCGCCCGGTGCAAGGGAATTTCAATGATAAAGCTGGCCCCCTGGGGGTGGTTGTCCTCCACCCGGATGTGCCCCTGGTGCTCCGCCACGATGGAGTTAACAATGGCCAGGCCCAGGCCGGTGCCGCCCCGCTTGGTGGAAAAATACGGCTCAAAGATGCGCACCTTGTCCCGGTCCGGCACCCCCACTCCGGTGTCGGCCACCACCAGTTCCACCACCCCCAGGTCCGGGTCCCCCTTTAAAGTAATGGCGATGGTGCCGGTTCCGGGGATGGAGGCCAGGGCGTTGTCCAGGAGGTTAAGGAGCATCCTTTTTACCTGCTCCCGGTCAATGAGCAAGGGTGGCAGGTCCGGGTCCGGGTGAAACTCCAGGTTGACCCGGGGCTGGGCCTCCCGGTAGAGCAGCAGGACCTCCTGGACCAGGACGTTCACATCTTGAGAAGAAAGACTCAGGTGGGGCAGCCGGGCGAAGTGGGAAAACTCATTCACCAGGTTCTTCAGGGCGTCCACCTGGCTGATGATGATCTGGGTGCATTCGTCAAAGACCCGGCCATCGTCCTCGAAGTGTTCCAGATAGCGCCGCCTAAGGCGTTGGGCCGCCAGCTTGATGGGGGTCAGAGGATTCTTCACTTCATGCGCGATCCTGCGGGCCACCTCCCGCCAGGCCGCCAGACGCTGGGCCCGTTCCAGTTCGGTCAAATCTTCGAAAACTATCACCATCCCCAGGTCCTGGCCGGTCTCCTCGTCTTTCAGGACCGTGGGCTTAAGCAGGAGGTAAACGGGCCGGTCCCCTAAGATGAGGTGGAGGGGCTTCTCCACGGTCCCCCGGGGCGAACGGCGAGCCTCCTGGATCACCTCGTTCAGGCGGTCGAATTCTCCCGGCGGCACCAGGATGCGGGCGTCCTGGCCCAGAACCTCCTTTCGGGGCACTCCCAGGAGCTGGGCCGCGGAATCATTGATGGTGATGATGCGCCCTTCTTGGTCGATGGCGATGACCCCGGCGGCCACGTTCTTTAGGAGAATTTCCATGTCCCGCTTTTGGACGGAGATGAGGGCATGGCTGTCACTCAACTGCCGGTAAGCCGCGGCTAACTGGGCCTGGCTGTGCTGGAGGTCGTGGGTCATTTTGTTGAAGGACTGCACCAGGAAGGCGATTTCATCCCGGCCCTCCTGATGGATTTTTATGTCATAATCGCCCCCGGCCACTTTCAGGGCGCCTTCCGCCAGCTGGCGGATGGGGGTAGTGATCTCCCGGGCCATGTAAAAAGCCAGCCACACCGCGGACATCACCGCAATGAGGGTAACGATGATCAGAGTCAGGTAGTGGCTCACTTTCACGGGACTGAACAGGAGCTGCCGTTGCCGCAGATCCTGGAGGTTGCGGGTGGCCGCGGCCATCTGGAGGAGTTGATTCTGGGAAATCAGATCCCGGATCGCTACGAAGCCTTTTAACGCCCCATTCCGGTCTTTCACGGGCAGCACATAGCTCAGCAGCTCACCCTGGTCCGTGGACTGGCGCAGCATCTTCCCTTGCCCGGCTTCATCCGCCTCGGGGAGGGGGAGGTGGGGCAATCGAGGGATTTTGGGATCATAGCTCCGGGCCAGGGGATATCCCGCGGGATTCAGGATTTCCAGGCCGGCCAGGTGGTAGCTCTCTCGAAACTGGTCCAGCTGAGGCTCCAAAATCTCTTTGTCTTCCAGGGTTAATTTTTCTTTTCGGAGCAACTCCGGGGCCAGAAGGCGTCCCACCGCCTGGAGCTTGTCTTCCATTTCCTGAGAATAATTGCGGCTCAGGTCCAAGGCCCGGTCCAAAGACTCTTCCACCTGGCGGTCCAGGGAGAAGTCGGCCCGGGCGGTGAGCAACTGCCAGGCCATGAAAAAGAGGAAAATGGCGGGCAGCAAGGTCAGGGTGATGAAAGTGAGCACCAGGCGGGTGCGCAGCCGGGACCCGAAAACCTTGCGGCGCCGTTCCAAAAATAGCTTGGTGAGGTTGCGGAAAATGAGAAAAGTGAGGAGCAGCAGGAGAAAGGTGTTGATATTAAGGAGTCCGAAGGCCAGGAGACTGTCAGTTACCGGCTGCCCTCCCTGGCGCACCAGATAAACTTCCAGGGAGGTGATAGCCACCACCAACACCAGGGTGAGGCCCATGAGGAACCGCTCCCACCCGCGCTTGCGCCGGTCTTTTAAGGTTTCCGGCGTCTGAGCATGCTCCATCTGGTTCATCATGCCACCGGTAGTTTAATGGTGAAGGTGCTGCCTTTGCCGGAAGCGCTCTCCACCGTGATGGACCCGTGGTGGTCGGTGACGATCTTGTGGATTACCGCCAGCCCCAGGCCGGTGCCTCTGGCCTTGGTGGTGAAGAAGGGATGAAAGATCTTCCCCAGAACTTCATCGGACATGCCTTTGCCCATATCCCCGACGGCAAACCACACCTGCCCCTCTTTAAAGCCTGAAGATAGATAGATGCGGCCATGGGGCTCCGAGGCCTCAATGGCGTTTTTGATAAGGTTCACCAGGACTTGCTTCATCTGATTGGGATCGGCCTCTACGGCCGGCACATGGGTGGCCAGGTGGTCGATCAGGTTCACCCCCTTTTCCTGGGCGGCTTCCTTCATCAGAGCTTCCACCTCCAGGATCACCTTGTTCAAGTCGATCTCCTGAAATTGGGGCTGCACCGGCCGGGTGAAGTCCCGCAGATCCCCCAAAAAATTTTCCAGACGCTTCACTTCCGTCTGGATGATATTCAATTTTTCCTGGGCGCCGGGCTCCGCGGCCAGGCACCGTTCCACCTGCCGGGCCAATCCGCCGATGACCATGAGGGGGTTTTTAATCTCATGGCTGACAAAGGCCGCGGCTTCCCCCACCGCGGCGAAACGCTCGGAATGGACCAGGCGCGCCTGGGACTCCAGCAGTTCCCGGGTCTTTTTATCGATTTCGCGGTTTAAAGTCCGGTTCCACAATAAGGCCGCCAGGGTAAGGCCGCCGCCAGCCAGGAGGATCACCCCGAAAAACAAACCCACCAAAAACAATTCCTGGTGCAGGACTTCGGCCACCGTACCAGAGACTTCCTCCACCGGGGCCACCACGCAGACTCCCCAGAGATTGCCCTCCTCCACTTCAGTGACCCCCAGCACCAGTCCGGTATTAAACCGGATGGGGGTATAGGCCGCCAGCTTGGGCATTTGGCCCAATTTCTGCCGGTGCCAGCCCGAGTCGTACTCCCCGATGCCTTCCTGGCCCTGGAGTAAACGCGCCTGAAGCTCCCTCAACCCCCGGAAGACGATCTGGGGATTTCGGGTGATGCGCACCTGGAGGGCATCCTCACCGACAAAATCTTTTTCATAATGGGCCAGGAAGACCCCATCCTGGTCAATGATCCAGGCATATCCGGTCTTCCCCGACTTGACGTCCTCCGTTACCATGTTGGCGATGAAAAAGGGGTTGATGAGGAGTTCCAAGGCCCCGGCAAATCGTCCAGGTTCGGGGCCGCCCCAGTATAAGGGGGTGATGAAACGCATCACCCGCCGGCCTTGCCAGGGGTGATTGGGATAAACAAAATCTTTGGTTAAAAACAGCTGCCCCTTTTTCTCCGGATTCCTGGCCCATTCCAGATAAGGCGACGGCAGAGTGAGACTGCCCGGGGCCGGGGCCGCCGCCTCTTGCTGGCTTAAGGCGGACTTCAATACTCCCTGGGGATCATAAAGGCGAAGTTCCAGAACTCCGAAATGTTTGTGCCTCCCGAACCTCTCCGACAGGGCCACGCTGATTTCCGGTCCCTCCGGGGGGCTAGTGGCAAATAAGCCGGCATACCCCGACATGGCGTTTTCCAGGAAATCAATATAGGCTTCCACGTTGTCGGAAATCTTTTTAGCCAGCATCAACTGCTGCTGGTTGAACTGCTCCCGTAAAATCCTTTCCACCTCGCGGTTCAGCCGCTGCCAATAGCTGTAAAACAGGATGGAAAGAATAATCGCACCGGCTAGAATGATAGGGATTGAGACGGAGAGGGACAGCAGTTTAGTGGCGCGGCCAGAATTCATTTTTCCATCGCCCCCTGGATTTGAAAAATATTAACATTTAAAGCAGGGGGTTGACAAGGCAAGTCAGTTCACGGTTCAAAGTTGGCAGTTGGCAGTAGTAGGGACAGAACTAAAGCCGGGGCGGCGGAAATTCATTTTACCCAAAAATGTCCGCATTATCTTTACCGTCACTGTCAAATATCACCTGTCGAATACTCCTTCCCGTCTTTACATGACTGCCAGACGGCCTCCATCTCTTCCAGGGTGGCGGTTTCCGGGGTCTTGCCGGCCTTGGCCAGGGTGCGCTCCACCACGTGAAAGCGCTTGATGAACTTGTAAACCGTGCGGCGCAAGGCCCCTTCCGAGTCAATGTTAAGAAAGCGGGCCACGTTCACCAGGGAAAACAGGAGGTCCCCCAGTTCCTCTTCCCGGGCGGCGCCGGGCGGCCCGGCCAGAGCCTGGCGGAACTCCTGCCACTCTTCTTCCACCTTTTGCAAGGCCCCCTGGATGTGGGGCCAATCGAAGCCCCGCCGGGCCGCGGCCTCCCCCAGCCGCTGGGCCCGGACCAGGGCCGGCAGGGCCGGCGAAATCTTGCCCAGGCTGGTGGGAGGCTTCCCTTCCCGGACCTTGGCCTGCTGCCAGAGGCGCTTCAAATCCTCATAAGTGTCCGCTTTTTCCCCTTCAAAGACATGGGGGTGGCGGCGGATCATCTTGGCGGCGATCCCGGCCACCACCTGGGCAAAATCAAAATCACCCCGTTCCTGGAACAGATCGCTCAAAAAAACCAGGTGCAGCAGCAAGTCCCCCAACTCCTCCTTGATTTTGTCAGGGTCGCCACCATCCAGGGCTTCGATCAATTCATAGGCTTCTTCCAACACGTAGGTTTTCAAAGTTTCCGGGGTCTGTTGGCCGTCCCAGGGACAGCCCCCGGGACCCCGCAGGCGCTTGACGATGGCCACAAATTCCGAGATGACCGCGCCCACCTCGGATTCCGGGTCGGACATGGGGAAAAACTCCTGTGGGAAGTGTTAAGGATGAATTTAGTGAGAAATTATTAACCAGGGCTGGCATTCTAGCCGGCCCCTTCGCCCTGAAAATTATTGATGCCCCGATCTTCTTAACTGAAAACAGAAAACACCGAAAACTGTTTTACTTGCCTATTTCATCCACCAGGCCTTTGAATGCCTTCTCCATCTCATGCAAGTCCATGCCGCCCCGGGGGCTACCGGCCTGGCCTTTGTCCTTCTTCCAGCCTTTCAAGAAGTCGTTGACCCGTTCCTTAAATTCCGGGGGCAGCAGTTCCAAGGCCTGGCGGGAAATATACATGAGTTGCGGCGCGGTGCGGGATTCCCGAAACAGGCGGGAGTCCTTAGGCAAAACCACTCCCAGGAACATCAAGGCGAATCCCAGGATCAGGGCCCCCTTGGCCAGAGCGAAAAAGGCCCCCAGGAGCCGGTCGAACAGGTCCAGGTAAAGATGATATAACAGGCGCTGCAAAAGATAGGCTCCCAGCCGGGTGAGCCAGTAAACCGCCACCAGCACCACCGCAAACGCCGCAATGCGGGCGTGAAGGGGATCTTTGAGCCACGGCTGCAGAAATAACGCCAGCCGCAGGTAAGTGTGGGCCGCCACCAGCACGCCTCCCACCACCCCGGCCAGCACCGCCAGCTCCTGGAAGAGGCCGCGGTAGTAACCCCGAAGGGTGATGAGGGCCAACAGCAGGACAATGCCCAGGTCCAGTAAATTCATGCCGCCGCTCCTTGCTTTTAGCACTCCTATCAAAAATGCCCTTCCCCGTCAACCCTGGGGGCTGCGGGAGTGAAAAGGGAAGAGAGGAAGGAAATGAGAGGAATTCGATTTGAGGCCCCCCACTATTCGGTTATAGAGCGCATTCCCTCCCTACCCTTAACGGATGAGGCGGCTTTCCGGCTCCTAACCCCGCAACCGGAGCTGAGGCAACTTATTTATTCACGAAAATGCAGGAAGCCATTGACTCCGGGCCATTTACCGATTATTCAAGAAAAATAGAGGAAAAATAATGAGTAAAAGCAAATGTTGCCTTGGATGGATGGCGGGATTAATTTTGGTGGCGACCCTCCTGGGGCTGGCCGGGCTTGATTTGGTCTGGAGCCAGCCGCCTCCGCCTCCCGGTCCCGCACCCACCCGGCCGGTGATTCTGGAGTTCAGCCGCAAGGTCTGTCCCATATGCCGGGAAACGGAGCAGGTACTCTTAAGACTCCAGAGTGAGAAGGGTAATCAATTCGAAGTGAAAATCCTGTATATCGACGAAGACATCAAGCTTTTCCGCCAGTACCAGGTGGCCATTGTCCCCACCCAGGTTTTTCTGGATGCCGGGGGGAAAAAAGTCTTTCGACACGAAGGCCCTTTATCCCGGAAACAATTGATTCGGGAACTCCGGAAGCTCAAATTTATTAGCGATTAAAACCTCTTAGCTGTCAGCTGACAGCTTGAAAATCAGAATCCATCCTCGTTTATTCTCGGATCCATTTAGTTGAAACCTCACAGAACACGAAGTTCATCCGAAGAATCCCCAAGAGAAAAATTTGGGAGGCGGCGCTGGCGCCACCTCCCGAATTTAAATTCTTCGTGATTTTAGTGCGACCTTCGTGCTCTTCGTGATTAAGCCTTGGCGGGATTGATGGCGATGACCGGGCAGGACGCCTTGCGGATGACTTTTTCACAGACGCTGCCGAAAATGGCATGCTCCAGGCCCTTGCGGCCATGGGTTCCCATGACGATTAAATCCACCCCTTCTTTGTCCGCCACCTCCACGATTTTGTCCGCCGGCGCCCCGGCCATTACTAGGGTTTCCACCTTGGGAATGGCCTTGAAATACTCCTGGGACACCGCGCCCATCTTCTCCTGGGCCGCCTTCAAAACCTCTGTCTGAAATGCCTGGATATTGCCGTGGGGAACGTGGAACGAAGAAAAGTCCGCCAGGTCCTGGGCCACGAACAGGACATAGACCGTGGCTCCAAACTTCTCGGCGAAGGTAGAGACCCAGGGCAGCAGGGCCTCGAAATTCTCGGCAAAATTAATGGGAAAGAGGATTTTTTCAACTTTCTTCATTTAGGTTAGCCTCCCTTAGGCCTGATGTGCTTTGAGATTGTGAAATTTTGGGTAAACTACCAATGCCCCCGGTTCTTGTCAAGTCAAAAAGCCGGGTTAACTGAAAGGGAGACAGCAAGAGGCTGAAAAACCAGGTAAAATTAGAACCGGGAATTTTCCGCAAAAAATTCTTGCCAAAAAATATTTTGATTATTATATTTCCGCAGCATCTTCCCATGCGGGGAGATGGATTCTGGCATGAAATGAGGTGAGGATCATCGGCGAAATACGTTTCAGCCCGAACCACGTATGGGTCCGGATGGATGACCATGCCCGGGCGACCATCGGTTTGACCGACTTCTTCCAGGAGAAGCTGGGAGAAATTTACAGCCTTCGCTTGCCCGAAGAAGGCGAAGAAATTATCAAGGACGAAAGTTTCAGTGTGGTTGAGGCCAAAAATGGCCGCCGTGAGCTCACCGCCCCCATCACCGGGGAGGTAATCGAGATCAATTACGAGGCGATGGAGGTCCCGGAAATCATCAACGAGGACCCGTTGTCCGAAGGCTGGCTTCTCAAAGTGGAAATGAGCTCCGCCACCGAATTCGACGACCTGCTCACCGAGGAGGAATACGCCGAACACTTGAGCGAAGAGGAGGAGTTGGAAGAAGACTAGTTTTTTCGGCCATTAAGTCTTTCCTCTCTCAATCATCACCCGGCCCCACCCTCCGGCCTTTCAGACCTTGGGGTGGCGGCCCCGGTTTCTCTGCCGGATCATTACAGTCAACCCATGCCCGGGCACGACACCCGCGCCCGGGCTTTTTTTTAGCCTCCGGCCGTCAGCGGCCTTCGACTGGCTGCCGGCGGCTGACTGCTTAAACCGTCCCCCGGCCCCATACCCCCAAAACTTTTTAGCCCAGGGGGTGACTTACCGAATAAACATGGTTACATTAAAACGCTAAGGTGCCAAGGGCGCACCATATATAAAGTTAAAGGGCAAATTTCATTTACATGGCCAAAGGAAAAGTCCAAAAAACTACGCCCAAGACCGACCTGGAGGATGTGAAACCGGCTGCCCGGGGGAATAAAACCTCGAAGCTGGCGCCCAAGAAGCCCAAACCGGGGCTACGGCCCGCGGCCCCCCTGCCCGCTCCTCCCGCCAAATCCTGGCTGTGGGGGACCTTGACCTCCATCCGCTTTACCGTCTTTCTGCTTTTGATCCTGGCGGCGCTGGCCATTGTCGGAACGGTGATTCCCCAGGACCAGGCCTTGGGCCATTATATCCGGCACTATGGCGAAGGTCTGGGGATGTTCCTGTACCGCAGCGGCCTTACCAGCATGTATTACAGTCCCCTGTTCCTGATACCTATCACCTTGCTGGCCCTGAACATTTCCGCCTGCCTGGTCAACGGGCTGCCCCAGGCCCTCCGCCGGTCCTTGCGTCGGCTCACTCCGGAGGCGGCCGCGGCTTTACCGGAGCGGGGCCATAATTACTGGCCGGCGGGGACCGACCCTCACCCCGCGGTGGAAGCCGTGCTGAAACAGGAACTGGGACGCAGCCGGCGGGAGACCTTCCAGGATAAAGACCTCTATTTCTGGGAACAAGGCCGCTTCCGCCCTCTGGGGCCTTATTTGGTGCACCTCTCCCTGCTGCTGATTCTGGCCGGGGGGCTTATCGGCAAATTCTGGGGCGTGGAAGGCCGCCTTCCTCTGGGAGAAGGCCAGGAAACCGACGCCTTTGTTCTTGCCTCCCGGGAGGAGCAGCCTCTGGGTTTTCAGGTGCGCCTGGACAAGTTCCAGGTGAGCTTCTACGGCAAAGGCCAGGCTCCCAAGGAGTTCCGCTCCGACCTTACCTTCTTGCGGGACGGCAAGGAAGTGGGCCAGGCGGTTTGCCGAGTCAATGACCCGGTGACCTTCGGGGATTACACCCTGTATCAGTCCAGCTACGGCGCCCAGCCCGCGGGGCCGGTGGTGCTTCAGATAAAGAAGGATGAGATTACCCAAACCGTGGAAGTGCCCCTCCGGAAGATGGTGGACCTCCCCGGCGGCCAGGCCCAGGTCATGGCCATGCAAGTCCAGGGAGACCTGGAAGGGTACGGCCCGGCGGTACAGCTGGCCATCCGGAGCGGCGCCGGTCATCCCCAGGTTTTGTGGGTGCTCAAAGATCATCCCCAAATGACGGAGAGAATCGGTCCTTATCAAATATCGGCGGCCTCCCTTCCCTTCAAGTGGTATTCCGTCTTCCAGGTAAAGTACGACCCCGGGGTCTGGTGGGTTTATGCCGGTTTTATCCTGTTGCTGCCGGGATTCTTCCTGGCCTTTTTCCGCCCCCCCCAGCGCTGGGCGGTTATTCTGGAGCCAACTCCCCGGGGCTGGAAAGGACGCCTATTGGGGGCCAGCCCCCGATCCCGGGATATCTTCCTGGCCCGGCAAAACCGGATTCTGGAACTTTTGAAGAAAGGAACGGAACAATGACCGGCCTGCTTCTCGGTTGGGTGATGTTGGCCTACCTGGCGGTGGGCTTCTTATATCTGGCCGGGGGATTGTGGGATTCGCCCCGTCTCACCCGGGGAGCGAAATGGCTCTTTTGGACCGGACTGGGAGTGCACAGCTTTGCGCTTTTGGCCCGCTGGTGGGAATCCTACCATATGGCCCTGGGTCACACTCCCGTAGCCGGTTTTGCCGGAATGTTGCAGTTGATCGTTCTCCAGGCGCCCCTGTCCAACTTTTACGAGTCCCTGGTCTTCTTCGCCTGGTGTGTGCCCTTCCTGGCCTTGGTGACTTTTCGCCGCTATATGCAGGGCTACCTGGGGACCGTAGTGGCTCTTCTGGCCTGCATCATCCTGGCGTACGCCTCTTTGGGGGGGGTTGACAGCCGCATCAAACCCCTGATGCCGGCCCTAAAGAGCAACTGGCTGCTCATCCACGTGGTCACCTGCTTCCTGGGCTACGCCGCGTTCACCGTGGGTTTCGGCACCGCGCTCTTGTATCTCAAACAATCCCGGCGGCCCACGCCGTCGCTGCCCCCGGCCGCCAACTTGGATCATCTCATCTACCAGTCAACCATTATCGGGTTTTTGTTCCTGACTCTGGGAATTCTCACGGGCGCGGTGTGGGCCGAATCCGCCTGGGGCCGCTATTGGAGTTGGGACCCCAAGGAGACCTGGTCCCTCATCACCTGGTTCGTCTATGCCACCCTGCTCCATGCCCGGTTGGTCAAGGGCTGGCAGGGTCGGCGCATCGCCTGGCTGGCGGTGCTGGGGTTTGCCGCGGTGATGTTTACCTACTTCGGGGTGAGCTTTCTCTTAACGGGGCTGCATTCCTACCTGTAATATTTCCTCTCGCCCAGACGCATAGGGGCGAATCTCGTATTCGCCCCAGGGCGAACACAAGGTTCGCCCCTACCAGACTTCACGCCAAGACGCAAAAAACGCAGAGAGAAATAAAACTTATGGGGCGCGGCATTCGCTGCGCCCCAAATTTTTTTTCTTTGCGCTTTGCGTCTTGGCGAGAGATAAAAATTAATCAGGTCAGTTTAAACACCGGCTGGATGCGGCCCACTTCCTCTTTTCGGTGGTTCAGGATGGGGGGGCTGAAATAGGACTTCAGGGCTTCTTGGGCCTCGGCGGTCAGGTATCCCAATTGCTCCAGGACGGCGACCACGGCGGGGTTCATGGCCCGGGCCTGGCCGTCCTCTATCTTCAGGGCCACCCCCAGGCCCCGGTCCGCCAGGGCCATGGCATATCCCCCTTCAGCCCCGGACTTGGCAAAGACCCGGCCCGGCAGGGCCAGCATCACCTCCGTGTCCAGGCGGCCGTCGCCCGCGATGTGGCGGGGATGGGAGAAAATGGCCTCCATCAATTTCCCCGCAGGGGAGCCCTTTTCGGCCGCGGCCAGGCGGGCGTATCCCAGGGCGATATTTTTCAAAGGCACATAAAAAACCGGCGCGCCGCAGCCGTCAATGGCCACCGATATCCTATCCGGCGGCACCCCCACCATCCGGGCCACGGTGCCCAAAATCAATTGCTGCACCGGGTGGTCCATGTTCAGATAATTCTCCAACGGCCAGCCGTGGTGGACGCACAAGACCAGCATACAGGCGTGCTTGCCGGCGCAGGTGTGGTGAAGCGCCGTAGGCTTGAGGCCCCCTTTGTTCAAGGATTGGGCCGTGCCCCGGTGCAAGGGGGGATGGCTGCCGCACTGCAATGCCTCCACCGTAAGCCCCAGGCGGGCCAGCACCTGGGTCACCAGCTCCGTTTGAAAATCCTGGCCGCTCAAGGAACCGGAAAACAAGGCCAGCACCTCCGGCCCCAACTCAAAGGCCTGAGCCGCGCCGGAGGTGATCACCGGCAGCGCCTGAAAGGGCTTGGCCAAAGAGCGCATGCATACCTGGATCTCCACGTCCCCCAGATGGCCCTGGAGATTCCCCTGCGCGTCCACCACGGCAATCAGCCCCCGGTGCCGGGACTCCACCAGCGCCCCCCTTGTCACATCCACCAAAACCGGCGTGGTCATTTTGATCTCCGAAAGTTTCGTGTTTTGAGTTTTTTGATATTGCCTTTGCTCCGGAAAAGAACAGAACTTAGATTTATCAATGCTCAAGGGTGAACAAACTCTCCCTCCCCCTGGAGGGGGGAGGGCTGGGGTGGGGGTGGCGAAATTATTCAGGGTGGTGGATGCATATTTTCACCACCCTCCCCCAAACCCCCTCCCCTCAAGGGAGGGGGTTTTTCTGTGGTCCTCGGCCTACCCTGTTTGTTAGGGATATGCACTGAGGGCTGATTTCCAAATCCGGAGCTAAGGCAATAATCGAATTGAGTTTTTAGGGGAGGCTCTTGCAAAAATGGTTGTTTGTCATCCCGCCCCTTGCCCCCTCCCCCAACAACAACTTTTCAGGACAGCTATTCATCCGATTACTATTTTGATCCCTTGGCAGCAGCCTGGTAGATATCCGTAATTATCTGCGCGGATAATTGTTGCATGGCCCGGCTCATCCCCTGAACCAAGCCCTGCGGCGTCTTCTCCGTCAGCGGCTCCAAGGCTCGATAATTCTTTTGGAACACCACCCTCTCGGTCAACTCTGGGCGGCTCAAGTCCAGAAGGGTGATATTCAAGGCCAGAGCTGCTTTCCAGCCATCCGGCTCATCAATTTCCTGAATCTCCTCTACGCCCCCCTCCAGGAGAAATCTGCTTTTACCGGCGCTGCCGGCGGGGAGCGCTGCTTTAAACAGGCCGGAATTTCTCAGGTCCCGGAGCAGGTAGTCGGTAACCATGTTTCCCGGGTTGACGCGCCAGCGGTGGTAATGATAGGTGTCACTTTTGAAGGGGTTCGGCTGATAGACCATGGCCGGACTGTTAAATGCCTGGGCCACGGAAAACAGCTCCACCTTGATCACCTCCCCGAACTGTGGGGAAGCGGGAATCACCGGAGACGGATATTCCAGGATGTATCGGTGCACCAGGGTGGGCGGGTGGCCGCAACCGGCAAGAAGAAAGAGCAGTAAGAAAACAGCATAGGAATTTGCGGGGAGACCGGTCAGAAGCCGGAATAACCCTCGCCTCTTGATGAATCGCGGCTTTTTCATCTCTTCACCGTACAGTTTATTCTGTTTTCACTGTCAAATACTACAAACTCGTCATGTAACTTATTGATAATCAAGAACATTTAACCGAAAACTAAAAACTTAAAACTTAAAACGGTATTATTCATTCCACCTTTTTGGGGGCGGCTTGCCGAAGAGAAGATCGGGAGGACGGTCGGATATTCTTTCCAAGAATTTATCCAGGGCCTCCGAAGCCCGGCGCAGGTTGGCGGTGGCAGACTCGGCCTCCCGGCCGATTTCCGAAAGTTTCATGGCCTGAATCTCCTCCTTGACATTGGCCACTAGGGTCCGAAGAACCTTTAAAGTTTCCCGGGATTCCACCAGGACATCTTCCGCCTTCCCGCTGGCGATGATCTTATCCACCCGTTTGGTAAGATCGTCCAGATTAGCCGCGGTCGCCCCTAGTTTCACCAGAATTTTTTCCATTTCTTTGCCTTTAAACAAATCTTCTACAGCCTTACCGGTGGCTTTAAGCTGGTCGGAGATCCCCCGGGTGTCAATCTGCTCAAGTTTGGCCACCACGCCGTCGATCTTGGAAAGTATTCTCTGGATCTCGGAGGGGCGGGACGGGATTACGGGATATTCCGAGGGGAAGGTTAACTTGGGGGAAAGGTCCGGTTCGTCGGGTTTCCGGCGGTCCAGTTCGATGAACATAATGCCGGTGATCCCCGCAGCCTTCAATTGGGCCACGGTCTTGCCGGCCAGGTCGTCCCTCAAATTCACTTTGATTACTACGCCGATGAGTCTATTATCGGGGGCCACCCTGATCTTTTCCACCCGGCCCACATCCACTCCCCGGTACTTGACGTTGGAATCCCCTTGCAGGCCCTGCACCGACTCATCAAAATAGGTGATATAGGTTTGGCCCTTCTGAAAGAAGCTGGTGGCGCCCACCCAGATGATGGCGGCCACTCCCAGGAAAAAACCCAGGATCACAAAGAGGCCCAGCATAAAGTTGGCGGTTTTTTTGGCCATCTCAGTTCCCCTGGGGCTGACGCCCCGTGCCGGGCCTTCTATTGAAGAAGTCAGCCACCCGGGGGTCCGGTGAGTGGTCCTTAAGTTCCCGGGGGTCCCCCTGGGCGATGATGCCCCGGGCGCTCTTATCCAGCATAATCACCCGGTGGGCGATACTGAAAATCGACTCCAGTTCATGGGTAACCACCACCATGGTGGTCCCCAATCCGGTATTGATGCTTTTAATCAAGATGTCCAGTTCCGCCGCGGATATGGGGTCCAGGCCGGCGGAAGGTTCGTCGAAGAAGAGCACGCGGGGGTCCAGGGCCATGGCCCGGGCCAGCCCCGCCCTTTTCTTCATGCCGCCGGAGATCTCCTCGGGCAGATGATTCTCATAGCCGGCCAGGTTCACCAGGGCCAGCTTCATCCTGACGATGAGATCGATTTCCCGCTGGGAAAGATCGGTGTATTCCTGGAGGGGCAGGGCCACGTTTTCGGCCAGAGTCATGGAGCCGAAGAGGGCCCCGGATTGGAAGAGCACTCCCATCCCCATTTTTACCTGCCGCAATTCCCGCCCATCATCGGTGCGCATATCGATACCGCTCAGGATCACCTTGCCGGCCGCGGGTTGATAAAGCCCGATCAAGTGTTTCAGCAGGGTGGACTTGCCGCAGCCGCTGCCGCCCAGGATCACCAGGATCTCTCCCGGGTTCACCTGGAAACTCACCCCCTCGAAAATGGTATCGTCCCCAAAGCGGGCCGTGAGGCCATCCACTAGAATGATGGGAGCCTGAAGAGAACTTGCCATTGATGCGTCCTAGTATTGCTCAAGCATTACTTACATAAATAAAAGCCATAAATTCCCTCCCCCTTGAGGGGGGAGGGTTAAGGTGGGGGTGGCATATTTTTCTCATTTCCGCTATTTGCTCAAGTCGCCCCCCTCCCCCCAACCCCCTCCCCCCGTGGGGCGGGGGAGTTTTCATTTGTCTCTATTTTGCGAATTATTTTGGCGATACGACATTAGTTATGGTCTCCAAACTTCATCGATTTCATGCATTCGGTCGATGGTGAAGCGCAATACCTTGACCACGGCGATGATGTTTTCTTTTTCATCCAGGGTAAGTTCGCGGCCCCGGCGCGATTTCAGGTATTTGTCCAGCACCTGATAGCCGCCGATGTGAAAGTTCCAGACGTCTTCGGGCACCGGCGCGAAATACTGCTCGGCATTGAAATAAAGTCTTTGTTGCGGGGCGGCATAAACCGGTTTACCCACCGTATCGGGGCCTTTGGTGATGTCCACCTTCAGGGTGGCCGGGATATCTTTCAGCAAATGCGCCTGCACCAGTTGCCAGCCCAGCTTGGAAAGTTTTTCAAATAGCTGACGCTCATCCACAAAGGGAATCCGGGGAAAGTCGGTTTTCAGAAACTCGGCATATTTACGGCGATAAGTCGGGCTGTGCAGCACGGCATAGATATAGCCGAGAATTTCTTCCGGCTCGTAATGATGGTCGTATTTCAGGTCCATGAAGGCGCGAAACTTGGGAGCGAAGTTTTCTCTCCGCCCGTTGTACTGAGCCTGAGGTTCCTTGACGAAAAGATGGTTGTTCCGGTTTTTGTTCGGATTATTGTTTCTGGGGTTGTTGTAGAGGTAAAGGGGGA
The DNA here is from genome assembly GCA_016874915.1 of Deltaproteobacteria bacterium. Lineage (GTDB taxonomy): Bacteria > Desulfobacterota > Desulfobaccia > Desulfobaccales > 0-14-0-80-60-11 > VGSO01. Next base: position 19,419 of record VGSW01000023.1, read on the forward strand.
AAACCACGCCACCTTCCTTAGTCCTGGTAGATATAAAATGTTGATCACATAAGATTGAGGTGATGAAAACATGGTTAAAAGGTAATGAAGCTAACTGTCTAACCGTAACCAATCCTGTATTATCCATTTTTTCAAAATGTCTAAATATCCTCTGATTCAAGCGCGCTACTATCTTTTCGTGATAAAATATCCATCGTTTTTCAAAAGGTCGAAAATTTTCCTCTTTGAAATATTCGATCAATGAGTCTTTTAAAGCTAACGCCGTTCGCGCAGATTTCAAGTCCCACATATCCTTGTCTATAAATTCCAATTCAAAATCTTGTGCAACCTGATGATCACTTTTTGATTGGTCGATGAATGATCTGATTTTTTCCTTTAATTCATTTTTTGAAAATCCTATGGCCAATCTATCTCTCTTTGTTAAACTGCCGAGAGAGTATTCGGGCATAATATCTATTATTTTCCACCAATTCTCGTATTCGGCGCGCAGAGATTCATCCTGGGGAATAAACAGATAAAAAGGGCTTTGGGGCTGCACTTCAAGCCAGGGAGTTTGATCGAAAACCAGCTCCAGGCAGGCGCGATATTTTTCCTGGCGTTTGCCCCACAAATCGGCATGACAAATTTTCCGCTCCAACCCCGGTTTTCGAACCATAATAGAAATACACACGCCCTGCTCAATGTCGAAGACGTTTTCATCCTTGCCGCCGTCCGGGGTTTTTTCCTTTTTCTTGGCGTTGCCGTGCAGGTCCATGACATAAATCTGGTTGAAAGTCTGCATCAGGCTTTGGCGCATGCCCCGGAAAGTGGGGTTGTCCAGAAAGGAATGGTTGGTGATGACGCCCACCACGCCTTCCTCCACCTGATCCATTTTCCATTGGGCAAAACGGATGAATTTGACGTAATCATCCTGGAGCCACTTGGGATTTTTCTCGCCCAAGGGACGGCCGTCAACCCGCTTGTAAGATTCAATCAGCCCGCCGATAAAGGTGGAAATTCTCTTTTTTTGGAATTTCCCGTTGTTTAATGGAAATATGGTCTCACGGTAACTTGGGTTCAGCGAGTGGCCTTTATAGGGCGGATTGCCCGTAATTACCAGAATCGGCTTATTCTTGACGTTTTGGGCCAGTTCCACCTCTTTGGACAACGCCGGCAACAGCCAGTTCTGCTGCGGTTCAATGGGCTCCAGGGTGTTGGTAAGATAAATTTGCAGCCGCTCCTTGGGCTTCATCCGGAAGCCTTTATCATGCAGATACTGGGACAGCTTCAGATGGGCAATGGTGTAGGGGGCAATCAGATATTCAAAGCCGTACAAATTTTTCAGGGCATGCTCGGAAATCAGTTGATCCCGCAAGCCCTCGGGCGCGACCTCCAAAATTTGCTGCAACACCTCCAGGAGGAAGGTGCCGGTGCCGGTGGCGAAGTCCAACACGGTGACGCGCTTGCGATCGGCAAAACCATCTTTGATGCCAAACGTGCTCTTTAGGATGTCGTTGACCGAACGCACGATAAAATTGACCACCGGCGGCGGGGTGTAGTAAACCCCGCGGCTTTTGCGCATGTCTTTGTCGTAAGCCTTCAAAAACCCTTCGTAGAAATAAACATAGGGGTCTTTGGCAAACAACAGCCGTTCTTCCTCGGTCTGCAAAAACAGTCGGCCCTGGCGTTTGCTGAAGGCCAAATCCTCCTGGAGCGCGGCCAGGTCCAGCGTATTCATAATGCTCAGGATTTCTTCAATCAGCCACTTGATTTGCCGGTATTCCTCCTGGTCCAATTCGTCCAGAAAATCCACCAGCTCGCGGATGAGTTCAAAATTCGTGGGAATGAACTGCCTGGCATTGTTAAGGCTGATGGGCGCGCCGTTGCCGCTGTTCAGGCGCGCCAAAAACAGGCCATAGCCGAGCATTTGGGCAAAAGCGTCGGCAAAGCCCGGGATGTCCAGCTGGTGAAAAACGTCTTTCTTGAAAACTCCGAACAGGCCGAAGAGTTTGCCTTGCTGATGCTCCCGCTCTTGCCGGAGCAATTCTTCCGTGAGAAATTCCCGCAAATCATGGCAGCGGAGCGCCAGGGCCAACGCCAAATCCTTGGCCCGGCCGATGCCTTTGGGCGGAGTGGATAAAAACGCGGCGATTAACGCCTCAACCCATCTCGCCTTATCTGAGTCAAGGCGGGCCTTGGGATTGCCGACATCGCTGAGATAGCCCAGGGTTTCGCGCTTGAGGATGACACCATCCTTCAACCAAATCCATTCCAGGTAGTTGGTCAGGATCAGGTTGCCGGACAATCGGTTGTATTTGGCGATTTGCTCGGACTTGAGAACCTGGTCCAGGTTTTCCCCGATCTGCTTGTTTTCCAGATAGCCGAGGATGCGCTCGTCGTGGGTCTTGAATTTGAAATCCGGGGCGCCTTTTCCGGTCTTATCGCGCGTTGGTTCGTGAATGACTTTGACTTTCTTTCCTGCCAGCGCGTTCAGAAGAGTGTCCAACGCCGGGCGCAAGGTGTGCTCGGTGGACTCTTGGACATCGAGCTTTTTAATTTGCTCAAAATATACTTTGAAGTCTTTGATCATAACGGCACACCCTTAACGTCCTAATACCTTATTTTGAGACATTCCGTTCCTTTTTACCGAAAACAGAAAACAGAAAACAGAAAACTGCATCAGATGCCCAAATAGTGAAAAGCCAGGGCAAAGGCCGAGTCCGTGACGATGATGAGAAACAGGGCCGCGACCACCGCGGAGGTGGTGGCGGACCCCACCGCTTCGGCTCCCCCTCGCACCTGAAAGCCTCGCTGGCAGCCGATGCCGGCGATGAGCACGGCAAAGACCGCCGCTTTGATGAGGCTGGGGATGATATCCATGAGGGTCAGGCTCGCCTGGGTATCCTTCAAGTAGGTGTAGGCCGTCAAATCCAGCCCCACGACCCCCACCACCAGGCCGCCGGCGATGCCGAAGATGTCGGCGTATAGGGTGAGGATGGGCACCACCACCATGGCCGCCAGGACTTTGGGAAGGGCCAGGAAGCGGATGGGGTCAAACCCCATGGTGATGAGGGCGTCCACTTCCTCGTTGACCTTCATGGTGCCGATTTCCGCGGCAAAGGCCGACCCCGAGCGCCCGGCCACCAGGATGGCGGTCATTATGGGTCCCAGCTCCTTGACCACCGCGATGGCCAGGAGGGGGGCCACGTAAACGTTGGCCCCGAATTGCTTGAGCTGCAGGGAGGACATGAAGGCCAGGATGAGACCCAAAAGGAAGCTGATGAGGCCCACAATGGGCAGCCCATCCACGCCGGCGCGTTTCATATAGAAGGCCACATCATCCCAGCGGACGGACCGGGGATGCAGAAAGGCGTAAGCCAGGGCTCTCAGGAGTTCTCCCAGAAACGTCGTCACCTGCAACAGGTCTTCGGCGAACCGGCGGCCGGCCGCCCCCAACTGCTCCAGGAGGCCGGCTTCATCCCGGCCGGCGATGAGAGGGGGCGCCGCGAGGTCTTTCCGGTCCAGCAATTCCATGATCCCCCGGGCCATTTCCGGGAGATGGGCGAATTGAAAACCCATGGACCGGGATAGCGCCTCCTGCTTCAGTTTTAAGAGCGCCAGGGCGCCGGCGCTGTCCAGATAATCCACTTGGGACAGGTCCACGATGAGCCTGGCCGGGGCCATCTCCTTGAGGCGCGCCTCAACTTCGGAGTTCAAGGACCTCAGATTCTCCAGGGCTATCCGGCCCGAAAGGGAGAAAATGACTTCCTGACCTTTCTCGCCAGCAAGCTTCAAGGAATAGTGGAGGGGAGGGGCAGCTCTTCTCTTCATCTCCGCCTAAAGCAGACCGGATCGCCATGGTCATGAAGGCGCCGGACCTCAGAAATCAATGGTCCTGGATATGGATATTATCGGTTAAAGTCCAGGGCCACAAACTCTTTTTCAGTCAGGCCCCAGCGGTTCTGAGCGTCGGCGGCGCTCAAGGCTATGGCCAGTATGCCCATCGGTTCTTCCCGGATGAGAGGCACACAGATGACATAGAGGCTGGACCCGTCCTGCAGAAACAGCCGCTGATGTGAGATTTTCCGGCTCTTGAGGGCCTGCTGCACCACCTCATAATTATGAAAATCTAGGTGGGCGTTCTTTTGCGGTGGGTAAACCGCCAGAGTGTCCCCGTTCTGATCCACGACGCCTATCCGGAAAGGACACATCCGGCAGAGCTTGATGGCCTCCGGCTCAACTTTCTTCAGGGTTTCATTGATGCCCGCAGTATCTCTTTTTAATACCGGTTCCATGAGAGGCTTGACCAGCCTGTCGATGCATTCTTTGATCTCCTGTTTGAAGGCGGCCGCGGCCGGGCTCAAAGGAGGTTCTTGGGCCTGACAACCATAGATGAGCCCTAGGAGCAGGATGCAAAGAACGACCCGGAACCGGATAGATTCCGGCATTTTCTTGACATAGAGGTTTTTCATTTCTTCCTCACCGAGTTTAGAATCGAAAACCGAAAACCATCTCTCCTCAACGCCACCAGGCCGCATACAGCAAGGCCAAAGTGAGGGTCAGGCCCATGACCGCGTGGGTCTGGATGGTCAGCGCTTGGGCCGGGATGAATTCCGGTTCCGTGGGCGTGGCGCGCCAGGAGATGCTGATGGCCTTCAGGGCCAGGGGGAGGGCCGCCAGCCCCGCCAGGATGAGGTCCGGGAGCCGGAAGACTTCCATCAGGAGAAAAAGGCTGGCAAAGGGCGCCAGCATTAAGGCGGCAAATACCTGCCGGGCCCGGGCCAGGCCCAGGCGCACCACTAGTTGGCGCTTGGCCGCGGCCGCGTCCGCCTCCAGGTCGGGAAATTCGTTGATCCAGAGGATGGCGGTGATGAGAAAACCCAGAGGCAGGCCCACGGCCAGACCCATAGGGCTGAGGCTGCCGGTCTGGACATAATAGGCCCCCCAATGGAGGGGAGGGCCGAAAGCCATAAAAATGGTGAATTCCCCCCATCCGGCGCTCATGAGCTGCATGGGCGCGGCGGAATAAAGATACCCGGCGGCCAGACCCACCAATCCCAGGAAGGCTACCCCGGGGCGTCCCAGGTAGATGAGGGCCAGGCCGCAGGCCACCCCCAGCCCCAGGAAGAAGTAGGCCAGGTTGCGCACCGCGGCGGCGCCCATTTCCTGGTTTTGAATGACCCGGCTGCCACCGCTGAAGGGAGTGAAGTGGATATTGAGAGGGTCGCTGCCAAAGGAGTCGTAATAGTCATTGAGCAGGTTGGCCCCCAGGTGCAAAGCTCCCACCCCTAACACGGTGAGGAGAAAAAGGCCGGGACGCCAGGACCCCTGGGTCCAATAGGCCAGGGCCGTGGCCACTGCCACGGGGAAGAGCGACCCGGTGAGGAATGGCAGGCGCAAGGCCCGGATGTTAATGCTTAGAAACCCCATGAGAAATCCACCATTTAAATAAAAATTAGGAAAATTATAGGGTTATTGTCCCAGGGTGTCAACCTTACGCGGGTGGCGCCCAAACCGCCCGCCCTAATTTCCACCAAACCTTCCGCCGGATACCGAAATAATAGTATAATTTTACCAAAGAATGTTGCATTATAAGAGCTTTGAGGAGAAGGGCTCGAGCAAGGCAATACCTTCTCCACTCCCCGAAGGCTCTGCTAAAATTTCAAATTATCCTTTCTCTCCAGGAGGTTTTTTCTTGGTCCAGCCCCAGGAAAGTCAGGTTCCCGCCAGGCGCCACCGGATATGGGCAAAATTACCAGATAACAACTTTCGCTGGCAAGCCGGCATAATCGTCTTAATGCTGGCGGCCGTCCTGAATAACCTGGGCCTCACCGTGGCCGACCTCGACCTCTGGGGCTACATGGCCTTTGGCCGCCTGTTTTGGGAGGGAAAACAGTTTCCTTACCGGGACGTGTTTGCCTATGTGCCCACCCTGGACCCCTGGGTTTATCACGAATGGCTCACCGGGGTGATTTTTTATCCCATCTACCAGGCCGTGGGGCCAGCCGGGCTGCAACTCCTGAAATACATCCTGGGCGTGGCCACTGCAGCTCTCATCTTTTTCACCGCCCTCAGCCGGGGTGCCCATCCGTTGAGCGCCGCGGTGGTGCTGTGGATGATCCAGTTTTTCACCCGCATCGGATATAGTCCGGTGCGGGCCCAGGTGTTTACCTATTTCTTTTTTGCGCTGTACGTCTATCTCCTGGAGCAAGCCCGGCTTAAGGGCCGCTACCGGGGCTTGTGGGCTCTGGCCCCCATCCAGGTTTTATGGTGCAACCTGCACGGCGGTTTCCCCGCCGGACTGGGCCTTATCGGGATTTATGGCGTGGGGGAAGCCCTTTCCCGCCGGCGCTTTCTCCCGTTTTTCCTGGCCTTGGGGGCTGCCACGCTGGCCACTTTAATCAACCCTTACGGTCTGGAGTACTGGACCTATGTTATCCGGGCCGTTACCATGCCCCGGCCGGAGATTACCGAATGGGCTTCTATGATAACCGCGTACAAGCGGGGAATTGTCTCCTTGCCCGAAGTTCTCTACCTGACGGTGATTGCCGCATTTGTCATCCTGTCGGCGGTGTGGGCCAGATGGCGGGAATTAACGCCCATCCTGGCGTTGGGGGTCACTCTCTACCTGGCGGTGTCACACATCCGCCACCAGGTTTTCTTTTTGCTGTTGGCCGGGGCCTATCTACCCCAACTCTTTACTGCGTATTGGGAGGCGGTGATTCAACCCCGTTTTCCCAAAGCGGACGAGTGGCCGCGATGGGTCTGGCTAGTCCCGGCCCTGACCATAGCGGTGTGGAGCATCGTTTTTTTCGCTGAGTTCCTCAACAAAAAACCTTTGCAGCTCAGAGTCCCGCCGTATCCTGAAAAACCCGGCCAAATCTACTATCCGGTGGGCGCGGTGGATTATATCCAGAAACACCGGCTCTCGGGAAACCTGGTGGTGGACTTCAATTGGGGGGAATACGCCTTGTGGCGCCTGTACCCCCAGTGCCGGGTGGCCCTGGACGGGCGTTATGAGACGGTTTACCCTGACGCCGTCTGCCAGGAATTTTTTGATTTTATTTACGGACGGGAAAAATGGCGGCAGTTCCTGGAGCATTATCCTCCGGACCTGGCGCTCATCGATCCCAATGCCAAGATATATCCCCTGCTCCTAGAAGAACCCGGCTGGCGCCAGGCCTACCGGGACACGGGCTGCGCCCTATTTGTCCGGGCGGAGACTTTGGTATCCCCACCATAAAAATCTCACGCCAAGACGGTAATAAATTTGGGGCGCGGCCAAGGCCGCGCCCTTAAAATTTTTTCCCTCGGGCCTTTGCCCGGTAACACTCTTTCTCGTCTGTGTCTCTGCCGATTAAAATTTGATTAGCGGACAGTTTTGTCCTATAGTAAAATTAATGAAAGCCAAAGAACTGCTCAAGAAATTGAAACGCGCCGGGGCCACTGTTATTCCCCAACGCGGCAAGGGCAGCCATTGTTTGGTGAAATTTCAAGGAAGAAGCGCCACTGTGCCTTTTCACGGAGATACAGATATCGGCTCCCATTTAATTAAAAAAATCTGCCAGCAGCTTGGCCTTGACTCCAAAAATATTCTTTAAGAGTAAAATTATGTTGACGTACCCGGTAATCTTAACCCTCGATGACAATGGCACCATTATGGTGGAATTCCCCGATGTGCCCGAGGCCCTCACCTGCGGGCGGGATGACGCCGAAGCCCTGGCCATGGCGGAAGATGCTTTATTGGTTGCCCTCGCGGGGGCCTATATGGACGAACACCGCCCCCTCCCTCAACCCTCATCCCCTGCTCCTGACCAACCCACGGTGACCGTCCCCCCTCTGGCCACTGCCAAATTAGCCATCTACCAGGCTATGCTGGACCAGGGGGTCTCCCAAACCGAACTAGCTGCTCGTTTAGACTGTGACCCGCGTCAGGTGCGCCGCCTCCTGGACCTGAATCACCGCTCCCGCCTGGACCAAATGGAAAAGGCCCTTCAGGCCCTGGGGCGCCAACTGGTCATCGAAGTGCACCAGGCCGCCTGAAATCGGACACCATCCCTAGCGACGCTCCTCCCTTTGCGTCGCTTACCCAGAGGCTGCTGCCCCAAATTTCCCCTAATAATTCTCTACTAAATTTTAATATCTTTAAAATTTCCCTTTTTTTTGAATTAGCATGGTTGCGAAGACTTGGCGGCGGCGTTACCAGCTAACGACCTACTCCCGCTCTATTCCGAGCATTCTTACTCCCTGCTGTTCCTCCTAACCGCTCCTTCACAAGAAAATTTTCACGGCTTCCTTTAACTCCATAACGACCCCACGCCAAGACGGCAATAAATTAGGGGCGCGGCCAAGGCCGCGCCCCTAAAGGTTTTTTTGCTCTTTTGCGGCTTTGCGGGAAGATTCTCTTTGTCCTTCATGCCTCCAACGTTATTCATTACTTGAAGAAGTTGCTGCTCACCCGGATAATGGCCGGTCCCAGGATCACCACCAGGATGGCTGGGAAAATAAACAGAATCAAGGGAAAGACCAGCTTTACCGGGGTTTTGGCCGCCTGTTCCTCCAGTTTCAGCCGCCGGGTGGTGCGCAGGGCCTCTGACTGGACTTTCAGGGTTTGAGCAATGCTGGTGCCAAAACGTTCACTCTGGATGAGGATGTTGCACAAAGAGGCCACTTCCTCCACCCCGGTGCGTTCCGCCAGGTGGCGCAGGGCCTGCTCCCGGTCCTGGCCGGCGTTGATCTCCAGGTTGACCTTGAGCAGTTCCCCGGGCAAATGGGGACTGCTGGCCATGAGCTCATCCGCCACCCGTTTGATGGCGGCATTTAACCCCTGTCCGGCTTCCACGCACACCACCATCAAGTCCAGGGCGTCGGGCAGCTCTTCTCTGATCTTTCTCTTCCGCACTTCCCCCAGATGGCTCAGGACCAACAGAGGAGCAAAATAACCCGCGGCGAACAGAACGTATTCGGCCAGGAGAAAGAAGCCGGTGGAGACAGGAGGACGCAGCAAATAAGGCAGGGCCAGAATGGGCAGGGCCAGGCACAAACCCAGCCTGATTCCCATGAACCCGGTGACGGCGCGGTCGCTGTCAAACCCTGCCTGGGCCAGGGACTTTCTCACTTCCTTAATTTTGAGACTGTCTTTGGTCAGACCCAGGAGGTCCTCCAACTTTTTCACCATCCCGGACGGCAAAAAACTGGTCTTTTTTTCCGTAATAATTAAGAGCTGTTCCGCCTTTTTCTGGGTCTGAAGCCGCTTGCGGATTCTGGCGCTCCGGGTTTGAGCGTAAAATCCCACCAGAGAAATCACCGAGGCCATGACCAACAAGCCGAAAATAATGGGGACAAGATTCATCAGGGCGTCCCTACATCTTGATGTTCACGATGTTGCGTATGACAAAAATTCCCAATAATTGAAGGAACAGGGCGGTGAGAGCCATGGTGCGCCCCAGGGGATTTTCCGCCAGGAGCAGGATATGTTCGGGCGCCCGGGAAAACAGGACTATGGCCGTAGCCGGGGGCAGAAATACCAGGATCAGGCCGGAGAGCCGCCCTTCCGCGGTCAGGGCCTTGATCTGGTTGCGCAGCTTAAAGCGCTCCCGGATCAGGGATGATATTTTCTCCAGGATTTCTGCGAGGTTGCCCCCGGTCTCCCGTTGAATCATCACCGCGATGGTGAAAAAACTCAAGTCCCGCAAAGGAATCCGCTGGCAGAGATTGTTCAAAGCCAGGTTGAGGTCCAGGCCGTGGTTGTACTCCTTGAAGGTCTTGAAAAATTCCCCGCCGATGGGATTGGCCATCTCCACCGCCACCAGTTGGAACCCGGTGGTGATGGCATGTCCGGCCCTCATGCCCCGGGCCATCAAGTCCAGGGCGTCAGGAAGCTGCTTTTCAAATTTCCGGAGACGGTATTTCTTTTTGAGCTGCAACGCTTTGTACGGCAGGAAGAGGCCCAACGCGGCGCCGGCCACCCCGCCGGGAAAACCCCATTGGGTAAAGCCCAGGCCCCCCAGCCCCGCACCCAAACAGGCCATCAGGGCAAGAAATGTTTCCAGTCGCCAGCGCAAGTTGGCCTGCAACAGCAAAGTATGTAGGGATTCCAGGAAATGAAACTTTTTAAAGAGGTTGATGATGGATTTTTCGCTCCAGCCTTTGTCTTGCAGAAGGGATTCTTTAGAGGCCGGGCGGCCCTCTCCGTGGAGCGCTGTCAAACGCTTTCGCAGCCGCTGCTGATAACGCCGGCCCTGATCCAGGAAATACCAGCAACCCAGCACCGTCAGCACGAAACAGAAGAAGAAAATGGCTAAGGTCGCCGTATCCGGGAAGAACCAGAGCCCCATCCCCCCTCCTAAGTGTTTTGGCGGAAGAGATGGGTGGGGAGCTTGAGCCCCATGGCTTCCAGGCGCTTCATGAAGCGGGGGCGGATGCCCGAGGCCACGAACTCGCCTTTCACTTTGCGGTCCTCGGTGATCCCCAATAGTTCAAAAGAAAAAATCTCCTGCATGGTGATGGTATCCCCTTCCATGCCCACGATTTCATGGAGGCTCATCATCTTTCGGCTGCCATCGCTGAGCCGGGCCAACTGCAGGACAATATGGATGGCGGAAGAGATCTGGTGCCGGATGGCCTTATCGGGAATATTCAATCCGACCATGGAGACCATGGTCTCCAACCGCGTCAAGGCGTCCCGGGTGGAGTTGGCGTGAATGGTGGCCAGGGACCCATCATGCCCGGTGTTCATGGCCTGTAGCATGTCCAGGGATTCACCCCCCCGGACCTCGCCCAGGATAATGCGCTCCGGCCGCATTCGCAGGGCGTTCCTGACCAGATCCCGCTGAGTCACCTCCCCCAGGCCCTCCAGGTTGGGAGGCCGGGTCTCCAACCGCACCACGTGTTCCTGCTGGAGTTGGAGTTCCGCCGAATCCTCAATGGTGATAATCCGTTCGTCGTTGGGAATAAAGCTGGAAAGCACGTTGAGAAAGGTGGTTTTGCCGGTGCCGGTGCCCCCGGAAATCAGGATGTTCAGGCGGGCCTTGACCGCAGCCTCCAGGACCTGGGCAATTTCCGGGGTAATGGATTCAAACGCGATTAAATCCCGGACTTTAATGGGATCCTTGGAAAATTTGCGGATGGACAGGGCCGGACCATCCAGGGCCAGGGGGGGAATAATGGCGTTGACCCGGGAACCGTCCGGCAGCCGAGCGTCCACCATGGGGGTGGACTCATCGACGCGCCGCCCTACCCCCGCGGCGATTTTTTCGATGATTTTCAAAAGGTGGCTGTTGTCATTGAAACAGACGGAGGTGAGTTCCAGCTTGCCCTGGCGTTCCACGTACACTTTGTTGTAGCCGTTGACCAGGATGTCGCCCACGGAATTATCCCGGAGCAGGGGTTCCAGGGGACCATAACCTAGGAGTTCATCCCGGATATCCTTGCACAGCCGGTCTTTTTCCGGATATGGCAGGACCAGGTTCTCTTCCGCCAGGATAAAATCTACCCCCCGGCGCAGGTCCTCCTGAAGGACATTATCCGGGGCCTCGGCCAGTCGGGCCAGGTCCAAAAGATTAAGCAGGCGGAAGTGGATCTTGGCCTTCAACGCATTGAAGGCGCTTTCCTTTTTAAGGTCCCGTTGCTCCTTTTCCCGGCTCAGGACCACAACCTGACCCTGGTCCCCCTGACCTCGGTCACGGATCCTGGTAATTAGGCTCATGGCTTATTTCTCCCCCCCAACCCTTATTTTCTCCCCCGCAACCCTGCCATCCAGCTCCACAGAAAAAAGCCGGTTTCCTTTAGATTTTCTCCCATAAGAAAGGCCGCCACCTTTCTCAAGTCCTGGCACACGGGATGGCGGGGCGAGGTCTCCGCCAGGAGCTTGCCTTCATTGATGCTGCGCCCCACCTGAGGGGAGGCGGCCACCGTAGCCATAACTTTCCGGCCCAGGAATTTATCAATTTCCTCCTGGGAAAGGTCGCCCTTTGGGTCCCAGCAGTTCAGCACCACTTCGAAATTGGTCCCTTCCAGCCCCAGGAGATTCAACAATTCCAGAAGCTTCTTGGCATTGGAAAGGGCCGGAATCGACGGCGAGGCCACCAGGATGACGAGTTCAGACAATTCCAGAGGTTTCAAAGTGATTTCGTCTATCCGATCCCCCACATCCACCAGCCCCCAGGAATATCCACTCTGCAGCCGGATGAACCGCAAAATTTTGTCCAGCTGCCCCGGAGTGACAGTCTCCGCCTCCTCAATGCGAGTGGGGGCCGGCAGCAGTTGGAGATTTTCCTGACAGATATGCAGGACGCTTTGCAAATAATGGCTGTCCAGATTTCCCAGATTTTCCACCACGTCCAGGATGGTGTACCGAGGCTGCGCGTCAAAGAGGTAACTCTGTTCGCCGTAACGTAAGTCCAGATCCACCAAAAGGACCTTTTCTTTGGACTCCTTGGCCAGGAGGTAAGCCACATTGGCAGCCACAAAAGAGGTTCCCACCCCGCCCTTGCATCCCAGGAAAGAAACCATGCGGGTGGCTCCGGCCTCTCCCTGATCCGCAAAGGTGGGCAAGCGTTCCAAGGCTTCCTGGAGGAGTTCATGAGTGATGGGATAGGAAAGGCATTCCCGAACTCCCAAACGCAAGGCTTTGCGCAAGTGCTCGGTGGAGACTTCGGGAAGAAAAAGAAAAACGGGTGGGCTTTTGGAATCAGAGGTGGCTCTCTGAATCCAACGGTCCAATAAAGGATTATCTTCCTGGTATTCCAGCAACACCACATCTGTCTCGGAGTTGAGACGGGCCGGGAGATGCGCCAGATTCTCCGAGGTTACCAGGGTGCTGTCCGGTATGGTCTTGATGACCTTCTGGAGATACTCTTCCTGCTCCGGAGTATGATAATAAATGGAAAACCGCGTCTTCACCGAAATTCACCTGGGGCCGCATTGTTCCCTCCCCCGTGATGGGGGAGGGTGAGGGTGGGGGTGAGTGGTTTTTCCATAATTTCAATAGTTTTCCCCACTCTTTTCCCCCTCCCCCTGCCCCCTCCCACCCGGGGAGGGGGAAAAGAGGCGGATTCCTCCTGTTCCAACTGACTTTTTCAGGGCTCTCAAACTTATAAAAAACCGACTCATCAACCGCCCACCGCCTTGCCGCCGCTTCCGGGACCCCGGGAGCCGGGGATGGGCTGCTGATCCACTTTGAGCTTACGGATGATCTCCACCACCCGCCGGGATTCGGGACCCGGGCCCAGAGTCTCTCCGGCGGCGGGACCCGGAGTTTCCATGGCCGTGGCCCCCAGCAGCTGGGCGAGGTTCACTCCGGTGGTCACCACTTTGCCCCGGTCCTCCTGGTTCCGCAGCACCAGGGCAATGTGGCCTTCATGCACCGCCAGGGCCAGGCGTTCCGCTTCTTCCGGGGTCACCTCCAAAGTGATGGTAGTCACAACCTGGGGTTTATCCCCCGCCTTTTTCTCAATGCTGCTACCGTGGCTCAGAATGGGGAGATTCTGGAGCACGGTTTCCGCCCGGCTTTTCTGGGCGGCTTCACCATGTCTGCTGGTCATCACCACATCCACCCGGTTGCCGGGACTGGGGAACCCCGCCAAGCCGGCGACCTCATCAACCTTTACGGTCATGGCCCGTCTGCCGGGGTGCACCCGGGCCGCCAACCCCTGGCTCCGGGGGCGGATCTGGGTTTTGAGAATGGGCGTTCCCTCTTTAATGGCGGCAGCGGCCTCGAAATGGAGCAGTTCCTCTTTGTGGGCAAAGGAGCCTTCCGGCCGGACGTTTAGCGCCTCTACACGCATGGTGGGACCGTCCAAAGGCATCCCTGGGTCCAGGTCTCGGACCGCCACCACCACCGGCGCCTGCTTGGCGGCTTGAGGCGGGGGGGGGCCTCTGAACCAGCTCATGGCCAGTATGGTGGCCGCCAGCCCTGAGGCCGTGGCCAGCAACAACCAGGCCCACGTAGGTAAACCGCGCATCGTCTCACCTCACTCCAAACGCATCACCGTCTC
>VGSW01000024.1 GCA_016874915.1 Deltaproteobacteria bacterium
CATCGCGCCTGTTTCCTTCTACGGCTTGGACCGGGAGGACTAAATCATGAGCCTCACTACTGACCTTAGCGGGGGGCTGTTCGGGCCTACCAGAGAGGAAATCGAGAAAGAGGCGCAATACCAGAAGCAGCGCCGATTGCTGGAGCTGCAGCAGGAAGGGGCGGTAAAACTGGCGGAAGCCCGGAACGCTACCACCAGCCCTCGGAAAGAGCCGGTCCGGGAAGCCCAGGCGTTCACCCGGGCCTTCGTTGCCGGCAAGGGACTGGGAGACGAGACTTCCTACGGCGGCCAGGGTCCTCTGTTTCCCGAGGAGGCGGCCCGGTCCGAAACCCGGGTTGCTTCGGGCCAGCAGGACTTTGCCAGACCCATCCCGGTGACCCGAGGCATGACCACCACCTACCAGGGGCCGCGCTACGGGGAGGAGTTTGCCGCGCCGGGGCAGGCGGTGCAGGCTTTCCGGAGAGAGCAAGGCGCGCCTTTCGTGCCGGCGGGCGGAGCCATGGAGGGTCTCAAGCACCAAAACAAGCTGGAAGAAATCGCGGCCCAGGGAAAAAGCCAGGAAGCGGCCCTGGCGGGGGACGTGATGACCCGCAAGCGCAACCTGGAAGCCTTCATGAACCGGGTGCAAAGCGACCCCCGGTTTTACAAGGAAGGCCCGGAAGGCTTGGGGCCGGTGATTCCGGGTTTAGGGCAATTGGTTATGGGGTTCAAGGCTATGGGCGAGGCCGACCCCGAAAAGGCTTTCCAGGCGTTCGAAGCCAAGGCCATGCGCCACCTGGACGAGAACAAGTGGGTCAATGATCAGGGCATCACCAAGGCCGTGGAAAATCTGACAAAGGCCGGATACGCCCTGACGCAGGGGCAAAAATTATGGCTGACCACTCCTCAAGCCGACCAAGAGGCGGAAAAGAAGCGCCGGGACACCATCCTTCAATGGGTCAACCCCCCGGCGGTCCCCGATAAAACCCAAAACCGGACTGCGCCGCTCCAAAATTCTCCGGGGACGGCACCGCCGCTTTTCCTGGACGACAAGATGGTGCAGGTGGGGCCCCGGGGAGAGATAACCCCGTTCAAGATTGAGGTGGGGCCGCGAGGGGAGATCAGGCCGTTTAAGCCGCTTCCGGCCCTGCCGGGTCCGGCGCTCTTGCGGCCTGACCAGTACAGCCGGCTGATGGAAGAAAAGCAGCGCGGATACGGAGTCCTACCGTGAGTCTGCTTTACCCCGAAGAAGAACGCTTTAACCTGGCCCCGCTTCGGCCGCCGGGTCAGCCGCGGGTCCCCGACTTCATCCCGGAGATGTTCGGCAAGTCGCCGGATTTCATTCCCGAGGCGGCGCCGGGGGCGAAGACGCCCGACATTCCCGAGATGCCTTTGGAGTCCGTGACGCCGGAGCAGCAGGCGGGGGTGGATCGGATCGACCGCCTTTTAAAGAAGCGGCAGGCGGCCCAGGTGGAGGTGGAGCGGTCGCTTCCCGGAGAGGTGGCGGCCAGCCTGGGCCGGGGCGCCCTGGGCCTGGCCAAGCTGCCCTTCCAGCTGGCCAAGATCGCGGGTTCGGACGTTTTGCAAAGCGACACGGTCAAACGAATCACCGAACCGGTGATCACCGGCCTGGAAGATATCGCGGAGTCCCCCGCGCTCAAGCCGGGCAAGGCCGCGGGCGGTCCCCCGGTGGAGTTGGACCGCATCCTCCAGGACCCCGGGGGCGTGGCCAAGCAGATCGCGGCCAACGTCACCAACCCCCACTTCTGGGCGGCCCAACTGCCGGAAGGGGCCATGAGCACCATCCCTTATTTCTTCGGCAACTGGATGGCCCGGGCCGGGGCCGCGGCCTTGAAATACGGCAAGCTGATCAACGGGGCCGACAAGGCGGCCAAGGCCGCGGCGTTGGCCGGGGATGCCGAGGCCCTGGCCACAGCCACCGCCAAGCTCACCGAGTACGGCTCGAAGCTCGCCCGCATGGGGCGCATGGGCGGATACAGCATGGCCATGGCCCAGGAAGCGGCCTCCGCGGAACAGAACTTAAGGAATTGGGAACTGGAGAAGGGCAAGGAAGTGCCCTGGCTCACCCGCAACATCGTCATGCTGGCCGGCGGGGCGCTGGCGGGCTCTCTGGAGGCCATGTCCCTGGAGCGAATCTTTGCCGGCAAGAAGGGCCTGACCCTGACCCGGAAGCTGCTGGATTCCATCATCACCGAAGGCTCCACGGAAGGCGCCCAGGAGATCGTGGCCAACGCCTTCAAGAAATACGGCTACGACCCGGACCAGAAGCTGACGGAAAACGTGGTGGAAAGCGTTCTGGTGGGCGCGGCCCTGGGCGGGGTCTTCGGGGGGGCCGAAAAATTCGCGGAGTACCGGCAGTACGTCCGGGAACTGCGGGAGAAGGCCGACTCTGAACAACAGGAACGCCAGGCCCCGGCCTGGACGCCCCCTGCAGTGGAGCCGTGGGAGGAAGCGCCCATAGCCCCGCCGCCGGCCACCTTCGGCCCGTCTCCCGGAGAAGAGATTCCCCCTCCGCCTCCCTACCGGATCATCGAGCGGGGGGAGCGGCCGCCCGCGGTCACCGAAGGTGAACCCGAAGGCGGCTCTCCCCTGGTGGACCAGTTCGGGCGGCCCATTTACCGGAGCGCCCTGGAGATCGCCTTGCGCAAGGAGCCGTGGGAGCGCACCGCGTTGGAGAAGTGGCTGGCGGACCAGGCCACCAAGGGCGAGACGGTGGCCCCGGAAACCCGGGGTCCGGGGATTGTCTTGGGGCCGGGGGGCGAAGTGGTGGCCGGTCCGGGCGCGGCTAGCCCCGCGCCCACGCCTGCGCCCATGGGCGCGCCGGCCACGGAAACGGAAACCGTGCTGGAAGCGGCCAAGGAAGAAGCCGCGCCCCAGGTTCCCGACTTGAAAGAGCTGGTCGGCCAGTTGACGGCCCTGGTGGAAGAAACCGGGGACCCGGCCGCGGCCGCGAAGCTGAATGAACTGCTCATCGCCAACCGGGAGGAGGTGGGGAACCTCTTCAGGATGCCGGAAGAAGAGAGGCCGGGGTTGAAACCCATTGCGGAGCGGTTGTCCGGCCTCATCCGCCAGGTGGAGGAAACCGGCGATCCGGCCGCGGCCCGGGAGCTGCACGGCCTGCTGGCCGCCCATCGGGACGTGCTGAGAGGCGTGGGCCGGTGGGAAATTGATAAAGCGGCCAGCCCCCCGGAACCCCTGGCCCTTGCCGGAGTGCAGGCGGAAGAGGCAGCCCGCCCTCCCGAGCCAACCCCTTCCACCGAAATGCCCTCGCCTGCACCCCCGGCTCCGGAGCCGCCCCCGGTGCCCCGGGGAATCCAGGGCCATACGGTTGCGGCCACCACCGCCCGGGGCACCGCGGTGGACACGCAATATGAAGTGATGGACGTGGGCGACCTCGTCACCTCCCACGACGACAACCTGGGCCTTAACCCGGCCTTTCCCCAGGAACTCCAGCCCCGGGAGCGGGGGCGGGTGGCTTCGCAACTGCAAATCGGCCGGATTGAGCAGGGTCTTCAGCCTGACTTTTTGTTGACGGAATCTCCCCAAGCGGCAGAAGGCACTCCCATTATCGGGCCGGACAATCTGGTGGAAAGCGGCAATGCCCGGACCATTGCGGTGCGGCGGCTTTATGGCCGGACGGATGGACAAATCGAAGCCTACCGGCAACGGTTGAAGGAAAAAGCTGCTCAGTTTGGCATCAACCCGGCTTTGGTTGACCAAATACAGAATCCGATTTTGGTGCGGCGACGGTTATCGGAAGTGGACCGCCAGCAGTTTGTGCGGGAGGCCAACGAAGCGGCCGTAGCCGCCATGAGTGACGTGGAACAGGCCCGTTCCGACGCCAACCGGTTGCACGGCCTAGATATTCTGCAAAATTTCGTGGCCAACGATGACGGCGAAATCCTGACTCAGGCCAACCGCTTCTTCATTAAGCAGTTCATGGAGAAGGTGGTGGGGCCGACAGAGGCCAATCGCTACCTGACTGCGGACGGCGGCTTAAGCCAAGCAGGGATAATGCGGATTCGCAATGCCTTATTCGCCCTGGCTTTTGGTGACTCCGCTTCTCTGGGGAAACTGGCCGAAAGCCCGGACGACAATGCCAGAAACATCACCGGGGCCATGGCCATGGTGGCGGCCCGCTTGGCCTCCATCAACAAGGAAATCGCCAAAGGCCGCCTGTTCGATCTGAACATCACCCAAGAGATTGGTCAGGCTGCGGACATTTTACAGAGCCTCAGAGAGCAGGGACAGTCGGTGGATTGGTTTTTGGCTCAACAGAAACTTTTTGAGACCATCGATCCGATAGTAGCCGACCTTCTGAGGGTTTTTTCCAGGTTCTCCCGTTCCCGCAAAAAACTTACAGCGATCTTCAACGCCTATGCGGAGGCCCTCGAAGCTTTGGGCAACCCCAAGCAGTTGCAGCTTTTAGGGCCAAAAATTGATATAAGCAAGGCGGAGCTTTTGCAGGCTGCCTTGACCAAGGAGAAGGGTCATGGAGAAGAAATCGGACCCCTACCAGTTGGAGTTCAGCCAGGTGCGACCCCAGGCGGTGAATTGGGTCCTGAAACGCATGGAGAAGATGGAAGCCAGGAAGCAAGCGAAGAAGGAGAAACAGGGCCAGAAGGCGCAAGTCATCCCGCTCCCGAAGAAGAAGTAAGTTTCGGCCCCGAGGATTTCGGCCTCACCGGGGGCCAACCTAAAGCCTCAACACTCGAAACCCGCTTAAAAGAAGTCCAAAAGCAGTTCCCCGACATCGACCCGGACAAGGCCCTGGCCGTGCTCCGGGCCTTCCCCGAAGGCCAGATCGAACCCGCCCAAGTCAACATTTTAGCCGGCGATCCCGAACTTTTCTCCCAGGTGTCCCGGGGGAACCTGTCGGCCCAGGAGCGGGAGCAGCTCTACAAAAAAGCCACGGACCTGGGCCAGCAGCAAACTCTGGAAGGTCTGGGGCCGGGCGGGGGGTTGTTCGACCAAAAGCCGCCCGCCACAGAAGTCAAAAAGCCTCCTAAGCAGGAAACCGGCCCAGAACCCGGAAAAGAAGCCGGAGGACTGTTAAAGGCTTTTCGCGACCTGATCAATCAGGCCATGGGGCAACCGACTCCCGCCCCCATTACCGCCAAAGACGTGGCCGCGGTCGCCCAAAAAGCCGGAGTCCCCAAGGAAGAGCTGCCCCAGCGCCGGAAGGAGATCGAGGAAACCTTCGAACTGGCTTTGGTCAATAAGGCCCGGGAAATTGCGGCTAAAAAGGGCGACCAGGCTTTCGAGGAAATCAAGAAGCTCTACTCCCTGCAGCCGGCTTTGACCTCCCGCACTTCCACCACCGTCAAGAACCAAGCCTATTCCACTCCAGCTCCCCTGGCCTTCCTCATGAGCAAGGCGGTGGGCGTAACTTCAGGCGATTGGGTCTATGAGCCCACGGCGGGCAACGGCATGCTCCTCATCGCCGCCAATCCAGAGCAAACCCTGGCCAACGAGATAGAGCCGCTCCGGGCCGAACATCTGCGCAGCCAAAGGTTCGACGTGACCGTCCAGGACGCCCGGAACTTGGTGGGGACCGAGGAGGGACCCCAGGAAAAGTCGGCGGACGTGGTCCTGGCCAACCCGCCCTTCGGTTCTCTGGAAAAGCCGGTGGCCTTTGACGGCTACAAAATCACCAAGCTGGAGCACCTCATCGCCCTGGACGCGCTTAAAGCCATGGACGATGACGGGCGGGCCGCGGTGATCACCGGGGGCCATTCCTTCGCCACCCCCTGGGGCCAGCCCATGACCCAGCTGACGGACGCGGACCGGGTGTTTTTCAACTACCTTTACTCCCGGTACCGCGTCACCCACCATATCAACGTCGACGGCGACGTCTACAAGCAGATGGGAACCAAGTTCCCCATCCGGCTGCTGATCATCGAGGGGCGCAAGGCCGAACCCCAGGGCGCGGCCCCGCACCAGGCCGATGGGATAGAGGTTGCCAAGACTTTTGACGATATTTATAAGTTGTTGAAAGGAGACATCGATGCCCGGGCAAAAGGTGTTGTGGCTCCCGAAGTTTCTAAGGGACAACCGGCCGGCGAGGATCGGCCTGGGGGTGCTGGTGTCGCCCCGGGGGGCGCAGCAGTTGGACAACCCCAAGGACCCGAACCGGGCCTGGGCCTACCTGGGGCACTGGGAGGACAAGGCCCGGGAGCTGTTGAAACGGAAGGAGAAGGAGGCGAAGTACGGCAGCCGGGAGGTTTACGGGGTGCTGCTGAGCCTGGGACCCCAGGTGGCGGACCAGTACCTGGCGGGGGACGAGGACCAGGAGGACCTGTTGAAGGCCATCCGGCAGCACCCGGAGAGCGGGGGCCTGGCCCATCTCCTGGCGTATCTCCGGGACCCCGGCCCGGCGAACAAAAAGGATCTCCTAAGCCGGTATCCCCAGGACCCGATGCACGACCGCCTCAGCCCGACAGAGGAACTGCAGGAACAGAACGAGGCGAGCCTGGCCGAGTTCCTCCAAAGTCTATAGGCTCCGGCACCAAAATCACTCTTCCCGATGGGACCATCGTCACCATCAAGGAAGAGGCCGCAACTTACCAAACCCATTCCAAAATTCAAGAAGAGGCCGCTCCCTATGGCGACCAGACCATCGAGGTGGTGGACGCCCAGGGGAACGTGCGCCGCATCCCCGTCGCCCAAATCCAGGGCGTCATTGACGAGTCGGGCCGGGAAATCAAACTTTCCGACCGGGACCGCCAGGAGCTCCGGGTTTTCCAAAAGAACCAGTGGGTGGAAACCGCGGACGGCAAGGTGGGCCAAATCACCAAAATCCGGGGCTGGTTCGACAAGATGACCTTAACCGTGCAGGGGCCGGAAGGACCGCTTACGTTCAAGCCGGGGGACGTCAAGAACATTCTGCCCGGGCCGCCCGAAGCCCAAAAAACCGAAGCTCCCGCCCCGCCTAAAACCGAAGCCCCCGCGGAAGAAACCAGGCTCCAGGCGGCCTACCAGCCCACCTCCAAAGGACCGGCCATGAACACCGTGGCTCCCCGGTACATGGCCGAGGCCGTCAAGAATTACCTGGAAAAGTTGCAGGAAGAGATCGGCGACCTGGACGAGTTCGTGCGGGACCGCCTGGGCTACCAAACCAAGGAGGAGATGTTTTCGGTCCTGGGGGCCGAGCAGATCGAAGGGGTGGCCCTGGCCATCGACGCCATAGAAAGGGGCACCGGGGGCTTCGTCATCGGCCACCAGACGGGCGTGGGCAAGGGCCGCATGGTGGCCGCGGTCATGCGCTATGCCAAGAACCGGGGATTGGTGCCCATCTTCTTGACCGAAAACGACGGCCTGTTTTCCGCCATGTACCGGGACATGCGGGACATCAAGGCCGACCTCAACCCCCTCATCGTGGCCAGCAACAAGGACCGGGCTCGTATCGTGGACAACGACGGCAACGTCATCCGGAACCTGGACAAGAAGGCCATCCAGGAAGCGGTGAGAAGGCGGGATTTACCGGCCGGGTATGACGCGGTCTTCACCACCTATTACCAGATCAACAGCAAAAACTTGACCGGGAAGATGGAACTGCTGCGGGCCCTGGCGCCCAGGAGCATCCTGATCCTGGACGAGTCCCACAAAGGGGCCGGCCAGGAGAGCAACACCGGGGCCTTCTTAAGGTCGGCCATGACCGGCGCGGCCCGGGGCGTGGTCTATTCCTCCGCCACCTATGCCAAGCGGCCCGATACCATGGCCCTGTACCACCGCACCGAATTGGGCAACCTCAACGTGGACCTGGACACCGTCATTGAGAACCTGAAGCGGGGCGGGGTCCCCTTGCAGGAATGGATCGCCCACCAATGGGCCTTGAGCGGCCAGATGATCCGCAACGAACTCTCCTTCGCGGGGATCGACATCCCGGTGGAGGTGGACCACGAGAGCGCGGCCCGGGATCGGCAGCGTTCCGATGACCTGACGGCCTGCCTTAGGGCCATCCTCAAGTTTTCCAAGGAATTCAACCTGTGGGTCAAGGACCTGGACGCAGATTTCAAAAAAGAGGGCAAGGCCGCGGACGAGGGGTTCCGGGGAGGCATCAGCGCCACCCATTTCGCCTCGGTGATGCACAACAAGATTTCACAACTGCTGTTCTGCCTGCGGGCCGACGCCACCATCAAGGAAGCCCTGGACGCTCTCAAACAGGGCCGCAAGGTGGTCATCGGCTGCTACAACACCATGGAGTCCTTCCTGGACGACATGCTGGAAGCCGGGGTGATCCGGGTGGGGGACGAAGTGAACATGAACTTCGCCCAGGTGCTCCGCAAGGCCGCGGACGGCACCCGGACCTACCGCATCAAGCACCATGATGGCAGCACGGAGAAGGTGACAGTCCAGGTGGAGGAAATGCCGGAGCATCTGCAGTACTTGTGGGGGCAGACCGTTAATCTTATCGACGGCACCGTGACGGACGTGCCGGCCATGCCCATCGACTATATCGCCAAGGCCCTGGAAAGGGAAGGCTACCAGGTGGGGGAGATCACCGGGCGCACCCATGTCCTGGACTGGCAAGAAGAGCGAAATATCCTGCGCAAACGCAGCGACAAGGAGAAGTACGACAAAAACACCCCCGTCAACAAGTTCAATTCCGGAGAATTCGACGCCTTGATCATCAACAGTTCCGGGAGCACCGGGATTTCGTTGCACAGCGGCGAGAAGTTCAAGGACCAGCGTCCCCGGCACATGGTCCTGACCCAGATGAGCCAGGAGATCAACGAGGCGGTGCAGCTCCTGGGGCGCATCCACCGCACCGGCCAGGTCCACAAGCCCAGCTACAAGGTGAAGATCAGCTCTCTTCCCGGCGAGAAGCGGCCTCTGGTGATCCTCCAGAAAAAGATGGCCTCCCTGTTCGCCAATATCTCCGCCAAGGGGGAGAGCGCCTACTCCCTGGACGTGGCGGACATCATCAACCAGTACGGCGACCGGGTGGCGGCCGAGATGTTCGCCGAAGACCCCAGCTTGAACGACCGCCTCAGCGGGGTCCTGGACCGGGTGATCGACCACGAATTCATCGAGGCGGACCGGGACGGGCGGATCCACCAGATTTTGCAAGCCTTTCCGGAAACCGGCTCCCTGACCAAGCGGGTTACCGGCTGGACCGCCCTGCAGCCGGTGGCGGTGCAGGAGGAGGTGTGGGCCGCCCTTGACGCCAAGTATGAAGAGCTGGTGGAGCACCTGAAACAGATCGGCGAGTACAACCTGGAAAGCGAGCACCTGGACCTCCAGGCCAAAACCCTGGATAAGACCATGCTGGTGGCCGGCGACGCCCGGGGCAAAAGCGAGCTTTCCAGCCCCACCTATTTTGAGACGGTGGACGCCAAGATCCAGAAGAAGCCCATGACCCGGGCCGAGATCGAGAAGCGCCTCGAGGCCCACCTGAAGGGGAAAACCCCGGAGCGAGCAGCCGACGAACTTAAAACCCAGTTGGAGGACGATTTCCACGCCTGGCTGAAAGAGAAGAAGACCCTGATGGCGGGGGCCAACAACGCCCCGGAAATCATTGAAAGGTATGAACGGGGAGCCAGGCAAGCCCTGACTTTCGCCCTGGACACCCTGGATCAGTTCAAAATCGGCGCCCACGTCACCCACCTGGAAGTCCTTGAAGGGGTCATCTACAACATTCAGTACAAGCCCACCCCCGGCAGCAACCCCGCCACGCCGTCCAACTTCAAGTACACCCTGGCGGTGGGGTCCTCCATGCGCACCTACCGCACCACCGCGTCCTTAAGGGGCCAGTCCTTCATCAAAGGAGAAGGCGTCCCGGCTGATTGGGACGAGCAGATGAAGGTCTTTCACCTCCAGCCCTATGAGAAACGCTACCTGGTGACGGGGAACCTCCTGGGCAACCCCATCAACAAGGGGCAGATGACCTTCTTTACCCGGGAAGACGGCAAACTGGCCACCGGCTTCGTCATGCCCCTCAATTTCGACCCTTCCAAGTACAAGGAACTGCAAACCGTCACCCTGAACCGGGACCAGGCCATCCAGGTGCTTAAGCGGCAGGGGTTGCTCAATGGCGGGGGAGTCTTCCTGCAAAAGTACGGCTCCGGTTACAAAATCTCCGTTCCCCTGGCCAAGAAAACCGGGGGCAGGTTTTATCTGGACGAAGACATCCTTAAGCACACCCGGGGCGATTTTTATAAATCCGGCCAGGCCATGGAGGCCGATATCGACACCTTTCAGGACGCCGCGGCCGTCATCGGCGTCCTCATGCAGAAGCACGGCGTTGCCGTCAGCCTGGCCCGGGTCACCTTCGAGGAAATTTTCGGGAAACCGGGGGAAAGCCACCGGCCCCTGGAGATCGCCGAAGGCTCGGCGCCCTATGCGGTAAAAACCACGGCCAGCCTGAAGCGCCAGATCGTTCCCCACCCCAAGGTCCTGGCGGAATATCAATCTGATGAGATGAGGCTCGCGTATGGATCTGAAAGCCTTGCGCAGGAAGCTGCTGCTGAAATCCGCAAAAAAGCCGAGCAAGCCGCCAAGAGGCAGGCTGGCGTATCCGGTAGAGCCGTGCCGGGGTCTCTTAAGGAGTATCGAAACAAGGTTTCCCAGGAATACGGCGACAGGAGATGGATCAGCTACGTCGGGCGGCGACTGACGCCGGGCATGGAGCCTTACGAGATTGCCGAGCTCTTTCAAATCTACCGCAGCCCCCGGCAGGAGAACCTGCACGTCATCTACACGGATGAAAAGGGCTTGATCCTGGCCCATAACACCCTGTCTTCCGGGACCCTTTCTTCCGTGAACGTGGACCTGGAATGGCTCGTGGGCCACGTCAGACAGGCGGCCGGGCGCCTGGGAGCCGCCAAGGTCCATTTCCTCCACAACCATCCCAGCGGCAACCCCAAGATGAGCCGGGGCGACCTGGCGGGATTCAACATCCTTTTTAAAGGACTGCCCGACTTGAACTTCAAGGGTTTAGGCGGCCTCATGGGTGAGTTCCTGGTGATCGACCACGGAAAGCTGAGCTACATCAGGAACGGCATGGAATTCCAGGGGTTCTTCCGGCCCCGCCCCGGTGCAGGGGATTGGCTGGACAAAAAGGCCAGGATTAAAAACGAGGTTGACCTGGCCAACTTCGCTTTCTCCCTGGGTATCGACCCGGAAAAGGTGTGCCTGATCTTCACCAACGCCCAGAACCAGGTGCAGGGCTGGACGGTGCACCGCAAAAAGGTTCTCTCCAAACCCATCAATCAGGTGCGGAAAACCCTCATGGGCCTGGCCCGGGCCTACGACGCCAACCAGGTCAGCGTCATCATTGGAGATATAGACCTGTTGGAGCAATTCGTCACCCGGCAGGCCGAGGTTTTGGACAGATCCTCGTTCAACGAATGGATCATGGACATCCAAACCACGGAAGGCGAGAGCGTGCGCCGGGAGATGCCGGAGTTGTGGACGCCCCAGCCGGGCCGGAAAGCCAGGAAATACGCCCGGAGGTTTCTATTCGAGGATGCGGCAAGATTTGGCGAAGCCGACCTAAGGGACATTGACGCCTACCGGGAGAAATACATCGCCGCTCCCCAAGAGGAAAAGAAGGGCCTGAAAGACCGCCTTACCGAAAAGCTTAAAACCTTCTACGACCAGACCGTGGATCGTTGGGCCTCCTGGGAGCGGGCCGCCCGGCGCGCCGCCAAAGAAGGGGCCGCGGTGCCCGCGGGCGAAAACATCATCAACAGCTTGAGTTACATGAGGGGCGCCGAGGGCCGGGTGCACCAGGGCATCATGGGCGAGTACGTTTACCAGGACAAGAAAGCCTTTGACGAGAACCTGGGGATGGAGGTCTTCACCGGCGACGAGCTGGTGCGCAAAGGCCCCAGCCTGAAAGTGCGCCTGGAAGAGCTTAAGAAGCTGGCCGACAGCCGGGGTGACTCTTACGGCCAGGCCATGAACGACCTGGAAACCTTCATGGTGGCCCAACGGGACCTGGAACTGGCCGGGGACACCGGGGTGCGGGAGCAAGGGGCCATCAAGGGGGTGCATCCCGAGGAAAGCCGTCGGGTCATCGAGGCCCTCAAGCGGAAGTATGACAAAGACTTCGAGAGCCTGTCAAAGGTGGCCGACTCGCTGCGGGAGTGGGGCGATGAGATGATCCTTCAACCCTTGCTACAGGTGGGGTTCATTGACGAGGAGACCTACCACCAAATCAAGGAGCGCAACGAATACTACATCCCCTATAAGCGCCTCCTGGACGACGTGGAGACCTACATCGCGGCCAACGCCGCGGCCATGGGGGTGCCGGGCCGGATGATCCGGGAAATCAAAGGCTCGGAGCGCCAGGTGCTCAACCCCATGCAGATGTGGATCGACCTGGCCCACAAAGCCGCATACGCTTACGCCAAGAACAAGACCACCCGCTCGGTTTTTGTCACCGCCAAGGCCGCGGGATGGGAGGACGTTAAGGAAGTCCCGGCCAAGTACCTCCCCATAGACTTTGTCCAGAAGCAGGAGATGGACGCGGTTCTCCGGCCCCAGCTCACCCGCCTGGCCGAAGACCTGGGCATCAAGGTGAAAGTCCTGGGGAAGCTCCGGGGCCGGCGCCTGGGGCAGTTCAAGTCCTGGCTCAAGCAGGAGGTGCAAGACGGCAAGCTGGCCGTGGAAACGGCCAGGGAGATCGAGGTCAGGTTCGCCACCTTCGAGGCCACCTTGGCCCACGAGCTGGGCCACGGAATCGACGAGTCCTACGGCCTGGTGAAACTGCTCATCGAGAACGGCACCCCGGAGATGAAGAAGGAGCTGCGCCGCATCGCCGACCAGCGGGCCGGGGCCGCGTCCTCCAAGTCCTATCAGCGGTATATCCGCAAGAAGGAAGAGCAGGTGGCGGAGTTCGTCAGCCGCTACGTCATCGACCGGAGATCGGTGGAGCGGCTGGCCCCCACCGCCCTGGCGGCCTTCGAAGGCTTCCTGAAGTGGAACCCGAAACTGACGCCGCTTCTGAGCTTTCGTCTCTCCCACCAGGCCGGGATGATGGACTTCACCAACCGCATCTGGGCCCGGTCGCCTTTGCCCCCGGAGCCGGGAACCATCCCCTATTTCCGGGACGGCAGCCAGCGCTGGTTAAAACTGCCGCCTGACATGTACCAGGCGACCCAAAGCGCCATGTCTGCGGAGATGGGGATCCTGCTGCGCATCGCCAAGTGGCCCGCCGACACCCTGCGGGCCGGGGCCATCCTCGCGCCGGAGTTCGCCCTGGGCCGCAACCCCGCCCGGGACATCGTCCAGGCCTGGCTCTTCAGCCGCTTCGGATTCAACCCCTTCAAATGGGTGCGGGACGCGGTGGGCCTCTTGTCCAACGATGAAAACGTCAAGGAATGGCAACGGCAATGGGAAGCCGGGGGCGGTCCTTTGGCGACCCTGGCCCAAAGCTTCGTGGACCCCGAAAAGATTACGCCCGAAGCCATCATGGGGGACAAGAAGAAGATCAAATACTTCGCCCACCCCATCGACGCCCTGCGGCACGTGTCGGCTTACCTGGAGAACCTGACCCGGTTCTCCATTTATAAGCAGGCCCGGGAGAAGGGCCTGACCCACGCCGAGGCGGTCCACGAGGCCCGGCGCACCACTTTGGACTACGCCCGGGTCGGCGGCCACCCCGCGGTGCGCTATCTCAACATGATCATCCCCTTCTGGAACGCCTCCATCCAGGGCATGGACAAGCTCCTCACCGAACTCGCCGGCCCCAACAAGAAGGCGGTATACCGGCGCCTGGGCATGCTGGCCGGGGTTTCCGTGCTCATCTGGCTCTATGCCCACCGGGACGACCGCTATAAGGAACTGGAGGATTGGGAGAAAAACTATTTCTGGCACCTGCCCCTGGGTCCCCAGGCTCCTATGCTTCGCATCCCCAAGCCCTTTGAGGCCGGGATCCTGTTCGGCTCCACCTTCGAGCGCCTCATGGAATGGGGCCGGGGCGAAAATATCAAGGGCTTACAGAGCGCTCTCCATGCGGCCTGGGAAGCGGCCACCCCGGAAGTCATACCCACCCTCGCCCGGCCCTACGTGGAAGGGAAAGCCAATTACGATTTCTTCCGGGGCCGGGCCATTGAAGACGCGGCCCTGCAGCGCCTCCCGGTGCAGCTCCGGGCCAAGCCCTGGACTACGGCCACGGCCAAGGCGGTGAGCAAGCTGGCGCAGCCGGTGACGGACATCAGCCCCGTCCAGGTGGAACACTTCATTCGCACCTGGAGCGGCGGCCTGGGGGCCAACTATTTCCTGCCCGGAGTAGACGTGATCCTGCGCAAGGCCGGGGTCCTGGAAGATATCCCTCAACCGGCCCAGGAAACGATTCAGAAAATCTGGGGGGTGCGCTCCTTTTTCACCCGGATGCCTACCGGCTACCGGGCCAAGAGCGTCAACGATTTCTTTGAGCGTTACCAGGACATCATTCAGGCCGACGCCGGCTGGAAAGCCCTGTGGAACGCCGGGCAGAAAGAGGAATTGGACCGGTTCCTGGCCGCGCACCCCGAGGCCATGTTCGCCCGGGTGGCCCACAAATTCATCGATGAGATGGGAAAGATCAAAAAGGAGCGCACCGCCATCCACCTGAGCCGGGCGCTGACCCCGGAGCGGAAGAAGGAGAAGCTGGATCTTTTGGATGAAAAGGTGGTCAAGCTGGCCCGGGAAGCCAACGCCTTCATGTCCCAGGACGTGGCCCAAGCCCTGAAAATGCCTTCCCGGTTCACCACCGAGACCGGGGTTCGGAAGGCCATAGACTTGAAAGACTATTACAAGATGGTGGCCGAGTCCACCGTTGACGCCTTTGAAGAAGTGAAGAAAGATCCCCGGTTTTTCACCCTGGACGAAGAGGCCCGCAACCACCGCCTGGCCTCCCTCCTCAAGCGGATGCGGGAGGAATATCAGCCGGTCAAAAAACCGGGGCGGGAGTTGGACGAAGTGATGAAGCCGTTTCGGTACAGGTCCATGTTCGACCAGCCCACCCGGCGCCAGCGAGCCGAATGGTCCAATATCTTCGGCCCCCGGCCCCCGGTGCTTTATCAATAAATCAAAGGAGGCGCCCATGAAGGATGAACGAGTGCAGCGTGTGGAAGTGGACTTCGTTTTCGGAGCCACCGGCGCGGTAAAGTCGATCCAGTCGGTTATTGAGGGCGAAATCAAGCAGATTCATCTGCGGGTCCCCGACTTCGCCAACCCGGTGACGCTGGCCCTCTCCATCGAGGATGAAAGCGGCTACGAAATCTTCAACTCCGGGCCCAAGGCCAAGGGCGCCAATTACAACCTCAAGGCCGCCGACCTGGACGATTCCATCCTTATCGCCGGCACGTTTACGTTCAAGGCAACTCTTTCCGGGGACGCCGGCGGAGCCGGGGGCACGGCCAAGGCGGTCATCTTTTTCTGGGGCATCAAGGGATAAAAGATGGAGCTCTTACGCGATCCTCATCTATTCGCCTTGGCCCTGGTTCTCCTGGGCGCCGTGGGGCTGGGCGCGGGTATAAGCCTGGGGAAAGGCGGGGTTTTATTGGCCAAGCTGAAAGGCAACGGCAACGGCAAGGTCAACGTCTCCGTAGCGCCGCCCGTTCCATCGCCGGAGCACGCCGGGCACAGCTGCCTGGAGTGTATCCGCACCCTGACGCAGACGTTCCCCTGTAAGGACCATTCCGGCCTGGTGGCGGACATGAAAAACAATCTGGCCGCCACCCAACGCATAGAATCGAACGTGGAGAAGGTTTGGGACGCCATCGGTGATCTCTGTGGAGATGTAAAAGAGTTGATCAAAACCCAGAATGAAAGGAGGGCCTGAATCATGGGGTCTACCAGCGCCGGGACATCAACGCCGCGTATTCCACCTTCCGGCGCGGCTTGAGGCGGGCCAGGAATCACGGAGCCTGGCCCAAGCTGGATGAGCGGGAAAAGCTCAATCTCATCGTGGAGTGCGTGAAAGAAGAAATGCTCAATCTGCCCGTGAAAAGAACCTTGTGCGAGTTCTTAACCGGGCATTAGGAGGTGGGGGATGGAAGAATACAGCAGGGAATTCTTGGAAGCGGTGGGTCTGACCCTGTCCGCCGAAGGCGGTTACAGCAACCGGCCCCTGTCCGAAGACCCGGGCGGGGCTACCAACTTGGGGGTGACCCAGGGGTTGCTGGACGCCATCGGCGGCTTTAACGGCAACAGAAGTGTGCGCCAACTCTCAGAAGCGGACGCCATCGGGATCTACTGGAAGCACTTTTGGCTGCGATACGGCTGCGACAAGCTGCCCTGGCCCCTCAGTTGCGCGGTATTCGATCACGGGGTGAACGCCGGTGCCTGGGGCCCCAAGCTGCTCCAGACCATGCTCAACGAGTATATCGATGGCGAGATCGCGGTGGATGGAGGAATCGGGCCGGCCACCATGGCGGCCTTGGATGAGGCCGTGGCCAAGGTAGAGGCGACCTT
Source organism: Deltaproteobacteria bacterium (assembly GCA_016874915.1). Classification (GTDB taxonomy): domain Bacteria; phylum Desulfobacterota; class Desulfobaccia; order Desulfobaccales; family 0-14-0-80-60-11; genus VGSO01. Next base: position 16,408 of record VGSW01000024.1, read on the forward strand.
GCGGTCCCTGGATTACCGGGGATTGACCCTGCAATGGTTGACCCATACCTATCTTTTCAGACGGATGAGAGATTATGCCACCCGCCCCGGCCTGTCGGTGCGCCAGGCCAACATGTCCGGCTGGACCAACCGGGTCTGCGACCTGGAGGAGAAGCTGTGCCATGGCGAATAAGATGCTGGGACGGGAATTGCGGGGCTTGTTTGAAGAAATCGTCCGGGATGAAGTGCGCCAGGCTTTGGCTGCGCCCCGGCCTCATAGCTGGGTGGAATTGGTCACCGACCCCACCAGCAAGGAGCTTTCCATGTCCCGGTTGGCCATCGGAGTCCTGGTGGTGGATATGACGGCCGTATTGGCCTGCTCCGCTTTGGGACTCTTGAATCCGGAAAAGCTTTCTCCCATCACCACCATGTTCTCCGCCACCGTGGCTTCGGTGGCTGGCATCTACGGTCTAAACTCTCTGGCCGGCGCCATCGGAGGCGGGCAGGTGCAAGTCGCCTGGGAAAAAGCCAAGGGGTTCTTCGGTTTTGGCGGGACCCCTGGTTCCAAATTAGATCCCGGCTCCACCGCCAATCAAACCCTCTCGGCGGAATGAAGGAGGATTCCTATGTTACCGCTCTTATCTATCCTCGGCCTGCTTAATAATTGGCGCATTGTGGGGGCAATCGGCCTCGCCCTGGCCCTCCTGGGAGGGGTTCTGTATGTAAAGCACCTTCAGAAAGCCCGCATCCAGGCGGAATGGGAGGCGGCCACTGCCCGGGGGCAACTGGAAATCAACGACAAAAAAGCCGCTATCGATAAGGAAGTGGCGGCGAGAAAGGGGAAGATCGATGAACTGGAAAAGTCTGGTGATGCTGCTGGTCTGTCTGACTATTTTAACCGCGGGCTGCGCCGGGAAAACCCCGCCGCTCCGCCTGCCGGAGATCGTCGTCCCCGATGAGCCGGTGCTTCAAACCAAGCCCCTGACCGATCCCGGAACCGGTAAGCCAGGGGTGTTCTTTCCTTTGGAGGATGCGGCCAAGGAAGGGCGCTACCGGGAGGATCTGCGGGGGGCTGCTTTGCAGGGGAAGGCAAATACAGAAACTGCCAATCGACTATTAGAAAATCGTTTGCCTTAAAGAAAGGCGATTTTCCTGCTAAAAAGGCTGGCACCAGGATCTATGAGTTTGTTCCGAATGCCGAGTAAAATTAATATGATCTAAGAAGAGAAGGAGTGCTCTAAAATTTCGGTAGTTAAAGAATCCCAGTCTATTTCATTCCTATCAAGTTGGCATTCCCATAACACAAGACATCGCCAACCAAGTTCCTGAAGTTTCGTGATAGAAGCGATATCTCTCTCTCGATTTCTTCTTATTTTTTTTTCCCAAAATTCAATATTGCTACTCGGCAGCGATGCTTTTTGGCAATTTGCATGACCATGCCAAAAGCATCCATTAACAAATAAAGCGACCTTGTATCGTGGAAAAACTAAATCAGGTTTTCCAGGAAGTTCCTTAATATGAAGTCTATACCGCAATCCTCTCTTGTGCAATTCCTTTCTAACCTGCAATTCGATCTGGGTATCCTTCCCTTTAACTGCAGCCATGATGCGGCTTCTTTTTTCTTGAGTAAATATATCAGCCATAATGTCAGATTAAGATATTTAGATTACTCAATATCTCATTCACAGTTATGTCTATCAGCCTGATAATATCAAATTGTCGATGGATTCTTGTTATAACATTGCCTAACGATAGAGCGTCTTCATCCCTGAAAGTTCTTCTAAGATAAGGCCGAGTCCGCCACTTAAACCATTCTTTCAGCACCGAATATCCTGCGATATCATAATCTAAAATCTCTCTACCGATACCGTCAATCACATATTCCCCTCCTTCCGTAGTCTCAACGACAAGGGTTGCGGCGTTGAGATCGATCTCGATGCCTCTGATATCCATTTCTCGATTTCTAATAGGTGATAATGCATTGATGATTTCTTCATCGGCGTCAATCTCGGAGTCGAAATTCTCAAGACGGGCAAGTCTTTCCCCCAGATCAACCAAACGTTCGAAAAGGGAATTGTATTGAGTGATGGGAATGCGTGGCCACTCTCCTGCGGTGTGAAAAAGGGCTCCTTCGAAACGATCCAGATAAGCATTTGAACATAATATTCCATAAGAGTAAAAAAGGATTTTTTTAGCTAAAGTCTCCCTATTGGATTCAACATGGCCCAAAGATTGAAGAAGTTCTCCTGAAATGTTTAACCTAGGGCGATCATCCCATTGTCTATGCGGCCTTCTGTATTCCGGAAAATAAAGACAAAAGACATGTGCATTACCCCTAGTACAAAGATCATTATCTGGAATATGCCAGGCAAACGATGAAAACCGATGAATGGACTCGCCAATATCTTCAGGGGCAGGAGCAACGGAGAATCCGAAATTTCCATCCAAAGAGTAAGCTGCCAGTATTTCAGGGCGGGATCTTGATCCTCCCCCTCCCATGCCGGCTAATCTCGTAAGAATGGGTGTGCAAAGGAAAACATAGGCAGGGGAGAAAGGACGAAAGGAGTAAGGCCGCAAATATTGCCTTGCCCCCCTGCTCCCAATGTGAACCCCTATTTCGTGCCTGATAGTGATATTCAGAGAATCCTCTTGGGGAGGTTTTCTTTGCCCCCTGAACCAGCGTTCGATGAGCGTCCCAAAAGGCATATTAACGTTGCCGGTGTCCCTCAATCGGCGAAGCAAAATTGACTGGTCAACATGGACTAAAGCGGCAGTTATCCCGAGTTTGACGCCGGAACAATGTCTTAAGAATATGACCCGCTCTCCAAGGCTAGGGGTCTGCCCGTGGGGGCACAGTTGCCAGAACCTTTCATAAATTTCTTGTTCAAAAGGAATGCTTGGGCGAAATTTATAGTTAGGAGGCGTCACTTCCAGCGTTTCAAAATCTCCATCTCCCTGACCGGCATTCGAGTTCAATTCATCGGTTTTTTGCTGAAAAAATTCTACCTTGGCAGAACTATCCAAATTTAGGATCGACAAACACTTGACTTCCGGATTACCATCCGTTTGGTTTTCGCGAGCGCAAAAAATAAGGGCTCGACCTTGGCGGGTCGGAAAGAGATTTGAAACTCTGATGCCTGTCCTGCTGTCAGAGTCGAATTCCAAGGCCCAAATCCAAGTGAAATTATTAAAAAGCCATTGACGAGCATTATCATAGGAAACATGTTTCAAGAAAGATGAAGGTACTACGAAAGCCAATATCCCCGGTTCTCCCAGTGGAAGTTTATGACAGGCCCATCTTACGAATTTCAAAAAATCATTTTGAACCTGTTTTTGAACATTTTGTCTGAGGGACCTTTGGACTTGGGGCGGTCTAAATTCCTCCATTAATTCATAAATTCTCTTGTGAGTTCGCCGGTCGATATGTCGTCCGGCATCCGAGGAAGGGGGGTTACCTATAATAGCCGTAATCGGAGGGGTCGCCAATGTCACGGCCTCTTCCCTTTCGGATTGAAAAAGTTGCCTTGCTGCAGTAGGGCCGGACGAAGGCGGTTCGGGGAGAACCGAGTCTATTATTGCGTCTGACAATGTGTTGCACATGACAACCTTTACCTCATCGGCGGCCGCGACACCTTCCGAGGCTAATAACGCTAATCTATATTGAGATAGAGCATAAGGTGCAGGGAGAATTTCAAACCCTGCCATTGTAGGGAATCTTCTTTCCCTAATTGTTTGAGGTGGTAACGCGTGAAGAACTTCCTCCAAAAAAGTTCCGGTTCCGCAACAAGGATCGATTATCTTGTTTCCATAGATAAATAAACTTCGATGGTTGAACTTAGTCCTGGCAATCCAATCGGAAAAAGCCACTACATACCGGACTAGAGGTTCGGGTGTTGCATATGCCCCAAAGTCGATTCGGACTTGGGGATCATATGCCGAGAGGAATTGTTCGTATAACGAATGATAATTTACCGAGTGTTGTTGCTCATTCTGGAGAAATACATGAGAAAGGAATAAAACACAATCGGAGTACCAGGTCATTAAAAGTCCCAAACCCATTTCTTCCGTTGAAAGAGATTCGGCAAGGGCTCTGAATGGTCTCAAGCGATTGGCACCGTCTTGCCTTATGGCTTCAATCCAGAAATGGTGCAGACTTCGGGAAAGCTCCGCGGTGTCTTGCGTCGTTGAAACTAGATGCCTATGAGCATATAATAATCCAAATACGAGGACCTGGGAAACCATATCCGCAAACTTGCGGTTATCACACAAGTCAGGATCGTGACCCGTCGTTAAAAGCTCTTTAAGACCATGAAGCGCTTCGATATTCCGATTCTCCTCGTCATCGATTCCGGAACCTTCGTCAAGGCTTATCAATTCGAGAATATCTTCGCTAATTTTCTTGGCTCTTAATGCCATGGCCCTGATAATTTGGGAATCTGAGAGAATCCGAGGAGAGGGGGCTTGGAAAAAATTCGAAAAATTGACTTGAAGATCGGTATTTATCTGCGAGTTTCTCCATGGAAATCTCAAGGATAATGGTTTTGCGACTAGCGATCTCAGGGTCAATCTTTCGGGTTGATCAGGATCGAAAAATACGAAATCGATTCCATCAGAAAGAATAACTTTATAACCCAGGCTTAGATACAGATTGATCTGCTCTCTATAACGACTTGGGTCAATCACTATATTGGGGTCAAAGGGTTTCGCCTCCACATAACCGAATATTCCCATCGAGTTCGAATCGTGAAAACGCCAATCGGGCCTTCCGGCTTTAGCTTGCCTACGGGGTTCAAAAATTACTCCTACATTAGTGACATCGATCACTTGCGGTAGTCTTTCAAAAAATCTATGGAGCGGGGGCCTAAAGGAAAGTTCCGGAGTGGCTTCCCCGGTATCGAGAGCAATCCTATATGTCGACTGAAGGTCTTGCAGGTATTCTTTTACTAAACCTTCAAAATCCATGTGCCCATCTGACATTGCTTACTCCTGGAAATCGAAGAACGATAAAGTTAGCGGAAAGTTTCTCTATTTTTTTTAAGAACGATCATCTGAACATCGTTTTTTCCAAGCGTCTATAATCGCTCCCCCAAGCTTTTCACTCAGGAGAGGGGGCACGGCATTTCCAATTTGTCGGGCCACTTCTACTTTATTGCCCAAAAAGACGAAAGAGTCGGGAAAACTTTGCAACCTGGCACCTTCACGCAATGAAATCGTCCTATTTTGGTCCGGATGGCCAAACCTGCCTCGGGTCAAACTGTCAAACCGGGCTGTAATGACCCCGGCCGGCTTTTCCCAATCCAAACGACCATAAACATACCGGTGCCCAGACGTGTTCGCATCAACCCTATGGCACGGAAGACGAAGGGCAGGAGGAATTTGCTCCCTGCCGCCCGAAGGCTTTACATATGAAAATCTCTCCTTATTTTTGGAAGTCAGCTTGTCTGACCTATGATTAGGAATAGACGGATGCTCGGTTCCGTTTTCGGGAACGGGCGGTAAATCGCCGACAGCTTCTCGTACGGTTTTCCAATATTGCTCTGGCACATTGGGTTTCGGAAATTCGAAAAATAAGACATTTTCAATTATTTTTTCTGCAACAATGAACATCCTCTTTCTGATTTGCGGCACGCCGAAATCTGCCGCGTTCAAGATTTTAATATGACAGAAGTAACCGTTTTGTAGACAAACTCGATTAATCTCTTCCAGGAGGGCTTTTCCCCTTTTGCCGCGTAATCCGAGTACGTTTTCCATGAGGATAAACGGCGGTTTTAATTTGATCGCCTGGTTGAAAAAAAGCGACACCAGGGAATTTCTCGAATCGCTATCGTCCCCTCGTCTCTGGACCGAAAAGCCCTGACATGGGGGACCGCCGGCTATGAGTATCAATCTTTTTTGATCACATCCCAGTTTTTCGATTTGTTCCCGAAGATCGATCATATTTGCATCAGCCAAGAGCGCGTTGCAGCCAAGATTATGACGATATGTCTTCAGGGCTTTTTCATCGTTGTCATAAGCAACCGCAATATCAAAGCCGGCGTTTTTAAGCCCCAGGGAAAGACCTCCGGCTCCGCAAAAGGCGTCCACTGCCAATGGCTTTTTATTATTTTGTCCTGCCCTACTTAGCTTAGAAGCCGCAATTTTGCTGGAATATGAATTGACAACCGGTTTAAGGATTAACGTTCCATTGTTCGGTTTAGGAGGATGATAGGAAGACGAAGCTATTTCCCCTAAGATATATGCGGCGACGAAAGCGGCAAAACGAGGCGGGACAGCATTCCCAATTTGGGAGAATTTTTTATCGAAAGACCCCTCAAAAATAAAACCTTCAGGGAAGGATTGCAGTATTGCCGCTTCCCTAATTGAGAAACCGCGGTCTTGTTCAGGGTGAACATAGCGGCCGCTTGCTGGATTCCGGGCATAGGCCGTAATTGTGATTGATGGCCTGTCCCAGTGCAATCTTCCGTAAACGTCATAAAAACCCTTAACCTTATCAAGGCACTTAGGACCTATGCCGGGAGGACGGCTACCTCCGTCTTTAGGAATCTGCTTTATCGTATCTATTGTAGATTCCCTGTGTCGGGCAGTAAAATGCATCGGGTCTGACTGGCTTGGGTGAAGAGGGGATATTGGTTCTAGATGTGAAATTGCTTGCCTTACCGTCATGAATCCTTCTTCGCTGAGGTATCCTTCAGGCATTATTATTTTTTTTCTGGATGCGAGGACTATAGCGCGATGCCGTTCTTGAGGGACCCCGAATTTTGCCATGTTCAGGACGGCCGCGGCAACCTTGTAGCCGCTATTTTCAAGTGTTTCGCGATAACTTTTAAAATGCTCCCAATATTTTTCTGATAATAATTCCGGCACATTTTCCATGAAAACAAAATCCGGAGAGAGTTTGACCGCTATTTCAGCGAAGATCTCAACGAGATCATTTCTCCGATCCACACTATTCCAAGCCTTTTTCCGATGCGAAGAAAAACCTTGGCAAGGAGGACATCCTATTAAAACAAGGGGCTTGTCCCTCCTAATGTCACAGGAATTCAAAAATCTCTCTAAATTTTCATTATTCAGAAATAATCTTATATCCTCTTGATGAGGCATTACCCCGAAATTTTCCTTAAAAGTTTGGCACGAATTGGGGTCGATATCCAGGGCGCCAGCAAGCCGATAAGCAGGAATGAAGTTGTTAAGAGCCAGGAATCCGGCCGATACGCCTCCACAGCCGCAAAACAAGTCTATGAAGTCTATCTCGCAATCAGAGAACCCGTTAGGGATTTGCCAATATTTTAAAGCATTGGCATTGAGACAGGCCAACTTAAAGGCTGACCTTCTATAACGGTCACCGCACAGATTAAGGGGTTCTTTAATCCGAGGTGGATATTGGCTTCCTATCAATAATCTCTCGGCTTGCTCCAGAAGAAGGCGGGTAACGATTTGAGGGCTAGTGTCTATCTCAGACTCTATAGAATATCTCAATAACGGGAGCATTCGCTTGTGGCCCAGCATATGTTGACTCTTCGGTTTAATTTGATTGATTCTTAAAAGGCAAAACAAGCTGTTGATGGCGTCCGATTTCCCTTTCTTTGAAAAGGTTGGCCAAGGCGTATCTAACTATCCAGGAAATTGAAACCCTATTTTGTTCTGCCAATTCAATAAGTTGGCGATACATATCTTCTTCAGTGCTTATAGTAAACCGTTTTGATTTTAGCATAACCGTATTTTCCATATGTTTTCACCAGGCTTCATCATTGTGGTGAAATAATCATAAATATGATGAACTTTTCACCACTCTAATCGACAGCCCGTAAAATTTCAAGCAAAAAAACTAAGAAGACAAATTTTTTTCAGTGACAATTTTTTGCGGGAAGCGCGAGAGATGCCTTGGGCTAGGCGATTTTTGCAGACAGTTTACGGAAACAATTTTTTTGGGGTTTTTGAGATAAATACCAATAAACGAAGCGGGGGAATCGATCCCATGGCTTCTAGGCCACCTACAGAATTATCAGAGCCACGGGGTGTCAACATCTTCATGCCCTCCAGGAACTCCAATGGCCCCGTAATTCCCTGGGTTTCCATAGTTTCCAACATTACCATAATTCCCATAAGCCCCAAAATTTATTGACCTATAAGGTGAACTCAAGTTGTAAAGGAGACGGTTTCCGTACCATATCTCCCCGAGGTATCGTCCAGTCATGTCGATAAAGATACCGTATTGCTTTAGAAAATGGCCAATATTCTCCCCTGTTGGAGCATGGAGTTGGCCGTTGACCTCATTGGCAATATGCTCACCTCTGCTATTGAAGAGGAATTTCATGGCTCATCCTTTTTCTAAGATAATCCAATTTCAGAATCTTTAAGTATGCCTTCTCGGTTCTAGAATGGTCTCAAGCCTCGCCTCCATATGCTTCTGAAGCCCGTAAAAATGGGTCCCCGCTATGCGCTGCATGCCGAATCTTTCGCTTTAGAAGATCTCTAAGATCAAATAATCCCTGCAATACGATTGCCAGGTCCTGACCATCCATCAATATAACAGATGGCCGACCCCCCCGAATCGCGGCAAGCCCTACCTCGGTGAATCCATTGAGAGCTAAGAATAGCCCAAGGGTATTCTCAAGCTTTCTCTCGACTTTTTTTGAAAAGGAATCGACAGGTGCAGCGCCAAGAGGGGAACTCTCCCACTTTGCTTCGAGAAGAAATTGAGTTCCCTCGAACTCGAATGCCCCGTCGATTTGCTCACCTACAATGCGGAAAGGTGCTCGAGGGTTCAAATCGTGAGCAACAAAGAGATCATATAGAAAGCCTTCAAATAATCGGCCTCTTTGTTGGTGATCCTCAAGTGTGGTGAGATGAAAGAATCTTGCACGAAGGTCGCTCAATTCGTCTACTCTCCGATCAAATGCTTGCGACAGTTTCTCTTGCAATCCTGACTGCTTTGCCCGCCGCTTGATGAGATCCTCGTCATGAGCTGTTGCAATCTCGCGAAGATGCTCAACTGCCCTCCTTGCCTGACTAACCTTTGCTGACCCATCCTCCAATGTTTCCAGATGATGGAATGATGGGATATCGAGCAGAGCTTTAATAAGACGTCTTATGGTTCCAAGACCCGCATCACCGGAAGAAACAAGATCATCAATAACGCGAGACACTATTTTGATCTTATACTCTTGGGGATCATGCCAGGCTTGCTTTGCGAGGATATTCGGAGCGACTTCGCACGCTTGAAGAAAAAGCCTTAGGTCATTCTTGTACCAGTAGGCGTTCTTAAGTGCGTCTTTCAAAGCATGTAAGACTTCAGGTGGATACATAACGCTACACCTTTACAGGCCAAAAGACACAGTCCGGGAGAAGGCCAAAGGGCCAGCAACATGTCACGGCATTATACCAAGAGTTTGGAAAATAGAAAACGACCTTGAAGAAGCTTCCGGCAGGGCCAAGAATTTATACTTGGCGAAAAATTATTTGAACTTGACGAAAAACTGAGTAGATTGGATGAGTAGGTACCGAGTGGCAGGTGGATGAAACCTGCCAATCGGTGCAAGGTGGGTGTGTCAACCATGCGGGTTTGAAGGGCTTCCCGTCATGCCATGAGCACTTCAAATCCGGTGTGCCTTCTGAGGAAGGGGGCAGGTGGGTTCGATTCCCATGCACTTCCGCCAACCTTTTTACCTAATGTCAACGCCCTCCAGCCAGAATCCGTATAAATCGCCCTCTGTCCCCCACCCGCGATTTTATTATTTGACAGAGGCCGGTTTTGATAATAATATTTAAAGAGCTAATGCCCGCCAACCCAAGGGAACTCAATCGGTTAGGGGAACGGGGTACGGCCCCTTCCCCTGATTTTTTTTCCGGGCCGCGGGGCTTTCCCCGGAGGGGGAGAATTTCAAGGAGGTTTTGAGTAATGCGAGTAAAAGGTAGGGTCAAGTGGTTCAACGATTCCAAAGGGTATGGGTTCATTTCCCAGGAGAACGGGCCGGACGTGTTTGTTCATCACAGCAGCATCCAAGGTGATGGCTTCCGCTCCCTGAAGGAAGATCAGGAAGTGGAATTCGAAATCGTTGAAGGCCGCAAAGGCCCCCAGGCCCACAACGTGGTAAAACTTTAAGTGCAGTTCCGGCCGGGGCCTCAAGCCCCGGCATCCGGGGTCTGCAGGAGCGATTATGACTATAGGAAAAAATGCCAAAAACGGCGATTATGTGCAAATTCACTACACAGGCACCCTGGAAGACCACTCGGTGTTTGATTCCAGTGAAAACCGGGGGCCTTTGGAATTCCAATTAGGGGGCGGCCGCGTCATCCCCGGCTTCAACGACGCGGTCCTGGGCATGTCCGTCCAGGAAGAAAAAGAGATCTCTCTCCATCCGGACCAGGCTTACGGTGACCCCCACCCTGAGGCTATCCGGGAATTTCCCGCGGAAGTGCTCAAAGGCCATCAAATCCAGGTGGGCCAGGTGTTGGGCTTCAACAGTCCCCAGGGGCCGGTGCACGGCAGGGTCCTATCCATTGACACGGACAAATTTTTGGTGGACTTCAATCACCCCCTGGCCGGAAAGACCCTGACTTTCAAAATCAAACTGGTGGGCATCACTGATGCCCCCACCCAGGCCAGCTGCGGCTGCGGTTGCCCTCCGGACACCGACTGCGGCACGACCTGCGGATAATTTTTCTCACCACCAAGACACAAAGAATCAAAAGCTCTAATATCTTATAGGTGTTGGCGCCGACGACGCCAACACCTATAAGTTTTCCTTGGTGGCTTTGTGTCTTGGTGGTGAATTATTTAAAAAAAGCACAGCCTGGAAGGCTGTGCTGTGGGGGAGAGTGAGAGGGTTGAGAGATTGGAGGCACGGGGAGGTCGTGCCTTTTTTATTTAAAACCTATTCGCATTCAATCGGTGGCACCGGCTTCCACCCGGTGGAGCGCAGGCTAAAGCCTGCGGCTACAAAAAAATCTCTCTTGAATGCACCTTGTTATGAGATTCAATCTTTACGGGGCACTGCCCGGGATACTGGCCGCCGGAGCAAATTGGCCACCGCGGCCGCTCCGGGGCCCCCTGGGGCCCCGGCCCTGGGGGTTGCCGCTCCATGCCTGCCTCTGCTGGTAACCGGGATAGTTGGGACAATTGACGTTGCCCATTCCCCGGCCCGGTCCCCATCCCTGGGAGGTGGGATTGGGGCACCAGGCGCCTCGTCCCCGAGGCTGGGCATAGCTCAGATCCGCAGCCATTACCACACTGCCCAGCGCCAGGGCCAGGCAGGCAGCCAGCCATTTATAAGTCTTCATGAAATAGTACTCCCTTCAGTGAAAGTCGTCCTTTAAGAATGACTTGTTTTCTGTTTCTGTTTTAAAAAACCTTTTGCGCTGCGCCCAACATCCGGGATTAGTCCGGCGGCAACGGCGGCGGTGGACCCTTGGGTCCCATGGGTCCCATGAATCCCTTGGGTCCCATAGGTCCCATGCCCATGGGGCCCCGGCCCTTACCCATGCCTTTGCCCATGCCAGGAGGGGGCATGCGGCTGAAGCGGTCCTGCATCAGGTCCACGAAGGCCGCTTGCTGTTCCGGTTTCAAGTGCTTCTTGAAGTCCAGCAGGAACCGGGCCATTTCTTCTTCCAAGCCCCCCTGAAGGTCGCTGATCTCCCGGATCTTAGCCCGCATGGCTTCCCACTGGGAATCCTGGGCTTTGATCAGGTTAACCAACTCCTGACGCTTCCGGGCCAGGTTCTGCCGGGCCGCCATCACCCGGCGGCGGTGCTCCGGCAACATTTGCCTCATGACCTGGCGCTGGTGGTCCTCCAGGTGCAGCGCCCCCCAGAGCTCCCGCATGTGCATGGGCGGCGGCGCCACCGGTGCGGGGCGGGCATGGTCCTGATACCGCAGATAGATCAGGGTGCCGATGGTCCCCAGGTTCAGGGCCAGGGAAAAAATCACCAGGTATAAAAGCCAATCCCGCTTCATGAGCCGTTACCTTCTTCCCCGTATGAAACCACCACCGCGCCCAGAGAACCCTGGGGGAAGTCGTGAAAGTCTTCCAGGGCCAGGATTTCCCCGCCATTGCCGTTGGCGGCGGGGTAGAGGAGGTACATATCCCGGGCCAGGGCGCCTCCCAGGGTAAGGCCCATCATCAGGGACGCCGCCAGGGCCAGGCTCTGCCACCAGCGACGGCGGGGCCGGGCCCGACGGGCCAAAACCCCCTCGGCCACCTGGGGCGGCGCCGTCGCCTCCAGCCGGCCCAGGGCGTCGTCCAGGGCGGTGAGCAGGGCCCGTTCCCGGCGGCAGCCGGCGCAGACCTCCAGGTGGGCCGCTACCGTCCGGCGGGCCTGGGCCTCCAGTTCGTCGTCCAGCCAGGCCGACAATTGCTCTCTTATCTGCTCGCAGCGAGGTTCCATGGGTTTCATCCAGAAAAGATGCCTTATTTTTAATAACAATTACAAATGGAAAATTCGGCGCGGGGGCCAAAAAATTTTTTCCTGCTTCCGGGAGAGGGAACCAGGGCGCCTGGCCGGCCCCTCTCAGTCTTTAGCGCCAATTCGTCCAGAGAAAATCCTTTCTCCGCGACCACAACGGGCAATTCCATGTATAATGTAACTTGCACCCGGCCCTCCCCTTAAAAAACATGAACTCATTGTTAGAAATCATTGATCTTTCTCACAACTTCGGCGGCCTGCGGGCGGTGTCGGAGTTTGGCTTAACGATACGGGAAGGCGAGCTGGTGGGCCTAATCGGCCCCAACGGCGCGGGCAAGACCACCATCTTCAATCTCATCACCGGAGTTTTTCGCATTGCTCAAGGACGCATCCATTACCAGGGCGAGGACATCACCCAATGGCCCAGCCACCGCATCACTGCCGCGGGCATTGCCCGCACGTTCCAGAACATCCGGCTCTTTAAAGAGTTGAGCGTGCTGGACAACGTGCGCCTGGGGGCCTTTTCCCGGCACCGTTATTCTCTATTTGAGTCATTGTGCCGCAGCTCCAATTTTCGGGAACAAGAAGAAAGTCTGACCCGGAGGGCCTATGAGCTGCTGGACCGCTTTCAACTGGCCCGTTACGCCGACGCCCCCACCCGCAACCTGCCTTACGGAGAGCAGCGGCGCATCGAGATCGCCCGAGCCTTGATCAGCAATCCCCGGCTGCTGCTCCTGGACGAGCCCGCCGCGGGCATGAACCAAGCGGAAGCTGAAGAACTCATCCGGCTGATCAGAGAATTAAAAGAGGAGTTTTCCCTGACCATCCTGCTCATTGAGCACCAGATGCGGGTGGTCTTGAACCTCTGCCAGCGGGTTACGGTGCTGGACTTCGGGGAAACCATCGCCTCCGGGCCACCCCAGGAAATCCAGCGCCACCCCAAGGTCCTGGAGGCTTATCTGGGGCGGGACGGGGCTTTGGCGGCAGACTAAGAGTTGTAAGTGACCAGTGATCAGTGACCAGTGACCAGTAATCAGTTTTAAAAATTGGCCGGTGGCTAATGGTTATTTTTTTTCGGCTTGGAAAAATTCCTGTAGGGTGCACCGCGCGCACCCGCTTTGCGGCTCATTTCGGAAGGCCAGTTAGGCGGGCACAGAGGCCCGCCTCACCAATTATTGCATATTTTATACTTATAGCCTTCGGCTCCGGCTGAAGCCTGCGGCTGCATTTCTTAAGCTGTAAAAAGCTGACCGCTGATAGCTTCTTATGAAACCCTTATTGGAAGTAACCGACCTGTGGATCTCCTACGACCGCATCGCCGCGGTGCGGGGGGTGTCTTTTGCCGTGGGAGCGGGAGAGATCGTCACCCTCATCGGAGCCAACGGCGCGGGGAAATCCACCATTTTACGGGCCATTTCCGGGCTGACGCCCACGGCCCGGGGCCGGGTGGTCTTTGAAGGAGAGGATTTAATCAAGCTTCCTGCCCATCTCCGATCCCAGCGGGGCATCGCCCACGTCCCCGAAGGCCGGGGGATTTTCGGGAATTTGACCGTTCAGGAAAACCTGCGTCTGGCGGCTTACGCCCGGCGGGACCACGAGATCTTTGCCGATATGGGAGAGGTTTACCGCCTCTTCCCCCGGCTGGGGGAACGCCGCCTCCAATGGGGCAACACCCTGTCCGGCGGCGAACAGCAGATGCTGGCGGTGGGAAGGGCCTTGATGAGCCGGGCCCGGATGCTCCTCCTGGATGAACCCTCCATGGGCCTGGCCCCCATGCTGGTCCGGGAGATTTTCCGGGTCATCAAGCGCATCAACCAGCAGGGAGCCACCATCCTCCTGGTGGAGCAAAACGCCCACCTGGCCCTGGAGGTGGCCCACCGGGCCTATATCCTGGAGACCGGGGAAGTGGCCCTATCCGGGCCTAGCGCCGAGCTGCGCCATCATCCCCAGGTTCAGGAAGCATATCTGGGCGGAACTTAGTTATTAGGGGAAAAGGTTAAAAGGGAAAAAGGCGAAAAGGGATAAGGTTTTTTTCTCTGAACCTTATCCCCTCTTCCCCTTTTAACCTTTTAGCCTTTTAACCCCACGATTAACGGCTCAATCTTCTTCAATCTTCTCCATATGGTGCACTCGCAAATATAGCCCTACTCCCAAAGAAGAAAGTTCTCCGTAAATCATGACATTGTCCATGCGCTTGAGAGGATATTCCTTGACCTTATGCTGGTCCAGGGCCGCCAGGTCGAAGTATTCCCGCATCTCCGGGGCGCCGTAGGTGGCGAACCATTTGAGGCGGTACCACCCTAAAGGGTGGCGAGGGTAGGAGAGGTAATTGCGCACCATGGCCGGGTCATAGGTGAGGAATTCCCAGAAGTAGGCGGGCACCCGGACTTTCTGGCCGGCTTGCAGGCCGGCTTGGGAAGCATCGAGGAGTTGACCGTAAGAAATGAGGGTGTATTCCTGGGGTGAAAAAGACCCGGGTAGAGGCCGCAGTTCCCCGCAGGCCGCGCCTCCAAGCAGGACTGCAGCCGCTATGACGGCCTGGAGCAGCCGTGTGGGGGAATGGTTCAGTTGGCAGGATTTTTTCATAAGGTTGTCAGTGGAGATACTTTAGCATAGAATTAGTAAAGAAAGGAGACTCAATCATGGCCTGCGCCATTATTATTCGCTTCCATGACGGTTTCCAGTCCTACCTGGTGCTGGACGAAAACAACCCCCGGGAACTCTTGCGCCACTGGGGGTTTCAGGAAGAGTTCTCGGCCCGCCCCTGGCTGGGCTCCCTGGACCCGATGGATGCCCTGGAAGAATGGTCGGAAATGCTGGCGGAAGACCCCTTGAATTATCAAATTGCCGATGAAAACCACCAAGTTTTTCGCGTCGAGCGCTCCTGCTGGGATCATGTCGACATCTGGCCTAAAATCTAGAACCCGATAGAGGCTCTGGCAAATATGGTTTTTGTCATCCTGAACGAAGTGAAGGATCTCCAAATACGGGATTCTTCGCGGCGCTCAGAATGACAATTCCTGCCAACGGGGAATTTTGCAAGAACCTCGATGGAGTGTCCTTTTTAAAAGGATGGCCAATTATTTATTAGGGCCTGAAACAGTTCTGTCCGGTTAAAAAGCAGAAATAGTCCGAAAACGCCCTTAAATCTGTTACAATGGGTTTACCATAACCTATCAAACAGAAAGGAGAATTCGGACTATGGCCCATTGTAACACGATCTTTGGTCAGATGCTAAAACTAATTCCGAGACATCATTTCTCCAGCCTGGAGCAGGAACACGGCACTGGTCGGGCCGCCCGCTCTTTCAGCCGCTG
>VGSW01000025.1 GCA_016874915.1 Deltaproteobacteria bacterium
CCCAACATGAGCAAAAGCGGCTCAAGAAAAGCCTCCAGGCGACCACGGGCCTCGAGCAATTCTTGTTTGTCCATGCTCCCCATGTTTGCACATGGGAAATTAATTGTCAACACTTAACGTTATAGTACTAACACCTAACACCTAACACCTAACACCTAACACCTGAAACCTGAAACCTGAAACCTGCTCCTAGTCCAATCGCTTCTTGATGTATTCCACCCACTCGCCCTCGGGGTCCAGCTCCAGATATCTCTGCCAGTGACGCCTGGCTCCCGGTAAATCCCCCTTGTCCTCCAGGGTTACGGCCAGATTGAAGTGGGCCTCCACAAAATCCGGTTCGGTATCCAAGGCCCGTTCATAAAAGAGCACCGCTTTGTCCAGATCCCCCCGCTCCGCCAGGAGGTTGGCGAAATTGTAGTTGGCCTCCGGGTGGCCCGGGTCCAGGCGCAGGGCTTGAAAGTAGTGGGCCGCGGCCTCCGTTTCGGAGCCTTTGAGGTATAAAATATTCGCCAGATTCACCAGGGCGTCAACGTGCCGGGGCAGCAACGACAGGAGGGCCTCATATTTCCGCCGGGCTTCCTCCCACCTTTCTGCCTGCTCATCTTCCAGGGCCTGGAAGAACAGGGCTTCCACTGCCTCCAGGGCTTGGCGGCCCCGGGGTTTGGTTTGTTCCCCGGAGAAATCCAGGAGCAACTGGCCCTCCGGGGTAAACCGTTTGCGGTGGCGGCCGCAGATGAGACGGCCCTTGACCAGATGGATGCGCACTTCGGATAAAGGTTGATTGAGGTCGGGCAGCAGGCGCTTCAGCCGGGTAACGGCCTTTTTAATCTTTCCCAACGGGACCCCCTGCTGCCGGAGGTTCCGGAGGGTGCGCAGGGCCACCAGCCCCCGGAAGTCAAACATTAAGACGCCTTTCCGCTTTTCCAGGCAGGGAGTGAGGCCCTGCTTGGTCCAGGCGCGGATGCGCCCCTCGGAAATACCTGTTAGGCGAGAGACTTCCCGGTGGTCAAATAGCTTTTTCACTCCAGCATCCCTTCAAATACCGGGGCGCGAAAATGCCCCCGGGCCGTCTCTTCATGAAAACTCACCCTACAGCGCAGCTCCGGCCGGACCCAAACCATCCCTTTAACCGGCGCGGTCAGTGGAACCACCGGCGCCTCCGTCTTAAGCCGCTGCAGCCGGGGGGTGAGAGCCGCCAGATCCGCCTCGGAAAAGCCGGTTCCCACCCGGCCCCGGTAGCGCCACGTCCCGGCCTCTCGGGTGGCCACCCCCAGGGAGCCCACCAGCCCCTGCCGGGCGCCCCGCCCTTCCCGATATCCCACGATGTAGCACTCCGCCTGGCCCCTCGGTTTGATCTTCAGCCAATGGCGGGAGCGGACGCCGATAAGATAAGGGCTATCCAGGGCCTTGGCCATTATCCCCTCCAGGCCCTGGGCCACGGCTTCCTTAAAGAAAGCCCGGCCTTTCTCCAGGATGAACCGGGACTCCACCAGATAGGGAGATTCCCCCATGATGCTCTCCAGGAGGCGTTTTCTCTCCATCAAAGGAACCCGGAGATATTCTCTGTCATTCAGGTACAAAAGGTCAAACGCCACGTAAGCGGCCGGAAGCCGCCGGGAAAGAAGCCGAATCTTCAAAGGGTCGGTTATCTGCTCCCGCTGCTGCAGTTTGGCAAACACCGACCGGCCCTGGGAAAGGACTACCAGCTCGCCGTCCAGAATGGCGTTCCGGGCTTTAAGCTTCCGGGGCAGGGACGCCATTTCCGGATAACGGTAGGTTATGTCGTCCAGGCGGCGGTTTTGCAACCTCAGTTTGCCATCCTTGACAAACAGAAGACAACGGGCACCGTCCCATTTGATTTCGAACAGGTGCCGGGGGGAGTCGAACGGCCGGGCGGCGTAAGCCAGCATGGGGGCGATTTTGTCATCCAGCATCTACGCCTTCTGCCGCCGCGGCAGGGCGCTTTTGGCCCTCTCCCCGGCCCGGGCCATGGGCTTTTTACCTACCGCGGCCCCCGGGGCCGTCTCCTCCACGCTCCTTTTCAAGGCGTCCATGAGGCTGACCACCTTTTCCCGCTCCACCCGGGGCTCCACCTTGAACTCCTGGCCCGCGGCTTTGGCCCGGATGACCTCCATCAGGGTCTGGGTGTACTCATCCCGGTACTGCTCCGGCTGGAACTCCCCGCTCAGGTGCTGGATAATGGTCCGGGCCAATCCCAGGTTTTCTTCGCTGATGGGGAACTTGCCCACCTCGTCGGCGCCCTCGATTTGGTCCACGGCCTGGATCTCCTGGGGAAAGTGGAGGGTAAAGGCCACCAGCGCGCCGTTATAGGGTTGGAGACAGAACAGGTGCTCCCGGTTGCGCATCACCACTTTGGCCAGCGCGGTCTTGTCGCTTTCAGCCATGGCTCGGTGAATCAGCGCGAAGGCCTCCAGCCCGGCCCGGCCGTCGGGGACCAGGTAGTGGGAATCGGAATAATAGAGGGGGTGAATCTGGGCGGCGTCGATAAATTTCAGAATCTCGATGGTGTCGGTGGACTCTTTCCGGGCCTGCTGGAATTCCGCTTCCGTGACCACCACGTGCAGGTCCTTGCCGTACTGGTATCCCCGAACCACGTCCTCCTGGCCCAGGGTTTTGCCGCAGGCCGGACAGA
This sequence comes from Deltaproteobacteria bacterium, assembly GCA_016874915.1. Taxonomy (GTDB): domain Bacteria; phylum Desulfobacterota; class Desulfobaccia; order Desulfobaccales; family 0-14-0-80-60-11; genus VGSO01. Next base: position 2,654 of record VGSW01000025.1, read on the forward strand.
CCATCTCCTGGCGGATGCGGGCCCCGCAGTCTTTGTGCAGCAGGTTGAACTGCAGCGCCTTCCGGGCGATGGCCTTATACATCTTAATGGGGATGGTGACCAGGCTGCACTTCAGGTATCCCTTCCAGATGGCTTTCATGTCGGCTTCGCCTCCGCGGTCAGCTTTCAGCTATCAGCTTTTTTAATTTTCATTTTTAGTAGTTAGCTGAAAGCTGACTGCTGATAGCTGATAGCTAAAACGCCATTTCCGGCGACCAGAACTCGCAGACCTTGCCGGCCATTTCCGCGCAAGGCTTGATGGCTTTCTTGCCCGGTTCCCAACCCGCGGGAGTGACCTCCTGGGTTTCCCGCACGTGCTTGCAGGCCTGGATCTGCCGGATCATCTCCTCCACGTTGCGGCCCACCGCGGGCGCCAGGATTTCCATGGCCTGGAGCACCCCGTCGGGGTCGATGAGAAACCGGCCTCGGATGTCCACCCCTCCCTCCTCGTCGTACACCAGGTACTGCTGGCCGATGACTCCGCCGGGATCGGACAGCATGGGAAAAGGCAGCCCCCCGGGGATGATCTTGGACAGCTCCGTTTCCTGCCACACCTTGTGGGAATAAGGGCTGTCCACGCTGATTGCCAGGACTTCCGCCCCCAGGGCCTTGAGTTCCGGGTATTTGGCGGCAACTGCCGTCAATTCCGTGGGTCAGACAAAGGTGAAGTCCCCGGGGTAAAAATAGAGCAACACCCATTGGCCCCGGTATTCCGCGAGCTTTACCGTCTGAACGTCCCCATTCACATAGGCCCTGGCCTCAAAATCCGGAGCCGGCTTTCCCACCCTGGCGGCCATGGTTTATCCTCCTTATTAGCGAACTGCTGACTAAATCGACTAGTTACGGGCAATCCGTAAATTTACCTATAATCACTCCAGCAGCCGCAAACAAGGCAATAAAGCGCCACCGGCTCAAAACCATTTTCTCCTCTTGAAATACAAAACCATGGACAGCGCCGCGGTGATCAAAACTCCCCAGACGGTATAGTATCCATAGGGCCATTCCAGTTCCGGCATATGCTTGAAGTTCATGCCGTAAACCCCGACCAGAAAGGTGAGGGGCATGAAGATGGTGGCGATGATGGTCAGGACCTTCATGATTTCGTTCAGTTTATTGCTGGCGCTGGAGAGATAAATGTCCAGCATCCCCGACAGAATGTCCCGGTTGGTCTCCACCGTGTCAATGGCCACAATGACATGATCGTATACATCCCTGAAATAAACGGAAGTGGCCTCGATAATGAGGGGGGACTCCCGGTGCGACAGGCGGCTCACCACCTCCCGGAGGGGCCACATGGATTTCCTCAAGAGAATCATGTCATTTTTGGCCTTGTGAATGAAAGATAGGGTCTGGGGGGTGGGCTGTTTCACCACTTCATCTTCCACGAACTCGATATTTTCACCAAACTTCTCCAGGACGATGAAGTAATTATCCACGATGAAGTCAATTAAGGCGTAAGCCAGATAATCGGCTCCGGCCTTGCGGATTCGGCCTTTGGCGGTGCGAAGCCTCTCCTTGATGACATCAAAGATCTCAACGTTATTTTCGTGCAGGGAGATTACGTAGTTATTCCCCAAAATTAAACTTATCTGGTCCGCCACTATCTCATTAGTACTTTCGTCGTAACGTATAGTTTTTACCACGATGAACAAATAATCGTCATAGTCCTCAATTTTCGGGCGCTGGTCGATGTTCAGGATGTCTTCCAGCACCAGGGGATGTAAATTGAAACATTCTCCCAGCTTTTCCAGGTTGGGGATGTGAGAAATGCCGTTGACGTTGATCCAGGTCACCGTAGGCTTATTTTTATAGACCAGGCATCCTTCAAAGGTGGTCAACTCGGTTTCATAAAGATTATTCTCATCATAGTCCATGACCGTGATGCGGGGTTTCACCAACACCTTTTCGCCGGTATAGACCAGGGTCCCCGGAGGCAGACCCACTTTTTGGGATCTTTTCTTTTTAAACCTGGGCATGGACTCTCCGTAACTACATTTTTTCATTTAAATACTCAGGCTTCCGGGTCGCATTATAAGATAGTTCCGCCGTAAAATCTAATCTGAATTATCCTTCGGCAGCCGCCGCGGGACTTCGACATAACCTGAGGCTGCTGCAAAAGTGCGCCAAGTGGGAATAGCTGGTTAATTTTTGTCACTCTGCGCCGCCGTAGGCGGCGCAGAATCTAGGACCTGGGGACGGGGAAAAAACCCGGTCTCCCGTCTTCGGTCTCCGGTCCTTTCACTTCGCTCAGGGTGACAATTCGGGATTATTACAGTAGTCGCATAGTCTGGTGGCACAGGCTTTCCAGCCTGCGCCGGCGCCGGCTGAAGCCTGCGGCGACACTTTAATTGCGCCAGGATGTCCGTGGCGGCAAAATCCTTGATGGACAGCATTGGGCTGCCCCATTGTTTTACCCCGCCCAAATTTATATAAGATAGCCATGAGTCCTTCATTTCTGCAAGAACTGGCCCGGCCCCAGCCGGACCCTGGCGGCGGGGCCGCGGCGGCCTTTGGGGCCAGGGTGGCCCTGGCCCTGATGGAAAAGGTGGTGCGCCTGGAATATCAGCGCCCCCGAAACCCTGGGGAATCAGGCGCTTTTTGGGAAAAGACCTGGCAAGAGGTCCAGGAAATTGCCCGCAACCTGGCCGACTTGCAGGACAGGGACGTCCGGGCTTATTTCCAACTGACCCGGGCTCGGGCCGCAGATGATGCAGCAGTGTTGGCAATGGCAGTGCGCCAGGCGGTGCAATGTCCTGGAGAGATCATGGCCCAGGCCCAACAGGGGCTGGAACTGCTGGTCGCCGTCGGCAATAAATGCCGGTTTCACCTCATTTCCGATCTGCAGGTGGCTTGCGAACTTCTGGGCGGCGCGCTCCTGGGCGCCTATCACATCGCCCGGGCCAATCTCCCCTTTCTCCAGGATGACCGGGAGCGGCAAATGGAAAAACATCGGCTGAAATCCCGGCGCGACGCCGGCTTCGAGGCCTTGGACCAGGCCCGGGCCGCCCTCGGGAATCGCACGGAGAAGAAGTGATTGTTGCCGCGGACAATCTAACTGCCGCCAATCCGGTGGTGGCCGACGCCCTGGCCCGGCTGGACCCCTACCCGATCCAAGATTTGGCCCGGCGCTGCCAGCTGGCCGGGGCCGCGTATCTGGATATTAACCCCGGCTATCTTTCACCCCGCCGCGCCGACCGCATAGCATTCATGGTGGCCGCGGTGCAAGAGGTCTCCTCCCTTCCCCTCATCCTGGACAGCCTCCAGCCCCGGGTGCTGGCCTTAGGCCTGGCCGCATGCCGGGATAAACCCATCCTCAACGCCTGCACCCTGGAGGAGGAAAAACTTCGGGAAATCCTGCCTCTGGCCGCCGATCATGGCACAGATTTAGTGCTCCTGCTTCTGGATGAAAAATCCCGGGTGGCGCCCACCCTGGAGGGCAAGATCGCCTTAGCCGTGGAACTGCAAGAGCGCGCCCTGGCCGCCGGAGTGCCCCACGAACAATTGATTTTCGACCCGGTGTTCCCCCACCTGAGCTGGCCCGACGCCTTTGACCAGATCAAGGCAGTGGTCAAAACCGTGCGCCTCCTGGCCGGGGGCGCGGTTTTTCTCCAACCGGCCCGCACCATGGCGGGGCTGTCCAACCTCCGCAGCGGCCGGCGAAAGGTCTACCCGCCCCAACTGGACCAGACCTGCCTGGCCGCCCTAGCCGGAGCCGGCCTCCACCTGGCCCTGGCGGACGTGCTCCAGCCGGGGCTGGTGGAAACTATGAAGACTATCGGACAGGTGATATGAAAGTTTTCCTTGCAACTCCTGCATTAAGATTTCAAAATCGTCTGTAATAAACTTAGGCTCATTTCTGATAAACGGAGAGCCTATAAATCTGGCGTTTATCTCATTGATTAACCCTGTTTTAGTCATTTAACCAGAAACCGGAAACCGTATCCATCCACTGCCTTTTAGGCAATCTCAACGACTTTCAGCCCGGCTCGGCGGCGGCTGTGCACCTTGATGGCCGCCGGGTGCGACCGGCCCCCCTATTGACCTCGTCACCACCGGGTTAGCGGAAATCTTTGGTAATTGGACCGGCAACAGGACTGATCTCCAGTAAGGGAGGAATCCCCAAATGGCCCGACGTCTGATTCTTTTCCTGGTCATTGCCGCAGTTCTGGTAAGCCATTTCACTTTAACCGCTTCCAGCAGTCAGGCCGGGAAGGGGGACCGGGCCATTGTTTATCCTGTCCCCCCCAACCGCCAGATTGCCCCGAGGGTGATCCTGGCTTTTTCACCCCTGGATGTCGATCTTCTCTGCAACTTAACCAATGCCGACCGAAGCGGGGAAGGGATCTGGGATTGTTCCATCGGGGTGGGTTCCTGGAAAGGGATGTCCGTCACTGTTGTCGGCCCGGTAGTAGGTGCGCCTTACGCGGTTATGGTCATAGAGAATCTCATCGCCATGAATGCTCGCATGATCCTTACCTTGGGATGGTGCGGCTCCCTTAACTCCCGGGTCAGGATAGGCCATCTGATGGTGCCTGCTTCCGCCATGGTCGGGGATGGCACTTCCCGGTATTATCGCCATAAATCCAAATCCACTCCTGACCCGGTGCTTTTGGAACTATTAAAGGCCCGCACTGCCCTGACCGGAATCCCCTGGCATGAGGGCAAAATCAGGAGCGTTGACGCCATCTATCGGGAAACCGTAAACTATGTCCGCCGATATCAAGGGTTGGGCGAACTGGCCATTGAAATGGAGACGGCCGCGCTGTTCACCGTGGGGAAATATCGGGGCGTGGCCATGGCTTCGCTCCTGGCGGTGTCCGATGAACTATTCACCCTGGTTTGGAACCGAGGGTGGGACAGTCCCGAACTTAAGGCGGCCCGGGAAGCGGGAGCGCAAGTGGTTCTGGATGTGGCCGCGGCCTGGCCCGATTGATGATGGGAGCTTAGTTTAATTGAGACTAGGGAGCGATAATTCCCATATTAGGCCGAATTTGATATAATATTAATTGTAAAGGAGTTGAGAATATCCACCGCCCCTTAGGCAATCTCACCGGTTTAAAAGCCCAGCAGTACCGCCAACTGGAGCGCCTTTACCGGCGCCGGGTGCCCCCGGCCCAGTTGGTGACCCCGGAGCTGGCGCGCCATCTCACGGAAATCTCCCATGACCTGCACCGCCAGGTGGGGGTCATGATTGACCGGCAGGGCAGCATCATCCAGGTCATCGTGGGTGACGCCCGAGGTCTGTTCATCCCTCCCCTCCCCCGGGAGCGGGGCGTTCGGGGCCGTCTCAAGGGCTTGCGCCTCATCCACACCCACCTGGATTTAAGCCCTTTGAGTCAGGACGATCTCATGGACCTGGCCTTTCTGCGCCTGGACGCGGTGGCCGCGCTCACCGTGGGCCCCCAGGGGTTGCCGGGCCGCATCCAGGCAGCCCACCTCCTCCCCCAACCCCAGGACGGCCGCAGTTGGACCATCCTGGAAGCCCCCCACGTCACCGGCCTGGCCCTGGATTTCGACGAACTCATCTCCTCCCTGGAAGCGGAATTCGCCCGGTCCGGGTCGGACGGCGCCGGCAAGACCCGGGAGCGGGCTATCCTCATCGGCGTCACCGGGCCCAGCAGAGCCGCGGCGGAAGATTCCATGGCGGAGCTGGCCGAACTGGCCCGCTCCGCCGGCCTGGAGGTGGCCGCCACCCTCATCCAGCGCCGCCCCCGGTTCGACCCCCGCTTCCTCATGGGCAAGGGGAAACTCACGGAGCTGGTCATCCAGGCCCTCCAGTCGGGGGCCGACCTGATGGTCTTCGACGCCGAACTTTCCCCTTCCCAGGTGCGCTCCATCACCGACTTCACCGAGATCAAGGTCATCGACCGCACCCAGCTCATCCTGGACCTCTTTGCCCAGCGGGCCCGCAGCCGGGAAGGCAAACTCCAGGTGGAAATGGCCCAGGTGAAGTACCTCCTGCCCCGGCTCCGGGGCCGGGATGACGCCCTGTCCCGCTTGACCGGGGGCATCGGCGGCCGGGGGCCGGGGGAAACCCGGCTGGAGATCGACAAGCGCCGCCTCCAGGAGCGCCTCCACCGCCTCCAGCAGGACCTGGGCCGGGTGCGGGCCGAGCGGCAGGAGCGGCGCCAGCCCCGGCGGCGGTTGCGGCTGCCGGTGCTCTCCATCATCGGCTACACCAACGCCGGCAAATCCACCCTGTTCAACGCCCTAACCCACGCCCAGGTGCTGGCCGAGGACCGCCTCTTCGCCACCCTGGACCCCACCAGCCGCCGCCTCCGGTTTCCCCGGGAGCGGGAAGTGATTATCACCGATACCGTGGGCTTCATCAAGAATCTCCCCAAAAATCTCCTGGAAGCCTTCAAGGCCACCCTGGAGGAGTTGGAGGAGGCGGATCTCCTCATTCACGTCATCGACCTGAGCAACCCCCGGGTTCAGGAGCAGATGGCCGCGGTGGACGACATCCTGGCCTCCCTGGGCCTCCAGGACAAGACGGTGCTCAAGGTCTTCAACAAGATGGACCTGGCGTCTGCCAATTTGGCGGCCCTCCAGTGCCGGATGCACCACGGCGTGGCCGTTTCTGCAGTTGACCCCCGCACCTTGCCTCCTCTCATCGTCCGTTTGGAAGAGATCGTGGAAGAACTGCCGGTCTCCCGGACCAGCCCCCCGGAAGCCCCCCCGGCAGTGGCAGCCTTGCCGGATTGAAGAAAATCCAAGGGTATCTGGAAAAGGCTATTGACAGGGAATTTTGTATCATATATAGATAATATAGATTAAAAGAAAACCAGAATCCAAAAACTGATTCTACTTTTGTCCATGAGCGGGTTAACCCAAATACCCAGGGGCGACGGTAAGGCGTTTCAACTCTGGACGGGGAGGACGATCCCCATGTAACGGGCGCAGCGTTCCCTCCTCCAGAGGACAGGGTCAGTTTTCCCCGGGAGGTGGGACGATGGGCACGGTTACTAAGTTCAGGTTAACAAGGAAGGCTATTCTACGGGCGGCCAAGCGGGAAGTGGAAAGGATGTACCGGCTCTCCGCGGGGGGGCAAGACCCCATCGCCAGCAGTGAGTCCCGGGAATTGTTCGAACTGGGCCTGGTGGAAGAAGTGGAATGGCTGGACTGGTCCACTTACTGCACCGGCGTTCTGAACCGCCTCTATGAGGCGGAGAACTGCGGAGAGTAAGGGGAGTAACTGACGATTTTTAAAGCTGCCTTATTGATTGACTAACTTCCCCTCCACCATATAGAAAGGGCACGCGCTAAGGTGCCCTTTTTTCTTGTGAAAAAGAATATTTTCGCTCATGCGGTCCAGACCTGGGGCTGGAATTGCCAGGATTGGGAGTGGAGAGAGATCATGGCCCAGCCGCAGCCCTGGGGGCCGAGTCCGGGGCTGAGGGCCTTGGGGGTTCCCTGGAGGGGCGAGGGCAGAGGCCAGGCCGTGGCGGGAAGGGAGATTGAGTTTTCTGTTTTCTGTTTTCTGTTTTCTGTTAAAAGATTGAGGCTTCCAATTCCTTCTCCCCGAAACCTGAAACCTGAAACCTGAAACCTGACACCTGTCTGGTGGATGTGGCCATGGAGATAAACCGCGTGGCGAAAGCGAACCAAAAGCGGCGCCAGTCGCTCCCCATCCCGGGTCCACTGCCCCCAGGGGTGGAAGATGGGGGTCAGGGGCGCGTGGGACACGACTATTAGGGGCGCGGCAGGGTCCAGGCGGGCCAATTCCCGGCCCAGCCAGGCAATCTGATTCTCTCCCAGCGCAAAGGCCGGGCCGTGGGGGGAGCGGCAAGGGTGCGTATAAAGGCCCAGAAAGTTCACGCCTTTATGGGTGCGGAGAAACCATGAGTTCCCAAAGAGCCGCGGCCAATGGCTGCTCTCCGGGCTGCCGTCCCCTTCCCCCCGGACCATCAACACCGGGGCCGGCAGGTCCGAAATAATTTCCCGGCCCAGGGCCAGGGCCGGGGGATTGCCATTGTGAGCCAAATCCCCGGCAAAAAGGACCAAATCCGGCCGGGGTTGGAGATTGCGGATTTCCCCCACCGCCCGGGCCAACGCCCGGGCTTCGGGCTGACGGGCGTCGCCATTTTTCAGGTGAGAATCGGCCAGAAAGGCGAGGCGAATCTCCGGCGCCTCGGCCAGGGCGCTCACCGGCCAGGCCGCCCTCCCCCAAGCCCACCCCGCGGCCAGAGCGACGCCCAGCCGCCGCAAGAACTCCCTCCGTTCCATAGCTGCCTCTGATGGCCAGGAAGGCCTTAATATCCCGTAATCTTCAGATTAAATAAGAACAATTATTACCACGATCCGGGGGCCGGAGCAAAACCTATCTAGCTCACCCTGACTCTTTGTTCCTCGTATTGGTGGCACAGGCTTTCCAGCCTGTGCCTGGACAGCTTGGGACTACTATCCCACATTTTTTCATCGAGGGGGCAACGAACTTATAAAACTCAAGTTTCGCACCCCAATTTTATAAAGGCAGTAGTTGTTTCCCGCCGATGCACTTCAGGTATTATTGAAACGCCCAAAAATGTAGCCGCAGGCTTCAGCCTGCGCAAAACCACTTTCCTCTTCTCTGGAGCGTCTCACGCAGCCTAAAGGCTGCGGCTGCAGAAAAAAAGCTTGGCGATTTCGGCATGGTTCTGAAATCGACTCCAGGGTTTTCAAGTCGTTCCCCTTCGCAAAGGGTGCGAAACTTGAGTTATAAAAGAAGTTAAACATGCGCCTTCGGCTCACCCATACAGCATGAAAAGCCTGCGCCCAGGCTGGAAAGCCTGTGCTACCAAATTTCTTAGGACAGATTAATGGTACATAAAGCGCACCTACAAGAACTGCTTGGCATGATTAGGAGGAAAAACCGGGGGGGCCAAAATGAAAAGGGAAGCCGGGGATACAGTTAACCAACTTCAAAAAGGGTCATCTGAAAAGATTCCCCGGCTTCCCAGGACCACGAAACCGTTTCCTTCCTCTCAACGGGAGAGTGGCCGGACCAAGGTCCGATAGGTTCCGTGGCTACACCCACTGCTTCGGTAACAGAGCGGGCATCTATTGCCGCTTCCGGCAATCAGCGCCCAGCCGGCCCCTTGGTGAAAATTTGGGTCAAGGCCTACTCTTGCTCAGGGCCAAAGCAGGTTGCCGTGAAGTCCAGTCCGGCGGGCGACCCTACCCTTCAGGGGCGCAACCTCTTGGCCGTCAACCCCTGACCTTACCGATTGCTCAGACTGGACGTCCTGGCAATCATATTAATAAGCATCCTTGGGTGAAAAGGCAAGGGGGTGAGCCCAGATTCCTTGACAAATCCATACATCTTGTGGCAATGTGACTTAAAAAGTTAATTTTTTATAAGGTATTATTCTCGGAAGTGAAAAACCATGTCAGTCCCTGAATTCCAGAAATACTTTCTCCCCTTTCTCGAGATAGTTAAAGACAAGAAAGAACATTCGATAAATGAATTAATCGAACGATTGGCGAATTATTTCAATCTATCAAATGAAGATAAAAATGAACTGGTCCCAAGCGGTCGTGACACAAGACATGCAAATAGAGTAAAATGGACTAGGACTTATTTTAAAAAAGCTTCATTAGTTGAATCAGTAGGTAAAGCGAAAGTAAAGATTACAAAACGTGGTTTAAATGTTCTTTCTAAAAAACCCGAAGAAATTAATATAAAATTCTTAGATCAATTTGAAGAATTCAAGACATTTCGCACTACAAGAAGGTCGAGCACAAATGACACAAAAGATAACTCTTCAGAAGAAATCATGAAAACCCCAGAAGAAAATCTGGAGGATAGTTATAACAATTTAAGACAAGAATTAGCTAAAGAACTTTTGGATAAAGTCAAAAGTTGTTCACCAAAATTCTTTGAAAATCTTGTGGTTGATTTATTAGTTTCTATGGGTTATGGCGGCTCAAGAAAAGACGCCGGACAAGCTGTGGGTCAAAGCGGGGATGGTGGTATAGATGGGATAATAAAGGAGGATAAACTCGGCCTTGATGTTGTCTATATTCAAGCTAAAAGATGGGAGAATAATGTTGGAAGACCAATCGTTCAGGCTTTTGCAGGTAGTTTAATGGGCAAGAGAGCGAATAAAGGAGTAATGATAACAACATCGAAATTTTCTCAAGATGCCAGAGATTATGTAAAAAATATAGAGAAAAAGATAGTCTTGATAGATGGAGAAGAGCTTGCCCAATTTATGATTGACCATGATATTGGCGTTTATGAAACCGCAAATTACATAGTTAAGAAGATAAATACTGATTATTTTGAGGAATTTTCATAAGATGGTGTTGGGCAAATTACTAAAAGCTCAGGATAGGACACATTTATATGGTAAGTAAATACGATTGTCTCAAAATATTGAAGATGACTAAAGCTATAAAGTTTCATTTTTGTTCAAATTGCGATAAAGAAATAATTCCTGGAGAATATTATTATAAAGAAAATATTAAAGACAAGTATATACATGCTCTCAATCTTAAGAATTATTGTACATCATGTTTTGATAAGTTAAAATTATACTTCATTTAACGAATAAAACTTTCGTGGGTGTGGATGACACACAACCATTAATCAGTGTGCCATGCCCGCACACACTATTTCTCCAAAACTCCAAGCCTTTTGCGGGCATATTCAACTTCCCGGGTATGGGCGGGGGTGGCGTATTGGAGAAATTTCTTGTAGGCCGCTACCGCCTCTTGTTCTTTACCCACTTCCTCAAAGGTCAGGGCCTGGTTCAGATGGCCTTCCGGCAGTTTGGGATGTATTTCCAAGGCCCGGTTAAAGTCCGCCAAGGCCCAAAAATACTGCCCCTTTTGGAAATAAAGGATGCCCCGGTTGTGGTAGGCGCTATAGTATTTCGGCTCCAACTCCACGGCGCGGTCAAAATCCGCCTTGGCCCGGTCATATTGCCTGATCTGCAAAAAAGCGCAACCCCGGTTATAGTAAGACACGGCGAATGCCGGGTCTATCTCCAAGGCCCGGTCGAAGTCGGCAATGGCCTGGTCATACTTGGCCGTTCCGTAATAAAACCCTCCCCGGACGTTATAGGCCCGGGCGTATCGGGGATTGATCTTCAAAGCCAGGTCGGCTTCGGCCAATGCCTCCGGAAACCTGTCCCGATAATAGTGAGATAGACCCTTGAAGAGGTGGGAGGCCGTGTCGTCGGTTATCTTGCGGCTTTCCAGGTCGTCGATGATCTTGAGGCATCGCACCGCCCTGTCATAAAACGGGTCCGACGCCAGTATTTCCTGGAATATTTTTTTGCCTTGGGAATATTTGCCTTGACTGGCCTGATCCAGCCCCCGCAGATAGATTTCCGGGACCCATTCCGCGGCCATGACCGGGAGCAAGGCCCCGAACACCATGAAAAAAGCCAGGACCAAGGCGTTGAGGAATCTCATGGCAGAAGGTAAAGATATTTCGGTGGGCCAGCTCACCCCACTTAAAGGGTTGGGAGGGGGTGTGGGGGAGGGCAGGAAGCCGCGCTCCCTGGCCCTCCCCCACAATCATTTAAAGAACCCCCTTGGTGGAGGGCGCGCCTTGGGCCCGGGGTTCGATTTGGGTGGCCCTATCCAAAGCCCGGCCCGCGGCCTTGAACACCGCCTCGATGACGTGGTGGGTATTTTCTCCGTAAGGCACCTGGATGTGCAGGGTCATGCCCCCGTGGACGGATACGGCCCGCCAGAACTCTTTCACCAGTTGGGGGTCCAGGGCCGCGGTTCCCGGGGGAAACTTCACATCGAAATGGAGATAGGGGCGGTTGCTCAAATCCACCACCACCCGGGCCAGGGCCTCGTCCATGGGCACCTGGGCTTCGCCGAAGCGGCGAAACCCTTTTCTGACCTGGAGGGCCTCCCGAAAAGCCTGCCCCAGACAGATGCCCACGTCTTCCACGGTGTGGTGCTGGTCCACCTCCAGGTCGCCGGCGGCCGCGACCTTCAGGTCAAAGTAGCCGTGGGCCGCGAACAGGTGGAGCATGTGGTCCAGGAAGGGAATGCCGGTGGCGATGGCGGCCTCCCCCCGGCCGTCCAGTTCCAGTTCCAGTTCCACGTCTGTTTCTTTGGTCTGGCGGTGCACCCGGCTCCTGGGAGTCATGGGCAAATCCCCCCTGAAAATCAGTGACCAGTGACCAGTGATCAGTGATCAGTAATCAGCCAGTAAACCAGGACGCGGTCCGCTGAGTCCTTCCAATGCGGTGATGATTTCGCCACTCATGCTCCGGCCCGGCTTAATATTCCCCGGCTACATAAAGTCTATTATTTAACAAATCCCCTGGAAAATACAGGGAATATTTTTTAAAGAGGGATATTTTCCCGCAGTTATCTTGCTTTACACTTTCGATCATCATGAACATGTTATCCGTAAATGCTACGAACTCTTTTCATGAAATTTTGAGGGCCAGTCGCCTTCAAGTCGTTTTTTACCCAAAAAACGGCGTTCATGCTATGAATTCCCCCGAAAGCGGTCTTAATTTCAGGTGAATTTCCGTCTCTTAGGGGATGAGGCAAGGTTAGCTTTGCTCATTCGTAAAATGGGCTTGACATCACAAAAGGGCTGGGATACTATAGTGACCGAGTATGAAAAGGATGAGAAAACATACTCTGGCGAAGTGGGGTATGGTCTTGCTGGCCATGCTCTTCCCGCTGCTCCTGGTGGCAGCCGAGGAAGCATTATGCCATCCGGGCAATGACCAGTGCCCGGTGTGCTTTTGCCATGCACTCCTCCTCACCACCGGACCTCAACTTATTCTCAGCTTCGCAGAAATACCTTACTCATCGGCCCCTCTGGAAATCGCGACAAGGATTTTCCCTACTTCTATTTTTCACCCGCCCCAGGCTTAATTTGCCCTTGCAGGCCATTCTCTAAGCCTAACCTTTATGAAACCGGCCTTAATACTGTCTAAATTGCAGCCCTGGATTGCCCGGTTCGTTCAATTTCCTGGGATTTGCGCCAGTCAAGCCGATTTCAGGACTTCAAGCCTGGGATCATCAGGTTAGCCCTGGTGGTTCCGACGGGTAACCATTACAAAACTCCAAGTTAAATTTAAACAAGAAGGAGCGCAGCTATGAAGAAAACCATTACCATCCTCCTGGTGGCGATGCTGGCCTTGTCTGTGGCGGTTCTGGCCTGGGCCGGCCCCATGTCCCAACCCCACATGCCTAATAAACCCGGCAAGATCAAACTGAAGGTCCAGCCTTTTCTATTGAATCCCCCGACTGAACAAGGGTTGGCCGCAGCAGCTTGGGTGAAACGTCAGGGCCTGCCGGACGCGGGAAAGGCCGGCCATGCTCTGTTTTTTAAGAAAACCGCGGCCGCGCCCGCTGACACCCAGCCGGGGGCGATGATAAACGGAGTGAAAGGCCTGACCATCACCGAACTGGGGTTTGACTACCGCAACGACGGCCGCGTCACCGCCACCTCTCCTCGTCTCCAGGTGGTCACCGCCGACGGCCAGACTCATAACCTGGCGGTACCCCAGGGGACTTCCACCCTACTCGGCCGACTGGACCCGGGTGCGTTTCACTTCCCTTGCTGGCGCCGATGGCACTTCCATCCCCCTCAACCACACAGTGAACAGCGTCACCATCTTCTTTGACGATGTGCCGTTGCCAGAGGAGCCGGATTTTATTTATCTGGACAACATTGACGTCAACGGTCTTTTAATTGGCAAGCCGGGCGCCTGCTCTCCCAAAAAAATCAGGGGCAGGGCGGCCACCAGGGGCAAGGCGGCCATCATTAATTATCGGGACAACTTCCCCCGGGATCGAGGCTGAAACAGTCCCATACCTGGGAGAGACTTTCTGAAAGTAATGTCGGTCAAATGAAACCCTCCTCATAGGTGGGAAATCAAGGCGGCCTCTGCTGGGGCCGCCTTCCGGAGAAGCTCCTCGCGTCCCCTTCTGCTTCTAATGCCCTTTCACTCCTCCCTTGTCAGAGGTTATAATGATGAAAAACTTGGTCCAGCGTCCTAATAAGCAACTGTCTGGAAGCCTTAGGTCCGCAGCTATTGGTCACGGCGCCACGCCGCCAAATTTCCACTTTAGGAAAAGCCATGAGGATTAGCCGTCAATTTCTCAAACCCATGAACATAATCGTACTGGTTGCGGCGATTTCTGCCGCGTGCACCGCGGGGGTGGCCGCGGCGCCAGCCCCTAAAGTTTCCCTCCCCCAAAACACCCACGACTTCGGCCTGGTGTCGGAAGACGTGAAACTGAGCCACACCTTCGTGGTTCACAATGCCGGGGATGCTCCCCTGGCCATTGAATACATCGACCCGGACTGCGCCTGCACCGCGGTGGATTACGACAAACAGATTCCCCCCGGGGCCCAGGGGAAAATCACCCTGACCATTGATGCTTTTTCGGTGCTGCGGCAATTCGCCAAGCGCACCAAGGTTTACACCAACGATCCGGAGCGCCGGGAATTCGACCTGATCATGAAAGGCGAGGCCCGGCCCATCATCGAGATCAAGCCCAGCCACATCGTCCGCCTCAAGGGCGCGGCCACGGACGACCTCAAGGGCCAGGTGCGGTTTATCTCCAACCTCACGGTGCCCTGGCAGATCGTGGAATTTCGCACCAGTCTGCCCCCCACCGACGTGGAGATCAGCCTCAAGCCGGAAGTGCCCAACAAAGTTTACGTCCTGGAAGTGAGAAACAAACGGCAACAGGGCGGGCGCTATGCCGGGGTCATTGAGTTGTTCACCACCTCCGCGGCCCGGTCCCGTCTCATTGTCCGGGTCTTTGGAGACATTCAGCCTTCCGCCGGCGGGAGTCCCTGAAGCAGGAGTTCGTTGAGCAGGTGGGCGGCAAATTCCTGAATTGCCTGGCGCAGGAGGAGTTCCGTCTCCTTGGGGGCGGCCCGGCCCGGTTTCACCGGGGTGGTGATATGAATCCGGTCCTGGAAAGCAAACCGGGTCTTTTCCCCCTGGGTGATGGCCCCGGAAACGGACAGGTCCGCAGAGATCTTGCCCAGTAAAAACCGATAAACGCTGCCGCTGAAGCTCACCCGGTGCACGGCGCCCGAAACCCGGCAAGCGTCCTCCAGAGCCTTCAGCGTCAGGCCGTTGGCCTCCCAGGCCTTGCGCAGTTCCTCCTGAAACATGTTCTGAAAGGTATCCGCACTAATGCCCAAGCCCACTTCCACCGTAAAGGGTTCCAGGAGGAAAGCGTTCCGCTCCGGGACAAATTCCGGGTCCCGATAAAAGGCTTCCAGGTACCGTCCCGGCTGCAGGGTGACTCCGGGAAGAGGGGGGGCGGGCCGGGGCGGCAGACAGCCGCAAACCCCGGCGATTAAGGCGCTCAGGAGAAGCCAGGAGATGCAAGCAACGGCGCGCATGGCTAATTGTTTACCACAACCTCCCGGCATCTGACAAAGAAATTGATGGCGGGCCGCAATTATCCAAACGGTCGCGCCTGAGCCTTCGGCTCACCCATAAAGCATGATAAAGATAATTTGGGGGGGGGGACGGCCAGGGAGCTTTCACAGGCGAGACGCCTGTGCCACCACTCCCTGCCCTCCCCCAAAACAACTTTTCGGAGCAGAATTACCCCAATTGCCCCCGGCCCCTGACTCTGACAAAATTTCCCGGTTTAAAATGGATTAAATGGTTGATTTGTCCGCCCTGACGTATTAGAAAAGAAATGATAGGTAGTAAACCTTTGTCCAAAACTCGGCTTTTACTATTTCCTAAGATTTCTAGCTACATACCCCCTGAAAGGACAGAATATGAGTGAGAAAAAAATTACCTTATCGGTAATTAAGGCGGACGTGGGAGGATGGGTGGGGCACTGCACCAGCCATCCGGAAATGATCGACTTGGCCAAGAAGCACGTTCAGGACGCGGTGGATCGAGGGTTCCTGGTGGACGGCCAGGTGCTCCACGTGGGGGATGACGTGGAGCTGATCATGACCCACCACCGGGGGGAAGAAGATGAGAAAATCCATAAATTCGCCTGGGACACCTTCCTCGACCTCACGGAACTGGCCAAGCGCCTGAAGCTTTACGGGGCCGGCCAGGACATGCTGGCCGACGCTTTTAGTGGCAATGTGAAAGGCATGGGCCCCGGCGTGGCGGAAATGAGCTTCGTGGAACGTAAGAGCGAGCCCATTATTATTTTTATGGCGGATAAAACTTCTCCCGGCGCCTGGAACCTGCCGCTGTTCCGCATGTTCGGCGACCCCTTCAACACCGCCGGGCTGGTCATCGACCCCTCCATGCACCGGGGCTTCCGCTTCCGGGTCCTGGACGTCATAGAACACAAGGAGTGGATCCTGTCCTGCCCCGAAGACATGTACGACCTCCTGGTTTTGATCGGTGCCTCGGGCCGCTATGTCATCGAGGGCATCTATCGCAAAAAGGATAATGAACAGGCCGCAGTGGCCTCATCCCAGAAGCTGGGCTTAATCGCCGGGCGGTACGTGGGTAAAGACGACCCGGTGATGGTTATCCGCGCCCAAAGCGGGTTCCCCGCGGTGGGCGAAGTGCTGGAGCCTTTCGCGTTCCCCCACCTGGTGGAAGGCTGGATGCGGGGCTCCCACCACGGCCCCCTGATGCCGGTAGGCTTCAAAGACGCCCGTCCCATCCGCTTTGACGGCCCGCCCCGGGTCATTGCCGCGGGCTACCAGCTCTGCCACGGCAAGCTCCTCGGCCCGGTGGACCTGTTCTCGGATGTCGCTTTCGACGAAGCCCGGAAGGAAGCCAACCGCGTGGCCAACTACATGCGGCGCCACGGTCCCTTCGAGCCCCACCGCCTGGGCCTTCATGAAATGGAATACACCACCCTGCCCCAGGTCATGGCTTTTATTTTTGAAAAATCCGCCATCCCAAGGCGCAGCGACCTGGAGGACAAGCTGCAGAGCCTCTATCCCCACCTCCGGGAAGTGCGGGTGGTGGACCCGGGCCTCAAGGACTTCGACGCCATTCAGAAGACCATCGCCCGGGAAGGGGCCCACTACCTGGAAGAAATTGCCTGGGAAGGCGCCAAAATCGGCATCTCCTGCGGCAAGACCCTCTATTACCTGGTGACCTACCTGGAGCCGGAGCGCCTGGCGGCCCCCAAGATCTACCCCCTGTCCCTGACCCGCATCTTCACCATGCCGGGGCTGACTGCCAATGCGTTAGTGGGCATGATGAGCACCAAGTACCCCGACGCCGAGGCCTACAACCTGCCCTCCATGCCGGTGACCTCTCGTAAGGAATATGAAAATCAGATAAAGGCCAATCCGGCCCTCTTGAAAATCTATAAGGAAATCGGCGAAGTGGACATCATGCTCCTGGCCATCGGCTACCTGGCCGAAGCCAAGCCGGGGTTCATGGCCCTGGCTTCCCAGGAACTGGGGCTGAGCGCCGAGCAGTTGGCGGCCAAGGGGGTGGTGGCGGAGATCAACCACACCCCCATCAACGCCAAAGGCAAGGCCATGATCGACGACAAAGATGCGGACCTGGGGGCCTTGACCAAGCGCATCGTGGGGGTCACTGCGCCGGAACTCCAGAAGGCCGCGGCCAAAGAAAACCGCTACCTCATCGCGGTGGCCGGGGGGCTGGAGAAGAAGGAGGCGATCCGGGCCTGTTTGAAGGGCAAGTATTTCAATGTACTAATAACCGATGCTTTCGTGGCGGAGGCGCTGGTGCAGGAATAAAGAAAAGTTACCTCCTAGATTATGCCAGGGGCGGGAATTTCCCGCCCCTTCGCTTTTTATTTCGATTCCCAAGTTCGTCTTCATATCAGAATTTTTTTTGGGGAAACGGGGCCAAGGGCAAAAGCCCTTGCCCCCTTCCCCCAACCCCTTACAAAAATATCGAAATGCCAGGCAAACCCGAAAAATTCTAGTGGCACAGGCCTCTGGCCTGTGGTTAACTCTGCATAAATCATGAACTTTTCACACAGGCTGGAAAGCCTGTGCCACCAGGTCTCTCCTGACATTTCCCAACTCCCTGCCGCATATAAAATTTCTTTCCTGAACCGCGGCCCCTTTTGTGGTAAGATACCTCGAAAGCTTTTTGACCCGCGGAGGAAGGTAAGAAGGTTGAGGTCCCTTTATTGCCTGGGATTTTCGGATAACCATCCTGGAAATGCAACCCTGGCCGCGCCCGGGCCGCCGGCATGATCACGCTGCGCAAAGTTCTGACCCTGGCCGGAGCGCTAACCGCCCTGCTGGTGCTGGGCAGCCTGGGTTTTGTCTGGATCGAAGGCTGGACCTTTTTCGATGCTCTTTACATGACGGTGACCACCCTGTCCACCGTGGGCTACCGGGAGGTGCACCCCCTGTCCCGGGCCGGCCAGGTGTACAATATTGTGCTCATCCTGTCGGGCATGGGGGTCATGTTCTACATCGTCACCGCCCTGGCCCGGGTGGTGGTGGAAGGGGAAATCCGCGAAGCGTTGGGGAAGCGAAGATTGCTGAAGCGACTTAAGAAACTTAGTGACCACTATATCATCTGCGGCTTCGGCCGCATCGGGGAGATCGTTGCCCGCCAGCTCACCCAGCGGGGTCTCCCCGTGGTTATCGTGGAAAATAACCCGGAAACCCTGGCCAGGCTGGAGACCTTGGATTACTCCTTCGTAGCCGGGGATGCCACCCGGGAGGAAACCCTCCTGGAGGCCGGCATTGACCGGGCCAAGGGGCTGGTGGCGGTGCTCCACTCCGACGCTGGCAACGTCTATATCACCCTCACGGCCCGCAGCCTCAACCCTAACCTGCTCATCGTGGCCCGGGGGGAAGAGCTGGGCTCGGAGCAGAAGCTGCTCCGGGCCGGAGCCGACAAGGTGGAGTCCCCTTACGAAATGGGGGGCCGGAAGATGGCCCACACCATCTTAAGGCCCACGGTGGTTACCTTCATGGAACTGGCCATGCACGAAGGCATAGAGTGGTCCATGGAGGAAATCGCGGTGGGCACCCGCTCGCCCTTGCTGGGCCTTCCCCTTAAAGACACGGGCATCCGCCGGAAACTAAACCTCATCATCGTGGCCATTAAACGGGCCGACGGGGAGATGCTCTTTAACCCCACCCCGGAAACGGCCCTGCGCCCCGGAGACACCCTCATCGTCCTAGGGCTGAGAAAGAACCTGGAGGCTTTGGAGGAGATGGTCAGGTAAGGATAGTTTTCTGTTTTTTGTTTTCTGTTTTCTGTTTTCTGTTAAAAAAAGACTCGCAGCAACTTAAAACAATGACTTCCCTCCTTGGAATAGACCTCGCATGGAAAGGTTGCAATAATACTACAGCTGCTTCAATCGCAGCAATAAATCGAAATACTATTCATATTGAAGAAGTCCATTCATCCATTACTAATTGGAGCAATATCATCAACATTATAAATAAAATACAGCTAATCATGGGTATTGCAATTGATGCTCCGTTGATTGTTATAAATCTTTCTGGCCAGAGGTCTTGTGAAATAGAGTTGAGCAGAAAATATGGGGCGCGTGGCGCTTCTTGTCACGCAACTAACCTTACTCTGTATCCAAATCCAGACAGCGTTAATCTCTCCCAAGAATTAATGAAATATGATTTTGAACATCTCAATCGGAACGGGAAGTTTCAAATTGAATGCTATCTACATCCTGCGCTCATTGAAATTTTTGCCCTCCCCGAACGCCTTCAATACAAGAAAGGAAAAATTAATGTACGCAGGCTTGGACAATGCAAGCTATCTGAATTAATTAGGTCATTAGAACGGTCATCAGTTCTTCGGTTGACACTTTCAAAAGAGACTCAGCAGTTATTAAATCAAGAATACATTCTGTCTCTACGAGGCCAAGCGCTCAAACAGAATGAAGATGCGCTTGATTCTATTATCTGTGCGTATATCGCAGGATTGTTCTACGTCGGCTCTGATTTCAACGTGTTCGGTTCAATATCAGATGGATATATCTTTGTACCTAAAGTAAAATGCATTTAAAAAGACTATAATAGAAAAGTAAAATAAGAGGAGAACGCTATGCCTCTTGAAAAAATCGGTCGCGGCGTTAGCGTCACCTTTTACGGACACGCCGCATTCAAATTGGCCGGCCCCGGGGCCGCGGTGCTCATCGACCCCTGGCTCAGCAACCCGCTCCTCCAGACCCCGGTGGAGCAGGTGGGCCAAGTGGACCTCATCTTAGTGACCCACGGCCACGGCGACCACGTGGGGGACACGGTGGAGGCGGCCCAGGTGACCAATGCGCCGGTGGTGGCCATCCACGAATTGAGCGTGATCCTGGCCAAGTGGGGGGTGGCCCACGTCATCGGCATGAACAAGGGGGGCACCTTCGATTTTCCCGGGGTCAAGGTGACCATGACCCAGGCGGTGCACTCTTCCACGGTGGAGCACGGCGGCCAGATCATCGCCGCAGGGGACCCGGTGGGCTTCGTGATGCGTTTTGACAACGGCTTCACCGCCTACCACGCAGGAGATACTGCGGTTTTCAAAGACATGGAGATTATTCGGGAGCTGTACCACCCGGAGCTGGCCCTGCTCCCCATCGGCAGCCACTACGTCATGAACCCGGCGGAGGCGGCTTATGCCTGCCGGATGCTCTCCCCCCGCTGGGTCATCCCCATGCACTACGGCACCTTCCCGGTCTTAACCGGCACCCCGGAGGAGTTGCGGGACCTCATCAAAGGCGAAGGTATCGAAGTAATAGCCCTGAAGCCGGGGGAAACGGTGGAGTGAAAAAGCTGTCAACTATCGGCTTTAAGCCGTCAGCGCTTTCTCAATCTGGGAGATAATGTGAAGACTGACTTCCCAGGCTGGAATGTAGGGGGGCATGAAAATCATTATAAAGATGAGCAAGAATAAGTGACTGGGGGTGCATATGCTTGTGATAATAAGTAAGAATAAGCTTGATGCATTAATTGATGCTGCGATTGGAACATTGGAAGAGCTTCATTGCTTCCTATATTATGAACGCAAAGAAGAGGCTGAATTTGAAATGGACTTAGAGAGAGTGGAAACTGAGTTACGCTTAGCAATTAGCGATATAACTGGTATGAAATTATAGTATCGAATGAGATTAATTTTAGGAGATTGTTGAATACTACTTAAAAGGGGCAGAAAGAAGATCTCTAGGTAATAAGGGATTGATATATGGCAGAAAACTTGCTCTATTATGGAGACAACTTCGATGTCCTCAAACATCATGTGAAAGATGAAACGATTGATCTTATTTACCTTGACCCTCCATTTAAGAGCAATCAAAAGTATAATGTATTGTTTGCGGAACAAAATGGTACGCGCTCAAAAGCACAAATCAAAGCTTTTGAAGACACCTGGCGTTGGGATGAGGCCGCGGTGACCGCTTATAAGAAAATTGTGGAAGGCGGAGGAAATGTCTCAAGACTGATGCAATCCTTGCACTCTTTTATCGATGGCTGCGATATGTTGGCTTATTTATCCATGATGGTCCCGCGACTCATGGAGTTGCGACGGGTATTGAAACATACGGGTAGCATATTCTTACACTGTGACCCGACAGCCAGCCATTATCTGAAGCTCCTCATGGACGGGATCTTTGGCCCGGGAAACTTCGTAAATGAAATTATCTGGCATTACCGAAAGTGGCCTTCAGGGAAATATGCCTTCCAAAGAAATCACGATATTATCTTATTTTATTCGAAATCCGATAGCCGGAAACGAACATTTCATCAGTTATTTATGGACCGCACCCCCTCAACTTTGAAGCGGTTCGGGACTTCAAAAATAGTCTCCGGCTATGACGATATGGGAAGGCGCCTGCCTTCCAAAACCGAAGAAAAAGATTCAGAAGGAGTTCGCCAGGATGATGTTTGGGACATCGGCCGGGTTCCACCCATAAAGCAACTTTTCCCAACCCAGAAACCCGAGCTGCTAATCGAAAGGATTATCTTAGCCGCCAGTAATGAAGGGGATACCGTTCTCGACCCTTTTTGCGGCTGCGGCACCACAATAGTTGCGGCGCAAAAGTTAAACAGAAGATGGATCGGAATTGATATAACTCACCTATCTATAACTCTCATCAGAAATCGTCTCAGAGATGCTTTGGGGGAAGGTGTTGAATATAAAGTAATTGGGGAGCCGGTTTCTCTGCCTGATGCAGAAAAACTTGCCAGGGAAGATCCATATCAGTTCCAATTTTGGGCATTAGGTCTTGTTGGGGCTCGCCCGGTGGATCAAAAGAAGGGGGCGGATAAAGGTATTGATGGTCGTCTCTATTTCCATGATGATACCAAGGGAATCAAAACAAAGCAGATAATTTTTTCGGTCAAATCAGGACAAACTTCTGTAGCTCATATCAGAGATTTAAGGGGTGTTCTAGAGCGCGAGCAGGCAGAGCTCGGCGTCCTCATAACTTTACACCCCCCAACCAAGCCTATGAGGGTTGAGGCAAAAGAGGCGGGGAGTTATGAATCCCCTTGGGGAACAAGCCATCCCCGGATACAGATTATTACGATTAATGAGCTTCTAGCGAATAAAAGTATAGATTCTCCACCTTCCAAGGTAAACGTTACCTTTAAGAAAGCTCATAAGGTCATGGAAAACGGAACCAATAATCAAGAATGGCTCTTAGAATAAAGATATATCTTTAAGGTTTTTATAAAGGAGTCTAATTGTCACGTCGAAAAAAAGTCTGGCGGACTTATCCGGACAGGCCGGAGTTAACCCGGGAGTTGAGCGCCCGGCACGGGGTGCCGCCCCTGGTGGCCCGGGTGCTGCTCAACCGCGGCCTCACCGAGCCGGAAGACGTGCTGGCCTTTCTGGACCCCACCCTGGACCGCCTCCACCCGCCCTTCGGCCTCCCGGACCTGGAGCCGGCCGCGGCCCGGTTGGGCCAGGCGGTGCGCCGGGGGGAAAAGGTGGCCATTTACGGGGATTATGACGCCGACGGCCTCACGGGCGCCTGCCTGCTTAGCCAGTTTTTCCGGGAATTGGGCCTGGAATGCCTCACTTACATTCCCGACCGCCTCACCGAAGGGTACGGCCTCAAGATCCCCGCCTTGAAAGAACTGGCCGCCCAGGCCCGGCTGCTGGTCACGGTGGACTGCGGCGTCAGCGACGCCGCGGAAGTGGCCTGGGCCAAGGAACACGGCCTGGAGGTCATCATCACCGACCACCACGAAATCCCCCCGGAATTGCCCCCGGCCCTGGCGGTGGTCAACCCCAAGCGGGCCGGCGAGGAATACCCCTTCGACGACCTGGCGGGAGTGGGGGTGGCCCTGCTCCTGGCCCTGGGGGTGCGGGCCGAACTCCGGGTGGAAGGCTTCTTCGAGCGTCACCCGGAACCCAACCTCAAATCCTACCTCGATCTGGTGGCTTTGGGGACCGGAGCCGACGTGGTGCCGGTGGTGGGGGAAAACCGCATCCTGGTGCAACAGGGCCTCAAAGTCCTGGGAAAAACCCGGCGCCCCGGGCTGGTGGCCCTGAAAGAGGTGACCGGCCTGGAAGGCAAGCCCGTGTCTTTCAAAGATATGGTCTTCCGTCTGGCCCCCCGCCTCAATGCCGCGGGACGCCTGGGACAGGCCCGCACCGCCCTGGAACTGCTGCTCAACGATGACCTGGCCCAGGCTCGGGTCCAGGCCCGCTATCTTCATGATTTGAACCGGGAGCGCCAGGTCCTGGAGGAAGGGGTGCTGCGCCAGGCCGCGGCCCTGATCCGCCGGACCGGACTGGATAAACGGCCGGTTATGGTGCTGGCCAAAGAAGGTTGGCACCCGGGGGTCCTGGGGATTGTGGCGGCCCGCCTGGCGGAGGAATATCACCGCCCCGTGGCCCTGGTGAGCCTGGATCACGCCCAGGGCAAGGGTTCGGCCCGCTCCATCGAAGGATTTCATTTATTTCAAGGACTTAAGTCCTGCCGGGCCCTGCTCCAAAAATACGGCGGCCATCAGGCCGCGGCGGGGTTTGTCATGGCCGCGGATAAGGTGGCGGCCCTCCAGGAGGCCCTGGAGGAAGCCTTTTACCAGCAATTGGGGGCCGAGCCCCCCCGTCCCGTCCTCCGGCTGGACGCCCAGGTGAAACTGGCCCAACTGGACCAGGCATATTTTCACCACCTGGAAAAGCTGCGGCCCTTCGGTCCGGGGAACCCCGAGCCGGCCTTCGCCTGCCTGGAGGTGGAGTGCCTGGGATCTCGGGTGGTGGGGGAAAGACATCTCCGGGTGCAATTGGCCCAAAACGGCTGCGTCCGGGAGATCATCGCCTTCGACCAGGCGGCCCAGGGCCTCCCCCCCGGCCCCCTGGAAGTGGCGGTGAGCACCCGGATTTCCTATTACAACGGCCAAAATTATCCGGAGATCCGCCTGCTGGATTGGAACCGGTTGTCAGTGGCCAGTGACCAGTGATCAGTAATCAGTGATTGGTGATTGGCGGTCACTGGTTACTGGTTACTGGTTACTGGTTTCTGGCCGCTGGTCACTTCCCTTCCAACTCCTTTAGCAGTTGGCGGGCCCGTCGGCGGTCTTCCGCCAAACCTCCGGGCTGGATGGCATGGCGGGGGGCCTGGAGCGTTGCCTCCAGTTCCTGGCGGGCCTGGTCGTATTTTCCCAGGCGGATCAAGGTCTCCGCCAGGTAGAGGTGGTTGGTGCTCACCTCCGGAGCCAGTTGCACCGCCTTGGTCAGGTGCTCCAGGGACTTTTCCATGTTGCCCACGGAAAGAGGCCAGCCCGGGGCTTCAAAATAGATGCGGCCCAGAACCCGGTGGGCCCCGGCCCGGTCATAAACCTGGTCCAGGTCCAGGGCCTGGTGCAGCTCTTCTAAAATTCGAGGAAGCAGTTTGCGGCCCACCAGCGCGCCGCAGGCATCGGCTTCGCCGCATAAGTTCATAGCCAGCCAGTAGTGCCCCGCCGCGCCTTGGGGCTGGGCCGCAAGTAGCTGGTCGGCGTAAGTCCGCCCTTTCTCATAATATTCCCGCCGCTGGTCCGGGTCTTCGGTCATGTCCCCCAGGATGAAGCAGACCCGGGTTAACCTTTCCAGCACCCGGGCCTCATCACCCCCGGCGGACAGCAGGCTTTCATAAAGTTCCAGGGCCGTCCGGGCCTGGGTTTGGTCCAGGGTGGGGCTTTGAAGCGCCGCGTCGGCCTGGGCTAACTTATCCGTCTCCGCGGCCAATGAGATTCCTGTCAGGAAGACCAAAATGGAGCACCACAGAAAAATGGAGAAACCGCCGTTTTTCATAAAATTTAAGATAACCTTCATACCGCCATTCCGCAAAATTTTTTTTAAGTTGTCATTCCGACTGAGGGAGTGAGGTGAATGGAGAAACCATAAAGGGGAAATTCTTCCCTAACCCTCAGAATAGGGGATAATTTTTCTTAACTTTTTCTTCATGGGAATTTGCACAAATATTCACAATAACTGTGCTTATTCTGGCCGCTAACCAGTGGCCACTGGTCCCTGGCCCCTGCTTTCCCCTTGCCCGGCTGTCTTTTATGTGATAGAGGTTGTAAAATCTCTGTGCCAGGGGAGAGGAGGATGGCTGGGGTGAATAAGGTGATTCTTATAGGGAATTTGGGCGCCGATCCGGAGATGCGGTATACCGCCGACGGTACCGCGGTTTGCAAGTTTTCCCTGGCCACTAGCCGGAAATATACCGGCAAAGACGGACAGAAGGTTGAAAAGACCGAATGGCACCGCATTGTGGCTTGGCGCAAATTGGCGGAGATCTGCGGCCAATACCTCACCAAGGGCAAACAGGTGATGATCGAGGGCCGGATCGAGTACGGGTCCTATGAAAAGGACGGGGTGAAGCATTACACTACCGACATCATCGCCGAAAACATGCAGATGCTGGGGGGCCCCGGACCTGACCGGGGCGCGGCCAGGGAGCCGGAGCCGCCCTTTACGCCGCCGGAAGGGGGCGTCCCTGAGGACGATATTCCCTTTTGAGGCCGGGCGGCCATGTCCAGCAGGGTAGACCTGAGGGAGCAAATCACGGCACTCTTGCGGACCCGGGATTTTCCGGGCCTGGTAAACCTGGCCGGCCGGGATTCCAAGGCGGCCCCCATGCTCCTCCAGTTTCTTTACGACCCCCGGGACCTGCTTCAATGGCGGGCTATAGAGGGTCTGGGGCATGTGGCGGCAGTCTATCCCCGGCAGGTGCAAAAACTCATCGGCCGGCTCCTGTGGCTGCTGAACGAGGATTCGGGCAGCTTCGGCTGGGGCGCCGCCGCGGCCTTGGGGGAGATCGGCCGGGGCCAAATCTCCGTGGTGAAAGAGATCATCCCCATGTTCTGCGGCTACCTGGAAGAAGAATTCTCCCGGGAGTCCATGCTGTGGGGAGTGGGGCGACTGGCCGAAGTCCATCCTGACCGGCTGGATGAAGTGACGCCCATGGTGGCGGAGCTGCTGGGCCATGACGACCCCCAGATCCGGGGCCTGGCCGCCTGGTGCCTGGGGAAGACGAAATACCGGGCCGCGGCCCCGGCCCTCAAGGAGCTTCTGGGCGATGAACGCCCGGTGCGCCTATACGAGGGAGGCGATTTCCGCGACACCACCGTGGCCCGGATGGCCCGAACAGCCCTGGCCCCAATGAATGGGTCTGGGTAACATCGGCTTAACCAGCGGAAGTAATCACGCCTCTTTAGGGTGGGGGCGAAGAATAAACCTGAACCGGAAAGGAAGAAAAAGAGATGCTGTTATTCATTTTTGGTCTGGCAGTGGGAATCTTTGTGGGCTACAAATACCCCCGCCAGGTGGAACAGGCGGTGGAGAGCACCAAGAAAATGGCCAACGACCTTAAAGACAAGATTACCAAGAAGGGAACTCCATCTAACCCCTGAGCCTTTGCCGCCAGGTTGCCGGCCGTGGAAGTCAGGGCCCTGGTTTCCACGGCCAGCTTTTTTTGGGTTTTGGGTTTTAAAAACTGTTTCTGTTTTCTGTATCAACGGGTTGACGGTCCGATAACTGAAACCTGAAACCTGAAACCTAAATAAGGGCAATGACCGCGCCCTGGCGGCCGGTGACTTTGTCCCGGCGGTAGGAGAAAAACGCCTGGGGATGGCAGCGGGTGCAAAGGCCGGCCACCTCAATACGATCCCGGGGCACCCCCGCGGCCGCCAGTTGCTCCTGGCTGAGCCGCCACAGGTCAAAATAGGTGGGCCGAACCTGGTAGCTCCAGAGTTCGGGAGGAAATTCCCGGCGGAAGTGGCGGAATTCAGCACAGCAAGGACCCAGGCCGGGACCGATGACCGCAAAGAGGTCTTCAGGCCGGCAGCGGCAGCGCGCCCGGAGAGCCTGGACCGCCTCTCCCAGAATATTCTGCACGTTGCCCCGCCAGCCGCAATGGACGTTGGCCACCACCCGGCGCCGGGGGTCATAAAACATCACCGCCTGGCAATCCGCTTGCTTGATGAGCAGCCCTAGCCGGGGCCGGCGGGAAATGAGAATGTCCACTTCAGGGACCTCATTTTCCAGGTTGGCCTGAGGGTGGGCGATCACCGCCTCCCTCCGGCCGTGCACCTGCAGGGCGCTGGCCAGGCCCTCCAGCCCCAGGGCTTCTTCCACCCGCCGCCGGTTGGCGGCCACCCGGCCCGGAACGTCTCCCACGGTGAAGCTGAGGTTCAGACTCTCATAAGGCCCCTGGCTTTCTCCGCCCTGGCGGGTGAAGAATCCGTGGGCCACCTCCGGGAATTGCCCCAACCGGGAACTGCGGTAGCAGGGCAGACCGTTGATTTCCGTCAGGTGCATACAATAGTTTTCAGTTTTCAGTTTTTGGGTTTCGGTTTACGGTTTACTTCTCCTTCCCAAGCTGTGCTTGGGGACGCACCTGGCCGCCGGGTGAGCCAACGGCTCATGAACGACTGCCTTGAAAATTTTTTAAAAATGGTGGCACAGGTTGAAGCCTGCGTAAAGGGAGCCGACCCGCGCTTTCCAATAATCGGTGGGGGCGGGCCTCCGTGCCCGCCTAACCGTGCCCGACGCAATGCGCGGCTACTGGGCGCCAACTTCGCTTAGTCCAGCGCAGCCGAATCCTGAACATAAAGTCTACCCCTAGTTTAGGACCAAAAGCTATAATCTTTCATGCGGGGGGTTTTATCCTTTGAGGAGAGACAAGCTTTATGGTGCACCAACCCTGGTTAATCGTGCAGCACATGGAGTGGGAAGGTCCCGGTGGGCACCTCAAGGCGGCTCTGGCGGAGGCCCGGGTGAGTTACCGGATTTGGGAGGCCTGGCGCCAACCCGCGCCGGAATCAGCAAATTTTGGCGGCATGATCGTCTTGGGCGGCTCCCCCAACGTGGACGAAGAAGAAGAGTTCCCCTATCTTATCCCCCTGAAGGCCCTCATCCGGGGGGTCATCGATTCGGGCCGGCCTTATCTGGGGTTTTGTCTGGGGCACCAGCTTCTGGCTCATGTCCTGGGCTGCCGGGTGGGACCGTTACCCCAAAAGTCGGTGGGTTTCATCACCGGGGAACTGACCCCGGAAGGCCTGGTCCACCCTGCCTTTCAGGGCCTGCCCCCCCTCTTTCCCCTGTTTAAATGGCACGGCCAGGGGGTATTGCCGCCATTGCCGCCGGAAGTGGTCATTCTGGCCCGCTCGGCCGCGGCCCCGGTGGAAGCTCTGGGACTGGCCCATAACCCCCGGGTGGTGGGACTCCAGTACGACAACCATGCCGCCGCGCCGGACGTGGCCCAATGGCTGGCCGCGGACGCAGCCTGGGCCTTGAGTGGCACCGGCGTGGACCCCCAGGCCCTCATTGCCGAGGCTGTGGCCCAGGAGGAGGCCATGGGCCGGGAATTCCGCCGGTTCATGGCCAACTTTCTCCGCCTGGGTTTTATGTAGGGTGGGGCTGGCTTGGCAAAGCAGATTTTACTACGCGGCGCATGGCGAAAAAATAGGGACTTTCGTATACCAAGTTGAGACCTCTGCGAAATACCTAATTGACTGGCTATCCCTGAAAATCCCCTCCCCCTTGAGGGGGGAGGGTTAGGGAGGGGGTGGCAAAATCTTTAACTGATTTAATACTACTCCGACAGATTATCTTGCTTATTAAAGGATATTATAGTATGTTAGCTCCATGTCCAAGGAGGTTATTTTTCCGGATATTGCCGATTACTTTGCGCCCTATGCTCGCTATTTCCGCCGTTTGGAGGGCCAGGAATTGGCCC
>VGSW01000026.1 GCA_016874915.1 Deltaproteobacteria bacterium
AATAGAGAATGATCTTTTTGTCCTTGGGGAGGGTTTTGCCCCAGGTGGCCGCTTTGTCGGGGGCCTGCCGCACCGCGCCCTTGATCATTTTGTCGGTCTGGGTCCAATCGCTGGGGGCACGGACGTCAATGATGAGTACCTTAGGGTCCCCCAGCATGCCTTTCAAGGCGTCTTTGTCCACGTACTGCAATTCCGCTTTCTGGGCCAGGCTGACGCTTAAGGGCGCCAGCATCGTCATCAGAACCACCCATACCAGCCAGGCCTTTCTGCGCATGGCCTCCTCCTTTTTGTCAAAATGAATTTTTCCGGAAAAAGTAAAACTTCCACTTGAAGCTGATAAGCCCCTCCCTGGGAAGGGCTTGCCGGAAAACCGCCCTTGTCCAGGTGCGAGCGCGCCGCAGGGTGCAGACTACTGGCGGCAGGCCCTTCGGTTGAAGGAGAATTCCACCGCTGCTTTTACCGGCTTGCCGCCTATTTCTAGCACGGGATAGGCCAGAAAATTTATCGGGCCTGAAATCGGCCCCGGTTCAACTATAAGGTCGCGGCCCCGGCTGAATTCGAAGCGGTTTGCCGGATGATGGCCAAAGTAGTAGGTTGCCAGATTCGTATACTTGTCGCCCTCGCTGATGTCAACAGGCCACCACTTGCCTTCGGCAAAGAACTCCGCCCAGCAGTGATAGCCGTCCACCCCGCCTTCGTTCCGCTCCGAAGGGATGGCCGCGCCGATGGCGAAGCGCGCCGGGATGCCCACCGCCCTGGCCAGGGCAATGAAGTAGGAGTGGAAATCCGTGCAGTTGCCGGTGCGGGCGTTGCACGCATAGACCGCGTCGCCCTTGCCCCAGCCGTCGCCATACTTCGCGTAGCGCATGCGGTCGATGACGTGGTCGTAGAGCGCCCGGGCGCGCACCAGATCGCCCTTCTTGCCTTTGACGACTTCCTCGGCGATCTGTCGGAAATTCTCATCAGTCGGCACCAGGCGCTCCGGGTTGAGGTATTTTCCCTGGTCGGGCGTCGGCGCCGCATAGGCGGCCTTCTCCAGGCGCCGCACCTGATAGCGGATCTCGATGTTTTTGCCGCTGTCCTCCGGATCGAGATCGAGGAAAAGGACTCGGTTGGAGTGTTCCCGCTCCTGCAATATGCTTTGCTTCCCCGGAGCGTTGATGGATTTAACCTCCACCGTCTGGAAAGAGTCCGTGGCCGCCAGCGGCAGCCACATGCGGGCGGCGCCGGTTAGCTCAGGCAGTTTGGCCCGGTAGAGAAACTCGAACTCGTCGCGATCCCGGATGACGCCGAGGTGGATTTCTGAAGCTTCTTTCATAGGGATGCGATGCCAGGTGCCGTCACTTTTTTGCTCCCACGCGTAGAAGGGCTGGCCGTTTAACTTATGGACGGTCGTCTCGGTGACCTTCATCGCTCCCGGATCACCGGCGAGAAAGAAATCAACGTCATATACGTCGCCGCTGATGTCCGCCAAGTCCACGCAGGCGAAGTAGCGGTTAGGGCCCAGTTTCGACAGATACTCGGTGTGGACTCGAACCAGCTTGAGACGGAGTTCCTGGTTGCGGAAGGGGAGCTTGAAATATCCTCCACCCAGGCGGACCTGCTCCTCGATGTGCCTCTCGATGCCTGCCTGTATTTCGGCGGTTGCCAGGTTGGGCGGGGCAGACGCGCCCGGCGCGCCTTGCCCCTCTTGCCGCCCGCCTCCCGCAAACACAAGGCAAGCTGCCACTGCCGCTGATATTATCGTTCGCCAGTTCATAGAAGTTCCTTACCGGGGCCATTAGGCCGCAGTCAAGGGCACGGACCTTACTTCGGGTGCTCCGACTTCGGGTGGTCCGGCTTCGTGGGCTCCGCCTTCGGGTGGTCCGGCTTCGTGGGCTCCGCCTTCGGGTGGTCCGGCTTCGTGGGCGCCGCCTTCGGGTGATCCGGCTTAGCTTGCTCTGTTTTTGATGGCTGTTCCTTCTTGGCCGGCTGCTCCGCCTGGCCACAGCCCAAGAAGAACACAAGAAGCATTGCCGACATTAACACCGCTCCTATAGCCTTGATCATGGTCTGGGTCCTCCTTTTCGCAGGGTCGTTCCCCTATTAGCGAGGTAATAATGGTGGTGGTTTTTTCCCTGTTTTTCTTGAAATTCTTACACCCGCCCGGGGCGCATATTTATCATCTTCAAGCGTTGAGCAGGAAAAGTCCTAGCAGGGCAAACCATATCATCCAGGTACGCCAATATTGGGTTATCACGGCCTTCTCCTTTCCGGCTTCGGGCAGCCGCTAGAGCACGGTAGCTGTCCAAGCCAAGCGGTTTCTTGGGAAAAAATAGAAACCCGGCTTCAAGTAAGTTCTTTGGGCGCCGTGGGATATTCCTTGTCTTCCCACGCCTGCCAGCCCCCCTTAAGGACGTAAACCTGGGGATACCCCAGCTTTTCCAGCTCCTGCGCCACCCGGGCGCTGGTGGCTTCCCCATGTCAGGCGCAGTAAACCACGATCTTTTTGTCCCGGGGAATGTCTCGAATCGACTCAGGGGTCAATTTATGGGGATCGAAGCGGTGGGCGTGCTCAATTTTGGAATTGCTGGAGTCCCAATCCCGGGGGGAGCGGACGTCCATAATAAAGACCTGGGGGTCGCCCAGCCAGCCCCTGAGGGTTTCTTTGTCAATCAGTTCCACTGCCGGTTTCCTCCTTCGGCCAATGGGAAAAATCTTATCCGGCGCTAAAAAGTAAGCCCCCATAGGGCTCCGGGTTTAACGCCTCTCACCGGGAATTAATCTAATTCCATCAGGAAGGTTATTTGAACGACCGGATAAGTTCTATTTGTAGATTTAATAATCATCTTCTCTCCCAAGTCCAGGGTTGGAAAATCTCAGGTTGAGATTTTGTGACTTCCCTGAGTGGGGGCCTTTTTCCCCCTGCCGGATATCTGGCATCCCCCGAGGGTTTGTGGTAAAAAAGGGAAGCCCATGGAAGTCATCGCCGACCTGCACATCCATTCCCACTATTCCATCGCCACCGGCCGGGAGGCCAACCTGGAGCATCTGGATTTATGGGCCCGCTACAAGGGGGTCCAGGTGGTGGGCGCGGGCGACTGCACCCATCCCGGGTGGCTGAAAGAACTGGCGGCCAAACTGGAACCGGTGGGCGAAGGCGTCTATAGGCTGAAACCAGGGTTGATCCTACCCCTGAAAATTTCCGGGCCCCACTGGGGGGCCGTACCTCCAGTCCGCTTCGTCATTACCGGGGAAGTGAGCACCATTTACAAAAAGGGCGGGCGGGTGCGCAAAGTTCACCTGCTCTTGCTCCTTCCCGGGTTGGAGGCCGCGGAAAGGGTCTCCCAGCGCTTGGGCCGCCTGGGGAACGTCACTTCCGACGGCCGTCCCATCCTTGGTCTGGACGCCCGCCACCTGGTGGAGCTGGTGTTGGAGACGGCCCCGGGGGCCCTGGTGATTCCGGCTCACATCTGGACCCCCTGGTTTTCGGTGCTGGGCAGCAAAAGCGGCTTCGACTCCCTGGAAGAATGTTTCGACCACCTGGTGTCTCACATCTTCGCCCTGGAAACCGGTCTTTCCTCGGACCCGGCCATGAACTGGCAAGTGGCCGGGCTGGACCGCTTTTTGCTGGTCTCCAACTCCGATGCCCATTCACCTCCCAAGCTGGCCCGGGAGGCCAATATTTTCCTGACGCCCCCCACTTTCCCGGACCTGGCCCGGGCTTTGCGGACCAAGGAGGGCTTCGCCGGGACCATCGAATTTTTTCCGGAAGAGGGCAAGTATCACCTGGATGGGCACCGCCATTGCAATCTCAGGCTCCTCCCTGAGGAAACGGCCCGTCTGGGCGGCTTATGCCCCCGGTGCGGCAAACCCCTGACCTTGGGAGTGATGCACCGGGTTCAGGAACTGGCGGACCGGGAGGCCGGGGTCATGCCGCCCCAGGCCAAACCCTATGAGTCCCTCATCCCCCTGCCGGAAGTCCTGGGGGAGGTTCTGGAAGTCGGGGCCGGGAGCAAAAAGGTGGAGCACCGTTATTTCCGGCTCTTGGAGAAGTTAGGGCCGGAGCTGGAAATTCTGCGCCGGGCGCCCCTGGGAGATCTGGCCCGGGAGGGAGGGAGCCTCCTGGCCCATGCCATTGATAAGATCCGCCGCCGCGAGGTCCATATCGCCGCGGGTTATGACGGGGTTTATGGGGAGGTTCGCCTCTTCACCCCGGAAGAGCGCCGCCGCCTGGAAGGGCAGGGGGCTTTCTGGAGCGCGGCAAAAAAACCTGTGGTTCAAGAACCCGCGGCATATCAAACTCCCGTCAGCCCTTCTGTTTCGGTAGAAACTACCGAAAACCGAAAACCGAAAACCGAAAACCGCGACCCGCTGCTGGCCTCCCTCAACCCGGCCCAGTGCCATGCGGTTATCCACCAGGGGCCGCCACTCATCGTGCAGGCGGGGCCGGGAACCGGCAAGACCCGGGCCTTGACCCACCGCCTGGCCTATCTGCTGGCTCGCCGGGGCGCAGCTCCGGAAGAGGCGCTGGCGGTCACCTTTACCCGCCAGGCGGCCCAGGAGATGGAGACCCGGGTGCGGGCCTTGCTGCCGGATTTTCCCGGCCTGGACCGGCTCACGGTCAAAACCTTTCATGCCCTGGGGCATCAGATCCTCACCGAGGCCGGCCAGGGCCGCCAGGTGGCGGACGAAGAGCGCCGCCGCAGCCTCCTGCGCCAGGCGGCCCGGGACCACAAAATTCCCTTCCCCTCCCTGGATAAACAGGTGAGCCGGTGGAAGCAGGCATTGAAATATCCCGAAGACCTGGAAACCGGGGAACTCCCCCAGCTGCGGGCCGCGTTTCAAGCCTATGAAGACGCCTTAAAGCGGGAATGCCTGTGGGACTATGAAGACCTCATCGCCCAGCCGGTGCGCCTGCTGCTGGCTCATCCGGAAATGCGGCAGGCATACCGGCGGCGCTACCGCCACCTGCTGGTGGACGAATACCAGGACTTGAATGAAGCCCAGTACCGGCTTTTCCAGATTCTGGCCCATCCCGAGGCGGAAATTATGGTCATCGGCGACCCGGACCAGGCCATTTATGGGTTCCGGGGGGCCAGCCCGGCGTATTTTGCCCGGTTCCAGGAAGATTGGCCCAACGCCGCGGCCCTGAGCTTCACCGAAACCTACCGCCTGCCCCTGCCGGTGCTGCGCGCGGCCCAAGAGGTGCAACGGGCCGCAGGGGGGGAACCCCTGCCTCTGCTCACCCGCCAGCCGGGGGACCTGCCGGTGGTGCTGCTGGAGACGGCCACGGAAGGAGCGGAAGCCCAGGCCGTGGCCCGGGAGATCATCCGGCTGGTGGGGGGGCTGAGCCACCTGGCCCTGGAAGACCGCAGTCTGAGGTATCAAGACCCGGAGGATAAAGCCGGCTTCAAAGACGTGGCGGTGCTCTACCGCGTCCATGCCCTGGGGCCGGAATTGGAGAGAAGCCTCACCGAAGCCGGCCTCCCCGTTCTGTCCCCCAAGGAGGGGGTGGGGCCGGAATGGGATGGTTTGGACCTGGTCGCGGAGAGGGTCAAACTGCTCAGCCTGCACGCAGCCAAGGGTCTGGAGTTTCCCTATGTCTTCATCGTGGGATGCGAGGCCGGACTTTTACCCTGGGAGCCGGAAGGAGAAACCGGGACTGACCTGGCGGAAGAACGGCGGCTCTTTTACGTGGGCCTTACCCGAGCCTCCCGGCAGGTATATTTGACCCGGGCCCGGACCCGGACCCTGTGGGGACAGAAACGGCGCACCCAGTTGTCGCCCCTGGCCCAGTCCCTTCCTGCCGACCTCCTGTACCGGCCCGAGTCCAGGCCAACGTCCCGCCGGGCAAGGCAGCCCCAGCTTTTCTCCGATTCGGAGGGGCCCGGAGGCAAAAGATGACGGCCCCCCCGGCGATGCTTCGCCCCGAGGAATGTATCAATCCCAAATTCCTCACCCTGCTGGTTTACCTGTTATCGTTAATGATGTGGGTCAGTCCGGCATACGCCCAGGCTGAAGCTCCGGCGCTTCCGGTGCTGCGCTCCCTGCGGATTAAGGGGGCTAAGATCATTCCCGCCTCCAAAATCCGGGAAGAACTCATCATGCCTTTGCCTTCGAGGCTGCCCTGGAAAAAGCCGCCGGTTTTTCGGGAGGGGGAACTCAATGCCGACGTGGATCGGCTGAAGCATTATTACCGCCGCCAGGGCTTCTACCATACGGAAATTTCCACCCGCATCATCCCGGTGACCGAAGGGGAAGTGGAGGTGGAGATAACGATCAACGAGGGACCGTGGGTGAAGGTGACCCGCCTGGAACTCAAGCCGCCTCCCGCGGAGCTGCCCCTGGACCTTTCCAAATTGGCCGCCCAAAGGCCCCTCAAATTGGGGGACCGCTGGGAGGAAGGCAGCTACGACGCGTTGAAGCGCGTTTATCTCAACCACCTCCTGGATCACGGCTACCCCAAGGGTAAGGTGGAGGGCAAGGTCTGGCTGGACGATGAAAAAAACACTGCGGAAATTGAGTTGACCATCACCCCGGGGCCGCTCTGCTACTTCGGGAAGGTCAAAATCAAGGGGGACCCGGAATCCCCGGAGCGGGTGATCCGTCGCAAGGTGACCTTCAAAACCGGGGAACCTTTTTCCTTTAAGGAACTATATGAGACCCAGCAGCGCCTCTATACCCTGGACCTCTTCCAGAGTGTAACCTTGATTCCCGAAGAAGTGCCCGAAGGGGAGCGGCGCATTCCCATTACCATAGAAGTGGAGGAAAAGAAAAAGCGGTCCCTCAAAGTGGGTTTGGGCTATGGGGATGAGGATGAATTCCGGGCCCGGCTGGGACTGCGCTTCCGCAATCTGGCCGGCGGCGGCCGCCTGCTGGATGTGGACACGAAATTCTCCCGACTGGAGTACCGGGTGGAGGGCACTCTCTTCAATCCCCTGATTTTCGCCACCCACAACGACCTGGTCTTCCAGACCGGTTATATCCGCCGCTACCTGCCGAGCTTCACCGACAAGGCGCTATTCACCAGCGTCCGCCTGGAGCGGGACCTCCCCTATAAGTTCCGGGCCTACCTGGGCCACGGCCTGGAGTTCAGTCGGCCCTTCAATATCCCGGTGGAAACTCTAATCCTGTTAAGTGAAACCACTCCGGGGAAACTTTACCGGGCCTCCATGGTGCTGCTGGGGGTGCGCCGGGAAACCTGGGACAACATCGCCGATCCCCATCGAGGAGGGCTTTTTAGCCTGACAGGGGAGATAGCCCCCAACTTTCTGGGGTCCTCCATTCAGTTTGTTCGGCCCGTGGCTGAATTGCGACGCTATCATGCCCTGTGGGGCACGGATTTCATCCTGGCGGGGCGGATTAAGGCCGGAATCATTCAACCCATCCAGGCAACCCAGGATATTCCCATCTTCCGGCGCTTCTTCGCCGGCGGCTACAACAGCGTTCGGGGCTACCGTCTGGACTTTTTAGGGCCCCGGACTCCCGGCGGCAACCCCTTGGGAGGCGAGGCGTTGCTGGAAGGCAGCCTGGAGGCCCGCATCCCCATTTACAAAGAGTTCCGCGCGGTGGCCTTCCTGGATTACGGCAACGTTTTCTTAAAGGTGCGGGACCTGGACGTGGGCCAGCTCAAGTATTCTTCCGGCGTCGGTTTGCGCTACCACACTCCCATCGGCCCCATCGGGGTGGATGTGGGCTTCCCCCTTAACCCCATCAACCGCCGCCAGGACGACAAGTACCGCTTCCACTTCACCATCGGCCAGGCTTTTTGAAGACGGTTTTCAGTTGACAGTTTTTAGTTTTCAGTTAAAAACATCACACTCCTGGGTGGGAGTCCTGTTTTGAGACCTCTGCGAAAAGCCGCCTTGTCATACTGAGCGAAGCGAAGGCTCTCGTATTTGCCCGCATGATCATATCGGCCAATCAACCTTATTTTTGCCCTTACCCGGGTTTCTTCTACAAGGCCTGTCTCTCCGATGTCTTGATCATCCTGGACGAAGTTCAGTTTCCCCGGCGGACCACCTGGATCAGCCGAAACCGCTTTAAGAACGATCAAGGCGCCCTGTGGATGACCATCCCGGTTTGGAAGAAGGGTTTGGGACTGCAGAACATCAACCAGGTGAGAATCAACTATGAGGGCCGCTGGCCGCGCAAACACCTGGAAAGCCTTAAGTGCGCCTATGGGCATGCCCCTTACTTGGGAGACCATCTCAGCTTTTTGGAAGAGATGTTTTCGTCGAAATTTGACAAGCTCATCGACCTGAACCTGGCCATTATCCGCTACCTCATGGACTTCCTGCAGATTGACGCGAGGTTGGTCCTGCTCTCCCGGTTGGGGGTGAAAGGCAGGGGCTCACAACTGCTCATTGAGATCTGCAAGGCCATGGGGGCCTCCACCTTTCTAATCCAGAGCCAGGCCCAAAAATACTTGGATGCAAAGCTTTTCCAGGAAGACCGTATTGAACTGCGATCCTTTAGATACATACCGTCCATTTATCCTCAACTTTGGGGAGACTTCCTCGCCAATCTTTCCACTTTTGATCTGGTTTTCAACTGCGGACCCAAGGCGCATGATATACTGATTCGCCATTGAGAGATTGGAGTTAGAGAATGGCACTTAAAGATGACCGCTACACCTACCGGGTAACTTGGTCGGAGGATGACCATGAGTACGTGGGCCGGTGCGCCGAGTTCCCTAGCTTAAGCTGGCTGGCCCGCACCCCCGAAGCAGCCTTAAAGGGCATTCGGAAAGTAGTGGCGGAGGTTGTCCAGGATATGCGGGAACACGGTGAAGAACCTCCCGAACCCATTGCCTCCAGGCGCTATAGCGGCAAATTCATGGTCCGGGTTCCTCCCGAAGTTCATCGTGATCTTGCCCTTGAGGCCGCCGAGGCCGGCGTCAGATTGAATCGGCTTGCCAGTTCAAAATTGTCGCACTAGGTTTCCGGCAGACGCCAATTCTGGTTCCCAAGTACAACTTGAGAACCGGAATGAAAACCTTGGTGTGGGAGGAGCGATTTGTTACCTGGGGATCCTGGAAACCGGCGATGAGCCAAGGGCATACTGAAAACTGAAAACTCAAGACTGAAAACTTATGTTAATATAACCTATGCGTCGTTTGGGATGGGTCCTGGTTGGCCTGGTGCTGTTGGCCGTGGTGGGGGCGGTCTCCCTGTGGCAGGTGGCGCGCACGGACTTTTTCTGGCGTTGGGGCGGCAAGAGGCTGGTGGCCCTGGCCCAGGAGCGCGTCCAGGGGGAACTGGAAGTCAGAAAAATCACCGGCAATCCCCTCACCGGCCTCTCCTTTGAAGGGATCTCCCTGAAGGAACCCCAAGGGGAAGTGCTCCAGGCCGACAAGCTGGAGTTGCGCTTTTCCCTGTGGTCTTTCGTTAAACTCCAACCGGCCATCGCTTACGCCGCCCTGCACCGCCCGAACCTGAATCTTTCCCAGGACCCCCAGGGCCGCTGGAACGTGGGCCGGCTGCTCAAACCCGGCCCTGCCGCCGCGGCGCCGCCTTTTGCTTCCCTGGATTTTTCCCGCATCGTGGTCAAACAGGGGGAAATCGCCCTGACTCTCCCGGGAACCACCCGGCATTTCTCGGGGGTGGATTTTCAGGGCGCCATCAGCGTGCGCCAGCCGGGACGGCCGGAGCAAACCCTGACCGCGCCCGAGGCCGACCTGGCCTTTAATCTCCCCCAGGGGCGCTACCGGCTGCACGCCAGCTTCACCCTGAACCAGGAACGCCTGGACCTGCCGTCCCTGACCGTCTATTCCCGGGTGCGGCAGCTTGCCAGTCTATCCGGCCAAATCAAGATAGGTGAAGCCGAACCGGTTTTCAACCTGGCCCTGGAGCTTTACCCCGGAGCGGGAGGGGAGCTCCACCGCTTCTGGCCAAAATGGCCCGAAGCCTGGAACCTGGCCGGTAAATTCCAGGCAACCGGCCCGCTTTCCAAACTCCAGGTCGCTGGCGACGGCTCCTTACAGGAGGCCGGATACCACCTGCAAGGCATTCTGGGCCGGGATAACTGGATGTGGCATTATGACCTGGCCCTTGAGGTCCAAGGCGTCCAGGGCCGGATGCTGGCGCCCCTTAACCCCGCCTGGGGGGAGAAAGCCAAAGACCTGCCGCCCTTAACCGCCAAGGCGCAATTAAAGGGCGCCGGGTTCGCCTGGCCGCCGCCCCGGATGGAGTGGACTCTGGAGTGCGGTCCTTTTAATTACAAAGACGCTCGGGTGGAGCAGTTCAGGATTACCATGTATGGAGACCCGCGCCTGCAGCGCCTTAGCGGGTTTACCAAAGGCAACTTCGGCCAATTGGAGGCGGAAGCCCTCGGCCCCCTGCTCACCGCGGCGGCCGGTGATCTTAAATTGCAGGCGGATAATTTTCAGCCCCACCTTTTGGGTTTGACCCCCTCGGCCCAGAGCACCCTCACCGGGAAATTCGGCGGCGTCTTTTCCTTGCCTCCCTTCCGGGCCGCGGGAGACCTGGAGGTCCGGGGGCAGTTGGCGCGCCAGCCCTTGAAAGAACTCAAGGGCCGCCTCAATTGGGACGGGGCCAAACTGAATTTCCCCCAGGCCAGGGTCCAATTAGGGTCCCTGACGGCGGATTTCAAAGGTTTCACGGAACCTAAAGGGCTGGAGGTCCAGTATCGCGGCCAGGTAACCGCGGATGGCTCCTGGCCGTGGCTGCCCCCGGACTTAAGGGGACGGCTGGAGGGGGAGGGCGCGGTGAAAGGCCCCTGGACCGAACCCCGGGTCACCTTCCAGGGAAAGGGCCAGGGCCTCTCCGGGGCCGGCTTCGCCGCGGAGTCGGTGAGCATCCGGGCTGAAGCGGCGGGGTGGATTCCCCAGACCGGACGACTGGAACTTCAAGGTTCAGGGCTCAAAACCCCCATGATCAATTTCTCCCAGGGCCGGCTCACCTGCCAGGGGGAAGCCGGCCGCTGGCGTTTCAGCTTCCATGCCTCTTCTCCCCAGGGGAAAGTGGAGGTGGAAGGCCAGGCCGACCTGAAAGCCCGGCCCTTTTCCCTGCTGGTGGACCGCTTCCGCTTCCAGCACCAGTCCTATACCGCGGCCAACACCAGCCCGGTGCATTTGCGACTCTTCGAAGGCTGGGAACTGGCCCCGGCCACTTTCCGGGTCAATGAAGGCCACCTGACCCTCCAGGCCGTGGCCCGGGCCGGCCATCTCCGGGGCCGGGTGGAATTCGACAACCTGGCGGCGGACATCCTTTCCGTCACCGGGACTGCCTACCAGGGAAAGCTGGGGGGTCAGTTCAACCTCAGCGGCGACCCGGCCCGCCCCATCATCCAGGGCCAGTTCAGTTGGGGGCCGGGACAGTGGGGGAATTTTGCTTTTAAATCATTAGCCACTGCCGTCAATTACCAGGATGCCCGCCTGTATCTAAACGGGAGGCTGGAGGAAAGCTCTGCGGGCCCGGGCCTCTCCTGGGAGGGGCATATTCCCTTTAACCTCTCCCTGTTGCCGCTGAAATGGGGTTTGGGAGACCGGGATCTCAACTTCCGGGTGCAGGGCGAACAGGCCAACCTGGCCATGCTCACCGGGCTGACGCCGGAAATCCCCCGGGCCGAGGGGTCTCTGGACGTGGCCGCGGTGTGGCAGGGCAGCCCCCGCCATCCCACGGTTTCCGGCCACCTGCGCTGGGGGGAAGGTTTCATCACCTTCCGCCAGGCGGGGACGCCTTATCAGTTGAGGCCGGGCCAAGCCATCCTCCGGGGGGAAAAACTTCTAATTCCCGAATTGACCCTGGTCAGCGGCGGCGGCTCCGCCCGTCTTTCCGGGGAGGTCACCCTCCACAAGGTGGAAGCCAAGGGGGTGCTCCAGGATTTCATGGCGGTGAAGCGCACCGGTTCCGAGGCCGCGGGCAACGGCACCCTCACCCTTAGCGGGCCCTGGTCCTCCCCCCTGCTCAAGGGACGCCTCATCATCCCCCGGGCCACCTTTATTCCCGGGTTTTTCCGGTCGGATAAGCATGAAGACGTAATGCTGGTGCGGCCCAAGGAACCTCCCAAGCCTCCGGCCAACGCCGGCCCCCAGCCCCGCAAACTCACTTTTTACAAGAATCTGCGCATGGACCTGGACCTGGAGGCTCCCGGCAACATCTGGCTCAAGGATAAACGCCTCATTGTGGAGATGGCCGGGAAAGTCAAGGTCAACAAGGCCACCGATCATCCCGCTTATGTGGGGGGTGAAGTCCAAGCCGTAAAAGGGTCATACGAACTCCAGGGCCGCATCTTCAAAATACAGCAGGGCGTCGTCCGCCTGCCCGGCCGGCCTCGGGAAGACGTAACCATCGAAGGCAAGGCCGTTCACGACATGGGCAACCTCACCCTGGTTTTGACCGCCACCGGCATGGTCAGCAGACCCCAGGTGCGGCTGGAGAGCGTCCCGCCGCTGCCGCCCCAGGACCTTCTGGCCTACCTGCTGTTCGGCCGCCCGGCCCGAGCCCTCACCCGGGAGGAAGCCCTCTCCGCCGGCCAACAGGCCGTGGGCATCCTGGGGGGCATCACCGCCCAGAAGCTCCAGGAATTGCTGGGCAAGGACTTCCCCCTGGTGGGGGACGTGACCCTGCGCAGTCCCCAGGCCGAAGGGGGCCGCCAGGCCGTGGGCGTGACCAAACCCCTCACCAAAGACCTATCCGTGTCCTTCGAACGTAAGTTCGACCCCCTGCACCGGGACCAGTCCGAGCAGGTAATCCTGGAATATAAAGTCAACAAGTACCTGAGCGTAGAATCCCAGATGGGCCGGCGCAACACCGGCGCGGACGTGCTGCTTAATTTGGATTTTTGATTGTTGCAGCCCCGACCTCGCATTCGGTACTAAAGTTGGCCTGCGAAAGGACGTTTTTCCGGCATGGCGCCAGGAGGGCAAGATGAAGCGCATCGTGGTCAATCTGGAAGAACAAATGGTGGAAGCGTACGAAGATGACGACCTCATACACCAATTCATCTGCGTCACCGGGGATGACGACCATCCCACTGATACCGGCGAGTTTAAAATTTTTCGCAAGCAGCATCCCTGCCGCAGCAAAACCTATGACGTCCAGATGGACTATGCCATGTTCTTCACCAAAGATGGCAAAGCCCTGCACCAGTATCACGGTCCGGTGCCTCTCAGCGTCGTCCGGGCTTTGAAGCAGGGAGTAACGGAGTGGTTCGGCTCCCACGGGTGCGTTCGCCTGGAAGAAGATGCGGCCTGCACCCTTTATGAATGGGCCCCGCTCAATACCAAAGTGACGGTAGTCTAATTTTGCCCCCCATGCTGCCGGCCCTGGGGAGGTGCGCTGCCGCGGCCTCTCTTCTGGTCCTGCTGGGAGGGGGCCTGCACTCTGGAACTTCGGCTCAACCCCTGCAGGTGGGCGCCGAAGTATTCGCGGTGGACCCGGGCAAAGTGGTGGAAGTATCGTACCGTACCCCCACCCTGCGGATGATGGCGCACCGGTGGGAGGCGGGGGCGCGGTTCACCATAATCTTCCTGGAAAAGGGCCAGCCCGCGCCCAGGGTTTGCCTGGCGGGGCCGGGGTTTGAACATGTCCTCCGGAAACTGGCGTCATTGAAGCTTTCCAGACACTTATCCGTCAGCCAGGTAAAAGCCTACGTTGAGAAAAAAAATTTCAACTCCTGGGCCGAATTGGAGGTTCGCGATATCAGCCAGATGGAGCCTTTCCAGGCCCGGATAATCCCGGTCCCCGGTTCGGATGCCGAAGCCCTGGTTCATTTCCACGGCGTCACCTATATGGTTAGCCTGGACGTTAAAATCTTCCAACTTATCTCGGGCGGGTGCAAGTCCTTGGCCGCGGCGGAATCTAACCAAAAATGACCTGGCGGTTTCTGGGGGGGCTTGGCTGAGACGGGATATTTCTTATCCTCGATCCCAAGCTCATGCTGGGGAACGCTGATCTCTGCCCAAGCTCCTGCTTGGGCTTAAGGATTAACGGCATTTAAACTCAATGGGTTGATTATGGTATCCTTGGTTAGGTTATGCAAAGCAGGATCTTTGCACCCAGGCTCGTTCCCAAGCAGTTGAACGTGGTCCTTCGGCCCACCCATAAATGATGAAAAGTATTGGGCACAGGCTTTCCAGCCTGTGTAGTTAAGAACTTTTCAGACCAGGAGCTTGGGAACGAGGGGAATAAATACGCTACCCAATCAAGGAGGCCCACATGACCGCACTGACGGTTCGCGCCGACGAACTCATCATGGCCTTTGAAGATCAGGGGGGAACTTTGCGACACTTCTTCGACCGCCAGACCGGCGAAGTATTGACCGTTTTGGAAGACGAGATGGAGGAAGAAGACGCCGAGCGGCTGGAGGCTGACCCCGATCGCTATCTCCTTATCGAGCCGGTGCCTTCTTGGGTGGGCTATGAAATTATGAGTGATTTCGTCGAGACCTTGCCGGATACCAAAGTCCGACGCGAGTTGGACCGGGCTCTTCAGCAAAGACGCCCTTTTCGCCGG
Source organism: Deltaproteobacteria bacterium (assembly GCA_016874915.1). Taxonomy (GTDB): domain Bacteria; phylum Desulfobacterota; class Desulfobaccia; order Desulfobaccales; family 0-14-0-80-60-11; genus VGSO01. Next base: position 14,463 of record VGSW01000026.1, read on the forward strand.
TTCAAAGACGTATTGCTCAATTATCCGTCAGTTCAGGAGGATTGGTTTCGCTTTCACGAACAAGCTTTCAACAAAATCATCCTGGAATGGCTGGATGACCACGGGGTTGAAGTGACCCTTGCGCCTTTTCACGCCCAACCTTAATCCTGGCACAGCTTATCTTGCGGCCAGGCATATCACTTACGGCAAACAAGCCCCCATGCTCAAAGATCCATGACAGAGGCCAAAATCTTGGAGCATCTCTTTGCCGCCGCTGCCCCATTCATCCCCCAGGGTCGGGTCATAGACATCCGGGAATACGGCAGCGGCAATGTTCATGACACCTTCCTGGTAACGGTGGGCCGCGCCCACCCCGCGCTTGATTCCATCGGGGACCAACACTTTATCCTGCAGCGCCTCAACACCCGGGTCTTTCGCCGGCCGGAGGCGGTCATGGGGAACATGCGCACCGTCACCGAGCAGGGTTTGGCGCGTAATCCCCCAGACCCAGGCCGCCGCTGGGAGCTGCCCCGGGTGCTGTTGACCCCGGAGGGCCGGGATCTTTGGGTTGACCCCGACGGGTTCTTTTGGCGGGCCTTGAGCTTTATTGAGGGGGCCCGGACCTTTGACACCATCCGGGATTTGGACCACGCCCGGGAAGTGGGCTGGGCGCTGGGCATTTTCCACCGCCTCCTCAGCGACCTGCCCCCCGACCGGCTGGCGGACACCCTGCCCGGTTTTCACGAGACCCCGGGATACCTCAGGCGCTATGATGAGGTTCAGGCGAAACATAGTTACAACCGATCCCCCGAAGCGGATTATGGGATTAGCTTCATAAGGGCGCGTCGAGCCTGGGCGTCCGTCCTGGAGGATGCCAAAGCCCAGGGGAAGCTGCACCTCCGCCCCATTCACGGCGACCCCAAGATCAACAACTTCATGATGGACACCTTAACCGGGCAGGCCGTGAGCCTCATCGACCTGGACACCGTCAAACCCGGCCTGGTGCATTACGACATGGGCGACTGCCTTCGCTCGGGCGCCAATCTCCAGGGGGAAGAAACGGTGGATTTGGAAGCGGTGCGGTTTGACTCCGACATTTGCCGGGCCATCCTTCAAGGCTATCTCTCCCAGGCCAGGGAATTTCTCACTGAAAACGACTATGAATATCTATACGACGCCATCCGCGTCATCGCGTTCGAGCTGGGACTGAGGTTCTTCACCGATTATCTGGAAGGCAACGTTTATTTCAAGGCCCGGCATGAGGAACACAATCTGGCCCGGGCGCTGGTGCAATTCAAGCTCACCGAAAGCATCGAATCCCAGGAAACCGGCATCCGGGCCATCATCCGGGGTTTGAGACGACCGGTCAGCTTTCAGCAATAGAAGAAAACAGAAAACTGCATCAGCCATGTCCTCTGCCAAAAAGCTTACCGCGGACGCCTTCTTTATCCTGCAAATCGTTTTGTCCATAATCTCCGGCGGCAGCCAGTTCCGGCGCCTGCTCACCACTTCCCAGGGAGTAAACCTCAGTTGGCTGGTTAGCTGGCTCACCTATCTGGTGATCAATCTGTCTCTGACCATAAGGGCGCATCGCAGCCAGCCCAGCCGGGTCACCCTCCAGACCGTCTTGACCTACGTCTCCTGGACCGTGGCCATTGCCTCGTGCCTGATGGTGATGTTGTGGATGGGCCGGGAACTGTGGGATATCAAAGACACGGTGACCGCCGTGCTGGTAGGTCTGGCCGTAATCTTCACCTGGCTGCAAGCCCGGCGGCGGGGGCTGCCAATAACCGACCCGCTGGTGAGCGGCTTTTTGGCGGTCTGGTTTGTCGGCCTCCCGCAAATAACCCTGGCGTATAAAATATTTACCGTGGGCGGAGAAGGGCTAGCCGGATGGACGCTCCTAGCCGGACATGTGGGTATCGTGACCAGGCTGGGTCAGCTCTGGTTTGCCATCCGGGAGGCCGGGTGGGACCGCAACCGCCAGGGCGCGGCCCTGAGCGAAATCGCCAACGAAGCCACCTGGCTGCTGGTCACCCTGGCCTGGCTGAGGTGCTGGTTGTAAAAGTAATTTGAGGGGAGGGCCGGGGGATAACAAATCCCCCGCCCTCCCCCAAAGGTCTTTACTTGAATTAGCCTCCGGGGCTTTTCAATATAACCGAAACTGTTTGCTCCAACTGGGGAAATTCCCCGGGTCTTTCGGCTAAAAGCCGCTCCAGGCTGCGAAGCGCCCCGGGGATATAGCGGGCGAAATAATCTTTTCCCTTCACCTTGGTCAAAAACCCGAAGGCCCCCAGGATCTGCAAATTGCGGCACAGGGCCAGGTAAAAGTACTGCTCTCGAAACGATTCCCGGTTCAGGGCCATGCGGGCCGCCAGCAGGTCCAGGTAGTAATCCAGTAGTTCTTCCTGCCAGGCGGGGTTTAAATTCACGTAAGGGTCAATGAGCAGCGCCGCGGGGTCATACCCCAGGGGCCCCAAGCGGCCCCCCTGGAAGTCGATAACCCGCAGGCGCCCATCCTTTATCATCAAATTGCGAGACTGAAAATCCCGGTGGAGGAAATAGTTCTCCCCAGGGGGAAGCGCCCCGGCCAGCAACCGCTCAAAATCCGGGGCCAGGTCTTCCACCGTCACTTTAAGGCCCTGGTAAGCCTGAACAAAGGCCCGGACAAAATAGCCGCACTCCCGTTCCAGGAGGAAGGGCCGGTCCACCACCGGGGTGTCGAAACACCAGGCCGGGTCGAAGCCTGGGGCGCCGTCCAGTTGCTGGCGCACCAGGATTTCCAGGGCCTGGCGGTACCACCGGCGCACCTGGGGTTCCGGGAGCCGGCGCGCCGCGGCCTCCAGATTCACGTCCCCCAGGTCTTCCAGGAGCATCCAGCCCTCTTCCCGGCAGAAGTGGTGAATTTCCGGAACCGGCGTCCCCCGGCCCCGAAGATGGCGGCCGATGAGATAGTATGAATCGTTTTCAGTTATCTCTTCTCCGGGGGCGTAAGGGTGATAGAGCAAAACCAGGGTGGGGGAACCGGGCAGGCGGAAAAACCGGCGGTCGGAGCCGTCCCCGGCCAGGGGTTGGGCCCCGGCCAGGGTCGCGCCCCGCTCCCTGACCGCGGCCTCCAGTCTTGGGCTCCAGGGAACCGGGGCCATGGGGGCCGGCTTAAGATTCATAGTCCACCGCAACGATGGAGTCGCTGGCGGCCAGGATGTACCTTACCACCTCCTGGTGGGCCGGGTGGGCCTGGTAAGCCCGGAAGCCCTCCAGGGAGTCGAACTTGGCCACCAGGGCCAGGTCGTAGGACCGCTTGGAGCGGATTATGTCCGCGCCCACTTCAAAGTGGTGGAAATCGGGAATCCTGCCCTCCATTCCCGCCAAGACACCCCGAACCTTTTCCATATTTTCGGGGGCCGGGTCTTTAAGTTTGAAGAGCACGATGTGGGTGAGCATAGGGTTAGTCTCCTAAGAAGGGAGCAGTGAGCAGTGAAATCAATCCGTGTTTATCTGCGTTCATCTGAGGTTTCAAACGTTCATCCGCGGTTTCAAACTAATATTTTCCCCCGGGCCGATTGGGCCACTTCCGCCCCCGGCCCCACAATGCAATCCTCCAAGGTTATTCTGGGGGCGATTACGGCATTATCCATAATCACCGTATTTTTTAAAAAGGCTCCGGCCCCCACTGATACTCCCGCCCCCAGACAGACGCCGCTGCCAAAATGGACGCGTCCGCCCACCATGGCCCCAGGTCCGATCAAAGGATCGGAGACGCCGGGGAAGAAGGAAGCCAGATGAGAGGGCGGTCTGGTCAACAACCACCAGTGCGCGGCCAGATAATTGGCGGGAGTGCCCAGGTCCTGCCAGTAATGCCCCAGGGCCACCAGGGCCTCCAGCCTTTCCCCCGCGGCCAGGGCCTCCCGCCAGGCGGCCACCAGGTCGTAAGGGCCGGTAGCGGGGATATAGCGAAAAATCTCCGGGCTGACCACCTGGACCCCGGTATAGGCCAGGGCGCGTCCGGCCCCGCCCGGCGGCGGCTCACCGATGCTTACCACCCGGTTTCTTTCCACCCAGACTTTGTTGTACGGGGGATGGTCGTGAACCACCAAAGTGGTTATGGCCTGTTCAAGATGGCGGTGGTAAATGTTCCCCAGGTCCAGGTCAGTGACGATGTCGGCATTCACCACCAAAAAGGAGCCGCCCCCCAAAATCTCCCCTAACCCCCGCAAGCCCCCGCCGGTGCCCAGGATCTCCGGCTCATGGCTCACCTCAATTTCCAACCCCGGCGGCCTCTGTTCCGCCAGAAACCGCTGCACCTGGTCCGCCAGATGATGGGTGTTCACCGCCACCCGGGTGAAACCCGCCGCTTGAAGCTGCTCCAGCAGCAACCCCAACAGCGGCCGGTTCAACACCGGCAGCAATGCCTTGGGAACCCGATACGTAAGGGGCCGAAGACGGGTCCCTAATCCCGCGGCGAGTATGGCGGCTTGCATGGTTGTTGAGAGTGTTTTGGGGGAGGGGGCCAAGGGCGCCGCCCTTACCCCCTCCCCCAATCCCTTAAGGAGGGCATTTGCTGGCCGCCTCCGGCGGCCCCTCAAAGGGTTGGGAGGGGGGGCAGGGGGGAGGGCAGGGAGCGTTGCTCCCTGGCCCTTCCCCCAGATCTTACTTCTTATACCCCAACTTCCTTAAAATTTCGTGGCGCCAGGTGCGGCCGGCGTCGCCTTCCACTCCCTTAGGGGGCAGTCCGTCCACCACCCCCAGGATGCCCCGGCCCTGTTCCGTCTGGGCCACGATGACTTCCACCGGGTTGGCGGTGGCGCAGAAGATGCGGCATACTTCCGGGCACATCTTCACTGCGTTGAGGACGTTGATGGGGAAGGCGTTTTTCAGCAGGATGTTGAAGGTATGACCCGCGGCCAGGTTTTGGGCGTTTTCCGCGGCTGCGTCCATGAGGTCCGGGTCATTGCCTTCCACCCGGATGAGGCAGTCTCCCGAGGATTCGGAAAAGGCCAGCCCGAACTTGATGCCCGGAACCGCGGCTATCAAGGTTTCGTAGAGGTCTTCCACGGTTTTGATGAAGTGACTCTGGCCCAGGATGATGTTGGCCCCTTCGGGAATCCGCAGTCTTACCACCTTCAGTTCCATGGCCCGCCTCGCCCTTTCATGGCCGGAATTCCTTCCCAGCCGGTGGTTTTTTTGGTATTATAATTCTGTTAAGGGCAAAGAGAAAGGGGTAAAAAAAGGGGGAAAAGGGGATAAGGCGGATAATCGGTGAACTGGCGCTCCGGGTATTTTTGAAGATGGTCAGAAAATTTCTTCTATCGATATTCTCGATTCTATTTTTGACCTCCGCCGCCGGGGCGCAGGTGAAAATCGGCCTTTATCTGCCCATGACCGGCTCCGCCGCGGCCATGGGCCAGATGGTGTGGGAAGGGGTGCAGGTAGCCCACCAGCTGGAGCCCCAGATCCTGGGGCAAAAAGTGACTTTGGCACTGGCGGACACCCGTAGCGACAAGATCGACGCGGCCAACGCGGTGAGCCGCCTCATTGAAAAAGACAAGGTGGCGGCCATCATCGGCGAAGTCATCAGCAGCGACACCCTGGCCGGGGTGCCCATTGCCGAACGGGCCGGGATTCCCAACATCTCGCCCACGGCCACCAACCCCCTGGTGACCCAGAACCGCAAGTACGCGTTTCGGGCCTGCTTTGTAGATGACCTTCAGGGCCGGGTGGCGGGCCGCTTCGCCCGGGAGACTTTGAAGGCCGGGCGGGCCGCGGTGCTCATCGACCAGGCCCAGGACTACTGCGTGGGGCTGGCCAACTTCTTTATGGCGGAGTTCAAGCGCCGGGGCGGAGAAATCGTCTCCGTGAGTTACATCCACACCGGCGACCAGGACTTCACCGCCCAGATTTCCGCCTTTAAAAGAAAGAATCCGGATCTGATCTACGCGCCCAACTACTATGCTGAAAACGCCCTGCTGGCCAAACAGCTTAAGGACTTGGGAATGAAAACTCCCATCCTCACGGGGGATGGGGCCCAGGTGCCGGAACTTCTTAGCATCGGCGGCCCCGCGGTGGAAGGCATGTACTTCACCGCCCATTTTCACCGGGAAGGGGCCATCACGGAGTTGGGCAAGAAGTTTCTTAAAGCCTATGAATCCACTTATAACAAGCAGTTGGACGCGTTCGCGGCCCTGGGGGGAGAATGTTATTTCCTGCTGGCCCATGCCATCAATAAGACCGGCTCCCTGCAAGGTATGAAAATCGCCCAGGCCCTGGCGGATATTAAAGACTTCCCGGGCATCACCGGCATCATCACCATGGGCCCGGACCACAATCCCATCAAGCCCGTGGTGGTGCTGAAGGTGGAAAAGGGAAAGTTTGCTTATCAGACGACCATAAAACCCTAAATGAAACCGCCGATGGACGCCGATAAACGCAGATTAAAATTAGATAAAATAACTGAAAAGACTATTGGTTGTATTTTTAAAGTAAGCAATACCTTGGGCTGCGGCTTTTTAGAGAAAGTTTATGAAAATGCACTAGTAATAGAGCTTCAGAAAAATGGATTAAAAGTCAAACAACAATATGGGATTCAGGTTGAATATGACGGTATGGTTATAGGTGAATTTGCCGCAGATTTACTGGTTGAAGATGCCGTAATTATTGAGCTTAAAGCTGTTAAGAATTTGGATGAGGTTCACCAAGCCCAATGCATGAATTACCTAAAGGCTACTGGATTAACCGTATGCCTTCTGGTTAATTTTGGCAAACCAAAAGCCGATATAAAGCGCATTGTAAATAATTTTTAATCTGCGTTCATCGGCGTCCATCGGCGGTTAAAAAACGAGGTTTTTCTGGCACCAGACATCAAACAACCGGGCCTATTCACTATGGAAGCACGATCCGTACCCATCAATATCGAGGATGAAATCCGCAAGTCCTACCTGGAATACGCCCTGAGCGTCATCATCGGGAGGGCTTTGCCGGACGCGCGGGACGGGCTCAAGCCCGTGCACCGCCGCATCCTCTTCGCCATGAGCGAGGCCGGCAACGACTGGAACCGGCCTTACCGCAAAAGCGCCCGCATCGTGGGCGACGTCATCGGTAAATACCACCCCCACGGCGACACCGCGGTCTATGACGCCATCGTCCGCATGGCCCAGGACTTTTCCCTGCGCTACCCCCTGGTGGACGGCCAGGGGAACTTCGGCTCCATCGACGGCGATGCGCCCGCGGCCATGCGTTACACCGAAGTGCGCTTAACCCGCCTGGCCCACGAGCTCCTCCAGGACCTGGACAAAGACACGGTGGATTTTGTGGCCAACTACGACGGCTCCATGAAAGAGCCGCTGGTCATGCCCACCCGGATTCCCAACCTGCTCATCAACGGCGCGTCGGGCATCGCGGTGGGCATGGCCACCAACATCCCGCCCCACAGTCTGGATGAAGTCTGCGACGCGCTCCTGGCCTGCCTGGAAAACCCGGATATTACCCTGGACGAACTCATGGCCATTATTCCGGGGCCGGATTTCCCCACCGGCGGCTTCATTTACGGGGCCGAAGGCATCGCCGAGGCCTACCGCACCGGACGGGGCCTCATCCGCCTTCGGGCCAAGGTGGTGGTGGAGCGCAAGGGGGGCCGGGAAACCCTGGTGGTCCGGGAACTCCCCTACCAGGTGAACAAAGCCCGGCTCATCGAACGCGTGGCCGAACTGGTGAAGGAAAAGAAGATCGAGGGCATCTCCGAGCTCCGGGACGAATCGGATCGGGAAGGCATGCGGGTGGTGATTCAGCTCAAAAAGGACGAAAACTCCCAAGCCATCCTGAACCAGCTTTATCTCCACACCCAGATGCAGGTCACCTTCGGCATCAACCTGGTGGCCATCGTCCAGGCCCGTCCGGAGCTGTTGAGCCTTAAAGACCTGCTGCGCCACTTCCTGGAGCACCGCCGGGAAGTCATCATCCGGCGCACCCGTTTTGAACTGAAAAACGCCGAAGCCCGGGCCCACATCCTCCAGGGGCTGCTTATGGCTTTGAGTTACCTGGATGCGGTCATTGCCTTGATCCGGGCCGCGTCCAACCCGGCTGAAGCCCGGGAGCAGCTCATGGCCGGGATGTTCATCACTGCGGTACAGCCTCCTTTAAGCTTGGCGGAGACCCGAGCGGGTTTCGCCCTATCCGAACCCCAAGCCCAGGCCATCCTGGACATGCGGCTTCAGCGCCTCACCGGCCTGGAACGGGATAAGATCATCCGGGAGGCCCAGGAAGTGGAAGCCGCCATCCAGCGCTACCGCCAGATCCTGGCGGAAGAGGCCCAGGTGAAAGCCATGATCGCCCAGGAGCTCAAGGAATTGAAAGAGCGCTACGGCGACGGCCGGCGCACCGAAATCGTCCCCCAGACCGCGGAACTCACCCCCGAAGATCTCATCGCCGAAGAAGACATGGTGGTGACCTTCAGCCACCGGGGCTACATCAAGCGCACGCCCCTGACCATCTACCGCAGCCAGCGCCGGGGCGGCAAGGGTCGCATGGGCATGGTCACCCGGGAAAACGACTTCGTGTCCCAGCTCTACGTGGCCTCCACCCACAGCTACTTCCTGGTATTCACCAACCAGGGCCGGGTCTTCTGGCTGAAAGTCCATGAAATTCCCGTGGGCATGCCGTCGGCCCAGGGCAAGGCCATCGTCAACCTGATGAATCTGGGAGAAGGAGAAAAGGTGGCCACCATCCTGCCGGTGCGGGAATTCGCCTCCGGGGTTTCGGTGATCATGGCCACCCGCCGGGGAGTGGTGAAGAAGACGGACCTGATGAACTTTCAGCGGCCCCGCAGCGGCGGCATCATCGCGTGCTCCCTGGACCCGGAAGATGAACTGGTGAGCGTGGCCCTGGTAGAGCCGGAACAGGAAATTCTCCTGGGCACCCGCCTGGGCAAAATCATCCGCTTCCCTTCCGGGGAAGCCCGGGACATGGGGCGCACCGCCCGGGGGGTGAAAGGCATTGAAGTGGCCGAAGAGGACGCGGTGGTGGGCATGGAAGTCATCCGCCCCGGAGGCACTATCCTCACGGTCACGGAACGGGGTTTCGGCAAACGCACCCCGCCGGAAAAATATCCCCGGCACCATCGGGGAGGCTTGGGAGTCCTGGGTCTTAATATCACCAAGCGCAACGGCCCGGTGGTGGAAATCCTCCAGGTGGACCCCGACGATGAAATCATGCTGGTCACCGACGGCGGCAAAATCATCCGCCTCCCGGTGAACGGCATCTCCATTATCGGCCGGGTGACCCAGGGGGTCAAACTCATCGAAGCCGAGGCGGAAGAGCGGGTGGTGAGCCTGGCCAAGGTGGCGGAAAAGGGCGAGAACGGTGACGGCGAAGACAGCCCCGGACTCCTTTGAAGCCCATCCCGTGGCGGTCGTCGGCGCCGGCAGTTGGGGCACCACCCTGGCCCACCTTCTGGGGGAGAAAGGGCTGCCCGTCCAGCTTTGGGTGCGGGAACCCGACGTCTTTGAAGGCTTGCGCCGGGACCGGGTCAATTATACCTTCCTGCCGGAAGTCCGGCTGTCCTCTCGAATCTCCTACTCTCAGGATTTTGCCGCGGTGCTGAACGGGACCGCGGTGGTGGTCATGGCGGTGCCGTCCCACGGTTTCCGGGGGGTGGCCCGGAGCCTCAAGCCCCATTGGCCCCGGGGCGCGGTGCTCCTCAGCGCCACCAAGGGCCTGGAGATCGACTCCCTCCTGGACATGGAAGGGGTGGTGCGGGAAGAACTGGGCCCGGAAGTGGTCTACGCGGTGTTGGCCGGCCCCAGCTTCGCCCGGGAGGTGTTTCAGAAACAGCCCACCGCGGTGACCATCGCCTGCCGCCAGCGGGAGGTGGCGTTAAGACTCCAGCGCCTTTTTTCCACCCCCTATTTCCGGGTTTACACTTCCCATGACGTCACCGGCGCCGAGTTGGGCGGAGCCCTGAAGAACATCTTCGCCATCGGCGCCGGCATCCTGGTAGGCATGGATCTGGGGGACAACCCCCGGGCCGCCCTCATCACTCGGGGGCTGGCGGAAATGACCCGCCTGGGCCACCGTCTGGGAGCCAACCCCATGACCCTCATGGGCCTGGCGGGGTTGGGAGACCTCATCCTCACCTGCACCAGCCCCCAGAGCCGCAACTTCCAGGTGGGCCTCAAATTGGGCCAGGGCATGACCCTGGATCAGATCCTGGAAGGCATGGCCATGGTGGCCGAAGGGGTTAAAACCTGCCGGGCGGTGCGCCTCCTGGCCCAGCGCCTGGGGGTGGACATGCCCCTGGTGGACGCGGTTTACCGCATCCTATACGAAGACCTGGCCCCCCGGGACGCCATCAAAAAGTTGATGACCCGGGAATTGAAAGACGAACTGGAGGCCATGTCGGAGACGTGGTAGGGAGCGGTGGTTGTTAGCCGGTGGCGGGATGCTTCCCGGAACCGCTGGAAGAAGAGACGGTATAAGCCATGCCCCAATTTGCATGCCCTTACCTCAAAGGTGAGGTAGAATTAACTCAGGAGCGGGAAAACCACATAATTGAGCGGCATCCAGAGCTGGCGGCGGATTGCCATCAACTGCTGGCCGATACCTTGATGTCGCCAGACTTGGTGCGCCGAAGCGTCCGGTTGGGTAACGCCCGGTTATTCTCCCGGTGGTTTCCCCAGGTGCGAGGCGGCAAGCACTTGGTGGTCGTGGTGGTAACAGCCCCGGCCCCCGGTCGGCGGCACTGGATCGTAACCGCGTACTTGGCCCGCCGTCTTGCTGAAGGAGAGACAGAATGGCAGCGAAATTGACCTTCAAATATGACCGAGGTGCGGATATTCTGCATATTGACAAGTGTCCGCCTTACCCGGAGCAGGAATCCGAAGAACTGAGCGATGATATCATCGTGCGTCTCAACCCGACCACCGGTGAAGTGGAAAACTTGGAGGTGTTGTTCTTCTCTACCCGGCTGTTGCGGCAGGACTTATTCGAGTTGCCCGTGACTGCGGATTTGCGATTGGTGGGTACGAATCTCTAGAATAGCTGCTTATTGCTTACTACTTACTTCAGTGCTCACAGAGAGAAAAATGAAATACAAACCCATCGACACTGCCATTCCCACCCTGGGCGAAGCCAAGGTGGAATCCCCCATCCGGGCCGCGCCCATGTTCGACCGCACCGGCCAGCCGGTGGAAAAGAAGTTTGTATCGGATGGGGACCGGGTCCTGGTTTACGACACCCTGGATTACCTGGAGCAGCTCCGGCCGGGGGATAAGCCTCTTAACTTCGAGCTGGCCGGGCCCCGGGCCAAGATTTACTTTGACCCTTATAAGCTGCACTGCGCCATTGCCACCTGCGGCGGGCTGTGTCCCGGCACCAACGACGTGATCCGGGCCATCGTCATGGAACTGTACCACCTGTACCGGGTGAGGCATATCTACGGCGTGCGCTATGGCTTTCAGGGCTTCATTCCCCGATACGGCCATGACTTGATGGAGTTTAATCCTCAAAAGGTGGTGGACATTCACAGCTTCGGGGGCACCATCCTGTCATCCTCCCGGGGGCACCAGGACATCGGGGAGATCGTGGACGCCCTGGACCGCCTGAATATCCATCTCCTTTTTCTCATCGGCGGCGACGGCACTTTAAAGGCTGCGGACCTCATCTGCGAGGAGGTCGCCCGCCGGGGCCTGCGCATCGGGGTCGTTGTCGTCCCCAAGACCATTGACAACGACATCCTTTTCGTGTCCCGGTCCTTCGGGTTCGACACCGCGGTGGAAATGGCCACCCAGGCCATCCGGGCGGCCCACACCGAGGCCGCGGGCGCGCCCAACGGCATCGGCCTGGTGAAGCTCATGGGGCGGCACTCCGGGTTCATTGCGGCCAACGCCGCCCTGGCCCTGCGGGAAGTGAACTTCGTGCTCATCCCGGAGTCGGACTTCGACATCGAAGGGGATTACGGCCTCCTGGACCGTCTGGAGGCCCGCCTCAAAGCCCGGGGCCACGCGGTTATTTTGGCCGCCGAGGGCGCGGGGCAGAAATACTTTTGCGCCGAAAACCTGATCTGCGATCCGTCCGGCAACGTCAAACCCGGGGATATCGGGGTGCTCCTGGCGGATAAGATTAAAGAATATTTCCAAAACCGGCGCATGGAGGTCACCCTCAAATATATCGACCCCAGTTATATTATCCGCAGCGTTCCGGCCAATTACAGCGACAGCATCTACTGCGGCTTTTTGGGGCAGAACGCGGTGCACGCCGGCATGGCCGGCAAAACCGCGATGCTGGTGAGCCGCTGGCACGGCCATTACGTCCACGTGCCCATCAAGGCCGCGGTGGGGAAACGCAAGGAAGTGGAGCTGGACGCGCCCCTGTGGCGCAGCGTCCTGGAATCCACCGGGCAGCCGCCGCTTAAGAATCCATAATGACCGGGGACCGAGGACCGGAGACCGGTGAAAGACAAGGGGCCGAAGTTTTGCCCCCGTCTTCCGTCCCCCGTCTCCCGTCTACAAATTAGCAAGAACTAAGCCATACCGAATGAGAAACAATTCTGATAAAACCCCTGTATTCCAATGCCAGCAGTGCGGCGAGTGCTGCGCGGGCAAGGGCGGCATCTATGCCACTCGGGATGAAGTGGCCGCCATGGCGGGATTTCTGGGGCTTTCCGAGGAAGATTTCCTTTTTCACTATGTAGAGGAATCTCCCATGGGGCCCAGGCTGGGCACGGCGGATGGAGCCTGCGTTTTCGTGGAGGATAACCGCTGCCGGGTTCACCCGGTCAAGCCCCGCATCTGCCGGGAGTGGCCCTTTCTGGCCCCCCTGCTCCAGTATCCGGAAGAACTGGAATACGCCAAGGGCGCCTGCCCGGGCATCGATCCGGATTGTAGCCACGAGGAGTTTGTGAGCGCGGTCCGGGGCCAGGGGAAACCTTGACGGCCTAAAAATATGAAGAGCGCCAGGGCTGGCTCCGGGAAGTGCGCCGGGTGGTGAACAGGTTTTTTCCCCGGGAGCCGTGTTGTTAGCTCTTGGAATATCCTGGTTATGAAGCCGCCGTCTTTAGCCGTGGCAAACAAATAGCGGTAAACACAAAATCGCACCTCTCATTGGGGAGATCAATGTCAAAGCCTCTTGAGCTTCAACAACGCCTGTTGGCAGCATCACTACTTTTTGCCGCCCTTCTCATCGGCCATCCTGCGGCATCCCAGGATAAGGCCGCTCCTGCCGACCCTTTCACCCAGGGCGTCGCGGCTCTTTCCGAGGGCAAGCCGGCCCAGGCCATCGAGCTTTTCACCGAGGTCCTGAAGCACAACCCGGATCTGGTAGAGGCTTACATCAACCGGGGCATCGCCCACCTCAAGCTGGGCCAGGAGGTGGACGCGGTGACGGATTTCGACCGGGCCGTGGAGTTGAACCCCAAAGCCGCGGAGGGCTATTACAACCGGGCGCTGGCTTACAGCCGGGCCGGCCTCTACGACAAAGCCCTGGAAGATTATACCCAGGCCCTGAAATATGCCCCCAAAGACTGGCAGGTTTATTATAACCGGGGGAATGCTTATCTGGACGCAGGCAAGACCCGGGAAGCCCTGGAGGACTACCAGAAGGCCCTGAAGCTCCACCCTGAGGCCCCGGAGATCTTGCAGAACCGGGGACTGGCCTACCTCCATCTGGGGGAGGCGGATAAGGCCCTGGAAGACTTCCAGACGGTGCTCCGGCTCAACCCCAACTTCGCCCGGGCCCATTTCGGAAAAGGACAGGCCCTGGAGAAACTGGGCCGCCAGGCCGAAGCCAAGGAAGCCTTCCGCCTCTTTCTGAAGACCGGCAACCCCGATACTGATGCACCCCTGCTCCAGCAAGCCCTGGAACGTCTGAAATAGGGTCCATTTTTGGTCGTCCGGTCCTGGCAAAAAAGCGCCATCGGATTTAACTTAAGGCAGCAGTGATGCCCTAATGAAATGGCATATTTTTACCGAGGCGAAAGTTCAAAGGAGTATCGCATGATCAACCGTATTGTCCGCCGTCTGGCATTGATTTTAGCTCTTTTATTAGCCATTCCCGCCGCGGCTCTGGCCGGCCAACCCACCGACATCGTCAAGAGCACGGTGGATGAAGTCCTCCGCCTGCTCTCCGACCCGGGTCTGAAGTCCCCGGACAAGAAAAAGCAGCGCCGTCAAATGATCAAGCGGGCCATTGACCGCCACTTTGACTACGATGAGATGTCCAAACGCAGCCTGGGGGCCTCCTGGAGGAACCTGACCCCGGCTCAGCGCAGTGAGTTTGTTGGACTTTTTGCAGATCTCCTGGAAGCCTCCTATGCCGAGAAAATTGAGCGTTTCAGCGACGAAAAAGTGAACTACACCGGGGAAATTCTGGATGGGGCGGACTACGCCGAAGTCCGCACCACTATCATCCGGAAAAACGACCGCATCCCCATGGATTACCGATTATACAAGGCGGAAGGCTCCTGGAAGGTCTATGACGTGGTCATCGAAGGGGTGAGTCTGGTGAGTAATTACCGGTCCCAGTTCAGCCGCATCATCCGGGAAGGCTCTTATGGGGAACTGGTGCGCCGTCTCCGGACCAAGGTGAACGAGCTGCAACAATTGGAGAAGATGTAAGGGGAAGAGCCGCGTTCAAGGGCGATGATTTAAGCACTTTGCTTTTCACCGGCAAAGTGAGGTGGGCGGATATTTAATGAGCTTGGCTGGATGGAAGATGTTACAATGAAAAATGAGATGTATGGAAGAATTCCTGGCCAGGCAGTTTCCCGTGCGGGTAGGGGAGCCAGCTGATTGGCCGCCGAGGCAGGTTGAAGTCATGAAGCCATCGAATAAGCTGGCAATGCTGAAGTCAGGGGCTTTGGCCCTGGCCCTGCTGTTAACCATGACCGCGTCCTTGGCCCAAGCCGGCAGCCCCCTGGAGGACGTCAAAAGTTTAATGGATGAGGTGATGGGCATAATCCATAACCCGGCTTACCAATCTCCCGCCCAAAAGGCGGCCCGGATTCAGATAATCGAAAAGGTCACGGCCCGCCGGGTGGACTACCAGGAGATGGCCCGGCGCACCCTGGACAATACCTGGGATTCCCTGAGCAAAGCCCAACGCTCTGAGTTCGTGCACCTGTTCAGCGAGCTGCTGAAGACCTCTTATGCCGACCGGCTGGACGAACTGAACAAGGCCCAGGTGACTTATCAGAAGGAAACCCGGAGTGGGCGCCAGGCCGAAGTCACGGCGCTGATCTTGCGCCCCAATGACAAGATCCCGGTGACGTTCTGCCTGCTCCAGGATGCCCAGGAATGGAAGATCTATGACCTGGTCATCGACGGGGTGAGCCTGATGAGCAATTTTAACTCCCAGTTCAGCCGGATCATCAAGGCCACCTCCTACGGCGAACTGGTGCAATGCCTCAGGGTCCAGCTCAAGGCCCATAAGGTGGACGTGGATACCTGTCCCACGCCGCCCAGCGCCACCAAGAAGCCCAAGTCTAAGACTGCGGGCTAACGACCTGTAGAAAAAAGGGGCGGCGAATCAGCTTTAACCGCGTAAGGCAACCTGTCTCCAACTGAGTCCCCACGGGGCATCTGGCCGAGAAGCTTTTTTCCTCTCCAGGCATCTTGGCGGATTCCCTTTCTTTATCTTCTCCTTTGCCGAACGGTCTGGGCAGATTTCCTTTGCTCTTCGGTTGACAAGGAAAAGTGAGTGCTTAAATGTTTGGATAAATTTGGGAAACATCAATCGGAGGAGCGACGTATGGAATCAAGAAAAGTTTATCAGGAGAAATTGGAAGCCCAACTGAAAGAGTGGCGGGCTAAGATGAGTGAATTAAAGGACAAGGCCAAGAAAGCCACGTCTGAGGCGAAAGCCGAAATGGAGAAACAGATTGAGGGCTTGCGCGCCAAGACGGAAGTGGCCCAGCAAAAGCTCAAAGAAGTAACGGAAAAAACGAAAGACGCCAGCGCTGAGGCTTGGGAGAAGGTGAAAGGGGAGGCTGACAAGGCGGTGGAAGAAGTGAAAAGCGTTTGGGAAAAGATCAAATCCAAGTTCGGATAACCCCGGGGTGTTTTAAGTGAGACCGGGGAAATCTAATCAGCATTAAGCGAATTTTAAATTTGGGTAAACCAGATATCTGATGCCTGTGAGCTAAAAATTTCCCGGTCCTCCCCCTAAGGTAAAAATTCTAAAATCAATGATTATCCTACCCGTCATTCTTCCGGGCCTGTTGGAGTTTCTCTAGGGCCCGTTGGAGATTGGCCTTGGCTTCGCCGTAAAAGGTGGGGCGGAGTTCCAGAGCCCGCTGGAAGCATTTGGCGGCTTCCTCGTATTTCCCTTCCATAAAATAATGAACTCCGATGTTATTGTAGGCCTGGGCCTCATCGCCCGCTTTCTTGAAGGCGTTCAGGGCTTCCTCATAACGTTTGGCGGCCGCCAGAGCCATGCCCAGTTGATAATTGACCTTGAGATTGCCCGGGTCCAGGGCCTGACCTTTCTTGAGCCACTCCAGGGCCTGGGGGTAATTCTTCAGCTTTAGATTCGCCTGGCCCAGGGCCACGTAAGTGTTGACATCTCTGGGGTTCGCTTCCACGGCTCGCCTGAGTTCGGCAATCGCCTGGTCCGTTTGCCCGGCTTCCAGGAAGCTGACCCCCAAAAAATGCCGGGCCTGGGCCCGCCGGGGGTCTTGGGCCAGGACCAGTTGGAATTCCTCTATGGCCTGAGGCAAGCGCTTTTCTTTAAGGTGGACTAGCCCCATGGCCTCGTGGGCCTCCAGCATTTCCGGATGTTTCACCAGTACCAGGGCCAATTCCCGGCGGGCGACTTCCAACTGGTTGGTGAGAAGGAAAATCACCCCGATTTTGTAACGGATATCAAAGCGATCAGGTTGGTCTTTGACAATCTGGAGGAAGTGCACCAGTGAGGTTTCATAGTCCCGGTTCTTAAGGGATAGGTCCCCCAGGGCCTCCAGGCGATCCGGCGGGAGGAGGGGCTGCTGCTGAGAACTCCTGGCGCGTCCGAATTTTACCCGGGATTCCCCCGTTTGGCCAGGTTCCTCGGGAGCCGATACCCGGGGAGATCCGGCAGAATTCCGGGCACACTGGCTCACCGCCAAGACCACGGCCGCGGCCAGGGCCAGGGAAACCACACGTCGGACAAAGTTCAGGCTAACCATCTTCCGGCTCGGGCTGCAGCCCGGCTAACTGGTCCAGGCCCGCCA
>VGSW01000027.1 GCA_016874915.1 Deltaproteobacteria bacterium
TGCCTGGCCACCCGGTTCACCGCGTCCGGGGAGTCCGAGTTTTTCAATGTGGAAAAGCTCTTTCCCCTGGGAACCCACGGCGCCATTTTAAGCGGCGGCGCCGGAGTGAGCGTGCCTCTGTCCCGGGCCCTGGCCCAGGAAATTAACCGCCGCCGGGGTCTGGATGATCTGGATGAAATGGTGGACTTGGCGCTGACCTTCCTCTCCCAGGGCTATGCTCATTATCTCCAAGAGCACGGCCACGAACCCGAAGGATGCCGCCGCATATATTTCATTCTGGCGGGATACTCGCCGGAAAAGCCGCCTCCGGGATATGCCTTGACCCTCCTGGGGAGCGAAGAGAATGAGCCTTTAAAAATCATCCCCGTCACCAACCAGGTGGTCATGCCCCGGAATATGGGGATGGAAATGCGCCTTTTTCAGGCCCTGGCCCGGGGCGCGGACTTGGCCGAACTGCTAAAAATGGGTAAAGATTTTATGGAAAAACAGGCGGCCACCAAGGAAGAAGTGGGCCCGCCGTTTTACTTCGCTACCATCACCCCAGCGGGTTACTCGCCGGTATCGGTATAAGAGTGAAAATGAATAAAAGATTTAACACCAAGACACAAAGACACAAAGGTTCAAGGAGATTTTGTTTTGTGTCTTTTAAGACACAAAACAAAATTATTTTCTTGGTGTCTCTTAGTGTCTTTGTGTCTTAGTGGTAAAATACTCAGGAGGCATCATGCCGAAAGCCATGCTCGTGGTCATGGACGGTCTGGGCGACCGGCCCATCAAGGAATTGGGGAACCTGACGCCGTTGGAAGCGGCCCGCACGCCCAATCTGGACGCGTTGGCGGCCCGGGGCATCACCGGCATCATGAACGCCATCGGGGTGGGGATGCGCCCGGGGAGCGACACCAGCCACCTGGCTATTCTGGGGTATGACATTAATAAATACTATACTGGACGTGGGACTATCGAGGTGGCGGGCTTAGGTATGGACCTCCAGGCCGGGGACGTGGCCCTCCGGGGCAACCTGGGGACGGTGGATGACAACCTCATGGTCACGGACCGCCGGGCCGGGCGCATCACCGACACCGGCCCCTTTGTCAAGGACCTGGAAGGGCTTACCTATGAGGGCGTCACTCTCAAGGTGCGCCCCGGCACCGGCCACCGGGCCGGCGTTATCCTCCGGGGGCCGGGTCTGAGCAGCCGCATTTCCGACAATGACCCCCATGAAGTGGGAGTCAAGGTCCATGAAGTCCATCCCCTGGACGACTCCCCGGAAGCCGCGTTCACCGCCAAAGTCCTCAACCACTTCCTCATCGAGGCCCACCGCATCTTGAAAAACCATCCCCTGAATCAGGAACGGCTGGCCCAGGGGAAGCCGGCCGCCAACTACCTCCTGGGCCGGGGCGCCGGCTATTACAAGCAGATCGAGAAGTTCCAGGAGCGCTATGGCCTCAAGGCCTGCACCATCGCCGGAGGCGGGCTTTACAAAGGCATCGGCGCGTTCACCGGTATGGACCTAATCAAGGTTCCCGGAGCCACGGGGCTGCCCAACACCGACGTGGCGGCCAAGTTCCGGGCGGCCTTGGAGGCCTTGGAAGGTCCTTACGACTTTGCCTTTGTCCACATCAAGGCCGCGGACACCTTCGGCGAAGACGGCGACTTCCAAGGGAAAAAGGCGTTCATTGAAAAGGTGGACATAGCCGCCCAAGTCCTCCTGGATGCCCCCCATCTCATCGCGGCCACCGCGGACCACACCACCCCCTGCGCCCTGAAGAGGCATTCCGGCGACCCGGTGCCCCTCATGATGGTGGGGGAGGGCATGGTGCGGCCGGATTTGGTGACCCAGTTCGGCGAACGCGCTTGCGCCCGGGGCGACCTGGGCAGGCTCACGGGCTTGCAAGTGATGCCGGAGATTATCAACCTGCTGGGTTTGGCCAAGTTGATCGGGGATTAAGAGAAACGGGATATGGTTGAGGGGAGGACCGGATAACCCTACCACATTTTTTAAGCATCCAGGGAGGATTTAGTCGAATGAAATCGGACAAGGGCTATCGGGAGCTCTCCCTGAAGATCCACGGGATGATTTGCGCCAAGTGCGGCAGGGAATTCACCC
The DNA here is from genome assembly GCA_016874915.1 of Deltaproteobacteria bacterium. Classification (GTDB taxonomy): domain Bacteria; phylum Desulfobacterota; class Desulfobaccia; order Desulfobaccales; family 0-14-0-80-60-11; genus VGSO01. The sequence continues at coordinate 2,108 of VGSW01000027.1, forward strand.
ATAAAAACCGGCAATTGCTAACAATCCACCACAAAGATGGGAACCCCCGGAATAATCCGCCGGATGGCTCCAACTGGGAGAACCTCTGCGTTTACTGCCACGAGGACGAGCACAGCCGCCAACTTCTCGGTGACTATCTTCGCGGTGAATGATGGCGCTTCATTTCCATTGGCATTATATTTGGCCGCGTCATTGAACCAAGGGCGGGATAATTTGCGGGGTTGGGGGAATTTTCTTGACATTAGGCAATTCCTGATTATAATAACCCAAGTTTAGCATGTCAGACTGAGAGCAGGGCCACGAGTCCTGGATAAAAATCGGACGGGGTGCTAATGCCCTGCCGATTTTTTTTTGCCTGACTGCTGTGCGTCCTGCTTTTTGGGTGGGAAAATCATGGTATCATCAATGGAGTAAAACGATGAAGGAAGTTGGCAGAGTAAAGTGGTTTAATGATTCCAAAGGCTTTGGCTTTATCTCCCGGGACAGCGGCCCCGATGTGTTCGTGCATCACAGCGCCATCCGGGGCGAAGGTTTTCGCAGCCTGGCAGAAGACCAAGAAGTGGAGTTTGAGGTGGTCCAGGGTCCCAAGGGTGCCCAGGCCCAGAACGTAGTAAAACTTTAAGCCGTAAAGCCTGAATGCCGGAACTTCGGCGGTCTCCGGACCCCCGGAGTTCTGGCGGTTTACGTTTAAGAGAGGTGAAAACTTGGCCCGAAACCGCTATGGCTGGGAAAAGCGCGCCAAAGAGATAGCCCGAAAACAGAAGAATGACGAAAAGATGAAACGCCGACAGAACAAAATCCCCACGCCGCCAGGAAAAGAAGCCGGCGAACAGGCTCAAGACTGACAGGAGAAGATATGAGCATGAAATTGTATGTGGGCAATCTGCCCCACCAGATGAGCGAAGATCAACTGCAAACCTTGTTTTCCGAGGCCGGCCATGTGGCCTCGGCCAAAATCATCACCGACCGGCAAACCGGCCAGCCCCGAGGCTTCGGGTTCGTGGAGATGGAAACCAAAGTGGAAGGCCAGAAGGCCATTTCCATGCTCAACGGGCGGACGGTGGACGGGCGACCCCTGGCAGTCAACGAAGCCAGGCCGCAGCAAAAAGGCTCCTTTGGGGGCCGCGGCCGCCGTTATTAACCGAGGGTTTGCGGGTATCCCACCCCCGCCCCTAGCGGCAATCAAAACAGGCGGCCTCCGGGCCGCCTTGGTTAGTGCTCCACAATACGGACGCGGACAAAAAAGACATCCTGCCTTTAGCCGCATTTTTTAAGACGGCCGCCAACACCTCCGCCAAAAGTCAGGTTCATCAAAAATATCGTTTGAAATGTAGCCACAGGCTTTAGCGTGAAAAACTTCTGTGGGTGCGAGGAATGCAAGCCGCACCTTGCCGGGAACGGTCTGCAAGCGCTGCCATTCCCGCTGATACGCCTCCATGGCCGCCACGATCTGGTCATCCAGCTCCGCCAACTGCTCTTATACGGTTTTCGGTCTTCGGTTTTCGGTAAAGATAATTACGGATTATCAATAAGTTACAGATTAAGTTTGTTGCACTTGAAAGAGAAAATGGTATTACAACCATTTGATATGATTGCTCAAGCGCTGCCAAAGGAATCGATGCCGATCATTCACCTCGCCCTCCAGGGCCAGCTGCGAATGGGGCTGGACGTCTGGTCCCGCTAGAATTGTCCTGGAGGTATATTCTTACGGGAAATGGCGGCTCTAGGAAGGAGAAAAGTCAATCATTCGTCCCGCAGGCGATACCCCACCCCGGGCTCGGTGATGAGATATTGGGGCCGGGTGGGGTCCTCTTCCAGTTTGCGGCGGAGGTTAAGGATGAAGATGCGCAAATAGTGCTGCTGGTTCACATGGGACGCCCCCCAGACCTCCTTGAGGAGTTGACGGTGGGTCACCACCTTGCCCCGGTGGCGGATGAGGGCCAGGAGCAGTTTATATTCCATGGGGGTGAGATGGATTTCCTCCTGGCCTCGGAACACCCGGCGTTTTTCAAAATCCACCGTGACCCGGTCCAACTGGAAGGTCTGCTCCTGGCCCTCCTCGCCGGGGGCGGCCCGGCGCAGCAGCGCCCGGATTCGAGCCAGCAGTTCCCCCATCCCGAAGGGCTTAGTGAGGTAATCGTCGGCTCCTGCGTCCAGGTTGACCACTTTTTCCCGCTCCTGGCCCCGGGCGGAGAGAATGATGATGGGGACTTGGGACCATTCCCGCAAGTTGCGGATAACCTCGATGCCCTCCATGTCCGGCAGACCCAGGTCCAGGAGGATGGCATCCGGGACTTGCGAGGCGGCCAGGGCCAGACCCTCCCGGCCCGTGTCCGTTTCCAGCAGGTCATATCCCTGGCTGGTGAGGCCGGCTCTCAAAAACCGGCGAATGTGAGGGTCATCTTCAATGAGAAGAATTCTCACCTTCATGGGGGGAGATTAACATTTCCGGCGACGGTTTGTCCAGGGCGGGGGGCTGGTCCCCCAGGGGCAAGGTGAAGCGGAACACCGCGCCGCCCTCCGGCCGGTTGGCGGCCCAGATCCGCCCCCCGTGGCTTTCGATGATATTGCGGCAGATGGTCAGTCCCAGGCCGGTGCCCCGGACTCGTCCCGGCGCGACGCGATGGAACTTCTCGAAAATCCTGGCCTCTTCTCCCGGAGGGAGACCCGGGCCCCGGTCGGCAATCTCCACCAGCAGTTCCTGGTCCTGCACCCGGCTGGTTACCTCGATGAGGCTGCCCGGAGGACTGTATTTAATGGAATTTTCCAGCAGATTGACCAGGACCCGCTCCAGCAGCAGCCCATCTACCTTGATGAGGGGCAGATCCGGAGGCAGCTTGATGATGAGGGGATGATCTTTGAGCAGGAGATCAAGCTGGACCAGGGCGGTGCCCAGCACTTCTTCCAGCAGGTGCCATTCCCGGTTAAGGACAGCTTCCCCGGCCTGCAGGCGGCTCATGTCCAGCAAATTGTGGACCAGTCGGTCGAGGCGCCGGGCTTCGTCATAGATGGATTGGACCAATTCGCGTTTAGTGCGGTCATCCAAATTTTCCTCCCCTTCCACCAATGTGCTGGCGGAGCCGGCAATAACCGTCAAGGGTGTTCGGAGGTCGTGGGATACGGAACTGAGAAGGATATTGCGCATCCTTTCCGAATCCCTTTGGACCTGGGCCGTTTGGGCCTGCCGCAGCAGATTCTCCCGCTCGATGGCCAGGGCCGCCTGGCCGCCCAGGGCTTCCAGAAAGCGCAGAGATTCAGGGTCCAGAATCCTCTGGGGCTCCCCTGTTTCCAGCCGCATAACCCCGATGTTTTTCTCGGAAGTGCGCAGGGGCAGGTACAGCCCTTTGATCTCCGCCAGCAGTTCGCTGGCAGCCCCAGCCACGCCGCCCCGCTGGAACACCCATTGGGCCGCCAGGGCTTCCCGTTCATCATCGGGAGAAAGTTCATCTCCTTGCCGGAGCACCAATACGCCCCGGTCGTCGGGGAGCATGATGGAGACCCGGCATTCAAAGATCCGGGCAATTTGCTTAACTACCACCTGCAGTAAATCCTCCAGGCTGAGGGCGGCAGTGAGGCTGCGGCTCATTTCGTAGAGCGCCGCGGTCTGACGCTCCTGGTGTCGGGCGCTCTCAGCCTGGCGGTGGACCCGGGCTGTCAAAGTGCTGATCATGGCGCCTACCAACAACATCACCATCAGGGTTACGGCATAATCGGTATTTTCCACCACAAAAGTCAAATACGGCGGTACAAAAAAGAAGTCAAAGGCCGCCACGCTCAGGCACGACGCCAGGATGGAGGGCCCCCGGCCCAGAAGGGAGGCCGCGGCCACCACTCCTAAAAAATAAATCATCACCAGGTTGGTAAGATGGAAATATGGAAACAAGACCCAGGCCAGTACAGTGCAAGCCCCCACAATTCCTGCGGCCCAAAGATAATTGCTTTCCATCGGTCTGACCGGCTTCCTGCGGCGATGAGTAGGGACGGCGGCTTCGCCCTCGCCGGAAATCACGTAAACATCGATGTCCCCGCAATTCCAGATCAACTGGTCCGCCACGGACCCCAACAGTACCTCTCTAAGACGGCGGCGCAAGGGTTTTCCCACCACGATTTTGGTGATGTCATGCTCCCGGGCGAACTCCATGATCTCATCCCGGACATGGGTCCCGGTAATTCTGACACTCTGCGCCCCCCACTGGGCGGCCAACCGCAGCGTCTCCGACAACCTCTCTTGTTCCGCGGAAGAAAGGTGGGCCTGAGAAGGGGTCTCCACATGGACCGCATACCATTCGGCCTTCAGGCCGTCGGCCATGCGCCGGGCCGCCCGGACCAGGCGAATGGAAAAGGGGCTGGGGCTTACCCCCACCAGGATTCTTTCTCGCCCCCCCTCTTTTACCGCGGCGTCTTGATGACTATCACTGTCTGACATTGCCGGTTTCTCTCAGCATCTTTAATAATTAGTAAGATAAACACATTCCCCGGGGTTTGTCATGATCTCGAGACCTCTGCGAAATACCTAATTGACTGGCTATCCCTTAAAATCCCCTCCCCCTTGAGGGGTTTAGGGTTAGGGACAATACGGTTCACTTAAGCGATTCTAAGGAATTGGTGGGCAGTGCCCACTCTACATTTTATTGTCTTCTTGTCATGCTGAGCGAAGCGAAGCATCTCGTATTTAGAGATTCTTCGGTAGCCTTCGGCTCCCTCAGAATGACAAGAGAAATGAAATCGCTTCATCTCTGGTGCTTAAGTGAACAGCATTGGGGTTAGGGAGGGGGTGGCAAAATCTTTAACTGATTTAAGTATCTTAATCAATTTAGCCCCCCTCCCCCCAACCCCCTCCCACCGAAGGGAGGGGGGGATCAAGGCCAAGTTTTTCCGCCTTTTAAGCTGTTTCGCAGAGGTCTCAAGTTGTTTCAAACCTCGGAAGTCTCCTGTCCCGGATAATCAATGGAGAATTTAAAGCGGGGGAAAAGGCGCGGCAGGCGCATTATATTGAACACCATGACCCCGATGGCCAGCCGGTCCATCCATGACGACATGGGCCAGCCCAGGTGCACCTTAATAGACCGGTCTCCCAACTCATAGTCCACCACCTTGAGAAGGGCCAGAATGCGCTGGTACAGCCCCATCAGGACCTGGGGGAAGCGAAAATGGTTGGGGGCCACCTTGGGGGGAATCCCCTGGCGGGGAGAGAAGAAGGTGACATAGACCTCATTGTCCTTTACTGCGTCCAACGCCAACTCCCGGGGGCGTTTGAAGTAGATGTGTAGGTCTTTAGCGGGAGATTGGGCCAGGTACAGGATCATCTCCATTTCTTTGTCAGTCTGGGCAATCTCCCGGTGCTCCGGGGCGCGTTTCCGGGCCATGAGAAGTCCCCCGGCCAGCACCAAAGCGGTGATCACGGCCCACAGCAGGGTGCCGTGGGGCTTCTCTATGGCCAGGAACACAAAGCAGCTTACCAGAATCACCCAGATGACTAAGGTGCCCAGCCGGCTGGTGTAATAATGGATCACTTCCTTGGTGCCCATGAAATAGCGGTAAATAATCAGGGCGCCGCAATTAATGCAGAAGCTGGCCAAGATTCCGATGGCGTACATGTCCGCCAGGATGGCCTGGCTGCCGTGGGTCAGGAAGATGATCCCCGAGAAGAACGTGGCGTTAAGGAGGTGAATGCGATACAGGGAATTTTTGCGATTGGTGGCCACCAGCCAGAGAAATCCGTAGCGGTGCGCCACCCGCTCCATAAGTTCGCTGGAGGCCACAAACGCGGTATTCACCGCCATGGACAGAGTGAAGCTGGCCAGGGCAGCCACCAGGATCCCAAAAGGCACGCCGTTGATCATAGTGGCGTAAAAAGTAATCAGGTCCCCCTCATGTTCTTTGAAATCTATGGGCGCGCTTAACGCCAGGGCCACAATGATGGGGGTCACGATGCCCACGGTGAAGGCCAGAAACAGGTAGGCCTTGCGAATTTCCCGCCAACTTCGCACCAGGCCAGCGGTCTGCAGCACCGATTCCACCCCGGAATAAGCCAAAATGCAAAAAGCCATTTGAGAAATGAATTTGCCGTAACCACTGAGCCAGGACTCGTTTTTAAAGATATTTAATCCCTGGGTGAAGGAAGCCTGCAAGGTCTGAAAGGAATTCGCGTCAAAACTGAAAAACCCGGAGAGAATGAGATTCAGTAATACAAAAGCCGCGATGATGAAAATCATGAAGGTGAACCGGGCATTCTCCCGGATGCCCAGGATGTTCAGCCCCGCCACGGCCCAGATGATGCCCAGGATCAATCCTAACTTGATGGGAGCCGATTGGGCCAGGGCCGGGAAGAAGGACAGGGAGTTCAACACCACGCTCACCGCGGAGATGCAGGCGGTGAGGATGTAGTCCACCATGATGGAGGCCACCGCCACAAAGGACACCGTAGGGCCCAGGACCAGATAGGAGAAAGAATAGACTCCCCCGCCGATTAAGCCGTGGTGTTCCAGGATTTCGGCAATCTCCACCAGGCGGGTGCTGAAAAAACGGATGAACAACGAGGTGATGGCAATGAAAAATATGGCAGTTAGGCCGATAAAACGGTAGGCCTCGGCGGGCACGTAAAAAATTGAGGTCAGCTCATCCTGGAGGGTGATTACCGCAATGGCCAGCCAGGTCAACCACAAACGTCCTTGATAGCTGTAAGTCAGCAGCTCCCGCTTCTTGCACAAGACAATAAAAAAGACCGCCAGAACCAGGTTGAGAATCAGTAAAGCCAAGTATTTTGCGGGCACACACTTATCCTCTTAAACAAAAATAACTTTGCGCGGAGAAGCAACAGGCTGAGCCTGGAGCGTCTCTCTCCGCCGCTTAAAGGAGAAGATACTGCCGGGGGAATTAAGATGGGGTTAATAACCGGGAAGGGGCTGTTAAATTTTCATTAAGAGGAAGCTTGGAAGGGAATTAGGAGGCCCAAGGAAAATCTTTCGGGGGTTCGCCTCCCGAGGAAATGAACCGGAAAAGCTCTTTGTCGGGGAATTATTTAAATGACAGCCTTAACTCCGGGAGTGAGCTTGGAGAAATTTGATACCCCTTGCAGAAATGGAAAACAAATACAATGGTATTAGTGCACAGGCTTCCAGCCTGGGGGGAGGTTTATGGACCTGCAAGGCTTGGTCACAGGCCAGAGGCCTGTGCCACTAAAATTTTTTCTGGTTTGGGTATATATATATAATAAAAAAACCGGCCACTGATCACTGGATCACTGGCCACTGACCCCACCCCCCTTGCCAGGGGATGGTTTTTATGTCAATGTAAAGTATAAAGAGAGTCTTTAGTTAGGGAGACCTACCGGATGAGAGACATGAGTTGCGAGTGCCGGGGGCGCATCCTGGTGGTGGACCAGGATGATTGGTGCCGGGAATTTCTCTCTTCCGTTTTCAAACTCATCGGCTACGAAGAATTCCGCGTGGTATCCACCGCGGCCGAGGCCCTCAAGGCCCTGGAAGAGACTGCTTTTGACCTCATCATTGCCGACTTCAAGCTGGCCGAGCAGCAGCGCCTCCTTAGCGACAGCCGCAGCCGCGATCCCAATATCCGCTTTATCCTGATGGTCCATCAGCATGGACCCAGCCAGCCCGTGCACTACCACTACCTGGAAGAAGTGGACGTGGTGTTCAAACCTCTCTCCCTAGACGATATGGTGCGCAAAATCCGCCATGCCATCCACCAGAAGCACCTGCGCCAGATGGAGGAAGAAATCCGCCGCCTGAAACAGGAAGCCCTGCGCCTGCTGTTTTAAAACCTCTCCGCCTATTAAAAATGCGACTACTGCTTTAGCTCCAAAAAAAGGAAATCAAGGAAAAACACCAAGCAAATCGCCCCCTATTTCGGAGGGGCTGCCGACGAGGAAAAATTAGTGACACATCGCGGCCCGAGGCCGCAACCAAACTCAAAAATTGAACTGATTACTTAATCAGATCAACTGGATACATGCAAAATCTTTGTCAAAAAACAAAAAACTTAGAATTAGTAGCACAGGCCTCTGGCCTGTGCCACTAGTTGTAGATTCAGAAGGTTCACCACTGGCTGGAAGCCTGTGCCACTCATGTCATTGCTTTTTGTTCTTCCTTTCAGAAAGAGGCGACCGGTCTTCCAGGACGCTTCCGGAGCGAAAACCCCAATCGGAAAATCAAAAATCCACGGACAGGAGCGTCTCCACCCGGCCGTTCTTTAGGAAATATTTGGTCACTGCCAATACCAGGCGCCGGTTCTCCAGGGCTTCGGTGATGATGGGACTTGCCTGCTTCAGGATCCCCACCAGGTTTTTAAGGTGCTGGTCCGTAGCCGCTTCCACCAGGTCACGGCCGGTGGCCCGGGTTTCCCGGGCTTGGGCCGCGGCCGGGGCAATCTGGCTGAGGATGGCGCCGATGTTGCCTTCCTCCCCTTCGGGATGATTTACCGCGGCGGTCACCGCGCCGCAGCATTCGTGGCCCTTGATCACCAGCAGGGGTACGTGCAAATGGGCCACCGCGTATTCCAGGCTGCCGATGCTGGTAGGCTCCAGCACTAATCCCGCGGTGCGCACCACAAAGAGGTCCCCCAGGCTCTGGTCAAAAATGATCTCCGGCGGCACCCGGGAATCGGAGCAGCACAGCACCGCGGCCTTGGGAGCCTGCCTCCGGGCCAGGGATTGGCGCAGATCCAGGAGATTGCGGCCCATGAACAGGCCCTGAACGAAACGCATGTTTCCGGCCATGAGGTCCTGCCACACCTGCTGGGCTGTCAGGTCCGTACCTTTGCGCTCCATGTGAACCACTCCTTAAACATTGATAGGCCCTGGGAGGGCCCCCTTTATTAACCGCAGATGAACACAGATAAACACAGATATCATCTGGTTCCCAAGCTCAGCTTGGGAACCAGATGATAGTCCCCTTAGGGGATAATAATCGGGCTGGAAGTCGGGGCCTGCGGCCCCGACTTCCTCAGCCCCCTTAAAGGGTTGGGAGGGGGCTTGGGGGGAGGGCAGGGAGTAGTGGCACAGGCTTCCAGCCTGTGAAAGCTCCCTGGCCCTCCCCCCAAAATATCTTTTCATCCTTTACGGGTGAGCCAACGGCTCATGAGGGACTGCTTAATGTTTCCCTTCCAGCCGCTGCCGCATTTCCTTGTTCTGCCGCACCATCTCCCGCCAGCGCATGGCCTTGTCCAGGGCCAACAGAATCTGCTCCTTGCGGAAGGGCTTGGTGATGTAGTCAAAGGCCCCGCGGCCCATGGCTTCTTCCGCGGACTCCAGAGAGCCGAACGCGGTGATGACGATAACCAGGGCGTCTTCGTCCAGCTTCTTGGCCAGTTCCAACAGCTCCAGCCCGTCCATTCCCGGCATCTTGAGGTCGGTGAGGACCAGGTCAAAGGCCTCCTTCTCCAGCAGTTCCGCGGCCTCCATGGGGTTGTTGGTCACCGTTACCTGGTGATTGGAATAGCCCTCAATGATCATTTTAAGGAGGGCCAGCATGTCAAGTTCGTCGTCAACGGCCAGAATCCGTCCCATTTTTAACTTCCTCCTCCTCCGGCGGCCCGGCGTTCTCCTTCCGCCCCTACGGTCCTAACCGCCGCCGGCTGCAGGGAGACAAAAAAGGTAGTGCCGGTGGGGCCGCCTTTGGCCTCCTTGTCCGCCCGGGTCTCAAACCGGATGTTACCGCCATATTTGTGGACAATGGCATAGCTCACCGCGAGTCCCAGGCCGGTGCCTTCCCCCACTTTCTTGGTGGTGAAGAAGGGGTCGAAGATGCGGTCCGCAATCTCCCGGGGAATGCCGGTGCCGGTGTCGGCTAAAATAGCCTCCACCATATGGCTGTAAGGGTTGATTTTGGTCACCACAGTGAGTCGTCCCCCCTCAGGCATGGCCGCCGCGGCGTTGTTAATGAGGTTCAGGAACACCTGTTGGAGTTCGCTGGAATCTGCCCGCACCCGGGGCAGGCCCTTGCCCAGCCGGGTTTCCACCTCGATCTTTTTGGTGAATAAAGTATTTTGCACCAGCCGCAGCACATTTTCCACATCTTCGTTGACGTCGGTATATTCTTCGTGTTTGGCCGGCTGGCGGGCAAAAGTCATCAGGTTTTCCACGATTTTCTTGAGATTGAGGCCCTGGCGCTCAATGGTCTTGAGGAGTTCGTGATCCTTGGTCTCCGGCGGGATGCGGTCCAGTAGGAGTTCGGTAAACCCCACCATGATCCCCAAGGGGTTATTGATTTCGTGGGCCACGCCCGCGGCCAGGGTCCCCAGGGAGGCCAGCTTTTCCGTCTGGGCCATCTGCTCTTCCATGCGCTTGCGGTCGGTTATGTCCCGGGCCATGATTAAGACCCGCTCCGCGGTGCGGCCATCCTCGCCGAACAGGGGGATAAAGTGGGTGGAGAGCCAGTAAACCCGGTCCCGGATACGCAAGGGGGCTTTGATCTCGAAGCTCTGGCCCGAGTTGAGGGCGTCCTTCAAGTAAACCAGCATGGCCGCGGCATCGTCCGGCAGTAGCACTTCTTCCAGTCGCTTCCCGGCCATGGCCCGGGCTGGAAGGCCGAAGGCCCGGGATGCCGCGGTGTTGACATTGATAAACACACCTTTGCCGTCCATGCTGAATATAAAATCCCGGGCGTTTTCCACCACCGACTTGTACTGCTCCCGGCTGCGCTTGAGGTCCTGGGTGGTGCGGTCCACTTCCCGCTCCAGTTCCCGGGACCAGCGCAGTTCATAATAAATAATGCCCATGGCCACGCAGATCAGGGCAAAAATCAGGATTCCCTGGATCAAAAACTGGCGAACGTAAAGGGAGTGGATGGTGCCGTACACTTCATCAATGGGAGCCACCACCGCCACGGGCCAGATAGTGGTGCAGCCCGGGCGGCGCTCATGAGTCTCAAGGGTACCCCGGTTCAGCATGGTATAAGGGCAGTCCAGCCCTATGTGGGCCTGAGCGTAGGCCAGGAATTTCTCCATCTCCCGGATGTCCCCCCGGTGCCACCCGGAGACGTACTGCGCGGTGCCCTCCTCCCCGGCTAACATCTTGGTCTTCTGGATTTCATTGATCTGGTCGAACTTGATCACCGGGTTGCGGCGGCCCCGGGCTACGAAGGCGTCGTCGCCGATGAACTCCCGCTCCGGGTGATAAAGGAAGATCCCGTCAATGTTCAAGACCCAGCAGTAGCCGGTGCGCCCCGAACGGATGGGGCCGCAATAGTTGCCGGTGAATTTGGAGACGTCCACCTTGAACATGAGCACCCCGTCCAGCCTCCCCGTGGGCTTGGGGTGGGATTCGTCCACGCTTTCTTCATACACCGGGGTGGCCAGGGTCATGAAAGGCGTCCTGAAATTCCCCCGCTGCTGCACCTGGATGTCGCTCTGGTAAATGCGGCCCCGGTTTTCCGGGTCTCGAGCCCAAATAACTTCCGGGGCCGCAGTGAAATCCTGCTCCACAATATGGGAGCCGTCCCCATCCAGGGTATAAGCCTTGCCGGCCCGGTCTTCCTGGAAGTCGATGCGGCTGATGGCCACCACCCCCATCCTGGCCAGTTCATCGAAGCTGACCCGCATGCGGTTGGCCCAGGCCACGTCTTCCAGATACTGGATGGCCGGGGAATAGCCCAGAATTTTCAGCTCCCGGCGCAGAAAGGCCATGCCGTCTTCAATCTGCCGGGCCGTGGTCCGGGCCAGGATGAGCTGCTGCTGCTGGAAGTCATCCGACACTATGTCCCGGGTGTACCGCAATGACAGAATCCCCAGGATAAAGGCCACCGCCAGCAGCGCCACCACCAGCAGCCCCAGGCCGGTGAGGACCCTTTTGACTCCGACTTTGGCTATGGTGTCAGCGGGATTAGGCATATCACCGGTCAGTTGTCATTAGTTAGAATCACTTTACCACCAAGACGCCAAGGACACCAAGACTCACCAAGAAAAAAGTTTTTGTCGCTTAGCGCCAATGAATGAATAAAAAAATATTTTTCAATATTTTTGTCTTGGTGTTTCTTGGTGTTCTTGGTGTCTTGGTGGTGAGTCATTTTATTACTCTAAAAGCTAACTTCCACATGTTCCCTTAAGAAATCTTTAATATACCAGTCCACGATGCCGTCGGAAAACATTACCATGTCCAGCTGCTTGGTGTACAGGGTGAGTTTCCCCAACCATTCCAGGCGCTGCAGCATTTTCTCCGGGCTGTATTTAGCCAGGCGGGCCTCAATGAGGTCCCCTTTCCGTTGATAGGCCAGGTGCAGGTGGTCGATGATTTCTTCGATGAGCCTCACCCGCCGCTCCCGCCGTTCCGGAGTGGACCCGCCGCCCCGGAAGCTGAAAGTGAGATAATTGTCATTGATCTGGTCGCAGACGTACGCCTCCACCGTGGAGAGGTGGTAGCCCAACCGAATGCTGAAGTTCATGTAATTGCGGGATAGCACCACGTAGCTCTGGTCGCTCCAGGTGGCGGCGCCCTGGGCCGCTTCCTCCGGGGTGCTGGCAAATACCGAAGCCAGGCTCCTCACCCCCTGGGGCTTGGCCTGGGGCCAGCGCATGGCCGCCAGACCTTGCCAAAACGCCTTGAAGGGCAGGGACTCAATCTGCGGGGGCCGCACTTTGCGGCGCCACCCGGCTTTGAGGCCGCCTCCCAGGTCCAAAATGCGAATCTTCAGGGGAAGGTCGGTATCCAGATCCACCACTTCCCCGCCGGCCTGGCCCTCGGTTTCCGTCAGCCGGAACATCTCCCGCATGGAGAATTCATGTCCATAGCGCACCAGGTCGTGGATGGTGCGGCAGTTTTCCGGGCTGAAAGACTCATCCCGGGGATTGATGAGGTTCAGGGGCACCACCTTTTTCACTACCGCCTTCAAGGTCTGGAACACGGGGCTGTCCGCCAGGTCGTTTCTTTTTATGTCCCCTGACTCCAGGATCTCAGGGATGACGCCTTCATAAATATTGTTGTAGTTGGCGTCCACCGTCACTTCCTGGCCGGGCTGCAAGACCTTGGTAGCCACGCCGGTGTTGATGATGGTGGGAATCTGAAATTCCCGGGCCAAAAGGGCCATGTGCCCCGTGGGGCTGCCGGCGTCGGTGATGATGGCCGCGGCCTGGGGCATGACGGTGACGTACTTGGGGGAGGTGTGGCGGGCCACCAGCACTCCGCCCTGGGGGAAATTCCTTAAATCCTCTTCCTTGCGCACCATCACCACCGGCCCGGCCCCCACTCCCCGGCAGGCCACGGTTCCCTGGTCAAGGAGCACTTTGTGGCTCTTCAGGGTCCTCACGGGGCGCTCCGCCGGCTTGCGAGGCGGCAACTTCAGCGGCCGGGTCTGAAGCAGCCAGAGTTTCTCATCTTCATCCAAGGCCCATTCCACGTCTTGGGGGTGCTGATAATGATCCTCCAAAATTTGGGCCCAGTTAAGCAGCCTGGCCAGGTGTTTCGGCTTTAAGCAGGGAGCCTCCACCAGTTCCCGCGGCACCGGCGCTTCTTCCACTCCTCCCTGGGGCCGGCTCTTAAGCATCACCTGCTTGGGGGGTATGCTTTGCTCCAGCACCAGGCCGGGAGGCTCATAAGCCACCAGGTAGTAGTCGGGGTTGATGGTTCCGCTCACCGCGTATTTGCCCAGGCCCCAGACCGCGTTGATGAGAACCGCGTTGGAGTCGGCTTCGTCGGGGCGGCGGGTGAACAAGACCCCCGAGGCCCTTGCCCCGATCATGGGCATGACCCCTATCCCCATGGCCATCTCTTCTTCTTTGAACCCTTTGTTTTTATAGTAAAACAAGGCCCTGGGGGTGAAGAGGCTGGCAACGATGTCCTGGTATCGCCGGGTCAGGTCTTCCGGAGGCACATTGAGGTAAGTGGCGTACTGCCCGGCAAAGGTGAGGGTCAAGTCCTCCCCCACCGCGCTGGAGCGCACGGCCAGCAGCGGCCGCCCCTGTTCCTGGCGGCACAGCTTCTCGTATGCCTCCAACAACGCGTCCTCCAACTCCGGGGGCACCCTGGCCCCATGAATCATCTCCTTCAAGTCGTCGCTAACCTGGGCCAGGCTGTCCAGGTCGTCCAGGCTCCAGCGGCCCAGGAGTTGGGTAATCCGTTCCGTCAGGGAGTTGTAATCCAGAAAAACCTTGTAGGCGTAAGTGGAAACCGCAAAGCCGTTGGGGGCCGGCAAGCCCACCCGGGCCTTGACTTCCCCCAGATTGGCGTTTTTCCCGCCCACCACCTCCGCCATGGTCGCGTCCACCTGGTCCAGGGACAGAACCAAAGGGGCCACCGGGATCTCCCGCCGGTGGTGGAGCACCGCTTCCACTTCCTGCTTGATGCGGCTGAAAGCCCCGATAAGGTCGCCATAGGCGCCTCCCCCCATGCCGTTCAACGCGGCCACCAGGGCTTCCGTTTCTCCGCAGACCTGGCTCACCGTGGACCGGATGTACTGAAAATCAAAAAGATAGTCACCGGACAGCTTCTCCTCCATGTCGGCCATGAGGCTCAGCACCTGGTTGTTGGCCGATAGTAAACGCTGGAAATGGAGGTACTTGGCCTCCAGTTCCTTCTGGGCGTCCCCCGGGGGGACCTTTTGCGTGAGACGCTGCCAGGCGCGTTTAATGGGAGCCACAGTTGCCGGGAAAACCTCAATAAGTGATTTTTATGTAATATTTATATAATTTTAGCCGGGTTCTCCCAACCGGTCAAGGATGGCGGCCAGGGAGAGGATGGGTTATTCACTCCTCCTCAAGAAAATATTTGGCCACCGCCAGTAAAAGGTGTCCATTGCTTGATGCCTAGTTTTGCCCTTCGCAATCCCTAGTTTCCCTCGATTAAAAGGGAAATAGGGACAATTCCCAATTTTTATTACTAGCACCGCGATTAGTGCCCAGAAAACTAGGAAATGCCTCATTTTACTATTTTCCGCCGTACAATTTTCCACAATTTCCCGATATCCCATTTTATTTTATTATGGTAAAAAAAATCAGTCGGTTAATTCCCGGCTGCTCGCTCTAATATGAACTCTTCCACGCTCCACTATCTCACTCGGAAAAAGCTCCTGGTGGCCTGGATTTGCATTATTCTGGCAACCATCATCGTCAGTTCGCTTTTTTATCACCGGGAGCAGTTGCGGGAGAGGGAAGCCCGGGCGGCCCAGGCCCAGGAGAGGTTGGCCCGGATTTCCGAACTCCAGCACCATATCGCCGCCGCGGAGAACCTGGCCGCGGAGTATGTCATCACCGGGGATCCCCATCAATTGGAGCCATTTCAGGCCGCGGTCCGGGACATCGACCAGGCCCTCCTGGAGGGGGGCGAATGGCTCAATGATTCCCCCCCCAAATCGGAACGCCTCCGGGAGCTTCGCCCTCTCATCCAGGAGCGGCTGGCTATCCTGGAGAGGCTCATGGACATCCGCCGCCAGAAAGGGTGGGCTACGGAGGAATTAGGGGCGGTAGTGGCCCAGGGCAAGGCCGTGGATGACCGCCTGGACCGGTTCATGGCCCGGCTCCAGCAGGAAGAGAAACACATCGCCTTCACCGAGGGGGCTAAGACCAAACAGAAAATCAGGCAATGGGTCTGGGCCTTCACCCTGGGAGTCTCCTGGATCTTCGCCATGGTGCTCTTCGTGCTTTACCTCTTTTATCATGAAATCCGGGTCCGGCAGCAGGCGGAAGAAAAACTGATGGACTCCCAGGAGCGCCTCCGGTCTCTGGCGTCCCAGATCACCCTGGCCGAAGAACGGGAGCGGCGGCGCATCGCGGTGCTCCTCCACGACCAGATCGGCCAAAAACTGGCGGTGACTTACATCAAACTGGGCCAGTTGGGCGGAATGCCCCCCCCGGTCTTGGATACCGCCATCCAGGAGATTCGCCAGGTCATCAAACAGGCCATTCAGGAAAACAAATCCCTGACCTTTAAAATCAGCTCCCCCATCCTCTATGAACTGGGGCTGGAAGCCGCGGTGGAGTGGCTCACCGAAGAACTCCAGAGCCGGCACGGCACCGTGGCTTACTTTGAGACCGACCGCCACCCCAAGCCGGTGGAGGAGAACTTAAGGATTTTGCTGTACCAGGCGGTGAACGAACTGCTGCTCAACGTGGTGAAGCATTCACGAGCCCGCCATGTCCAGGTATCCATCTGGCGGGAGGGCGACCGCCTCCGTCTGGGAGTCTATGACGACGGCGTGGGCTTCAATCCCGCGGCCATTCGGGCTCGCTGGGGGAAAAGGGAAGGCGGCTTCGGCCTGTTCAGCATCCGGGAGCGCCTGCGGCCTTTTGGAGGATTGCTGGAAGTGGACTCCAAGCCCGGCTTCGGCACCCAGGTGGTGATAACCGTGCCGTTGAAAAATAATATTAAACCGCCGATGAACGCCGATTAACGCAGATAAATATAGATATTTTATTTCCTGGTTCCCAAGTTAAACTTGGGAACCAGGAAAAATTAATCCGCGTTCATCGGCGTTCATCGGCGGTTTAAAATAAAAAAGGAAACGGCTATGAAAGTCAAAATACTCCTGGCCGACGACCACCAGATTGTCCGGGAGGGCCTCAACTCCATCCTTTCCAAGCGGCCCGACATGCAGGTGGTGGGGGAGGCCGAAGACGGCCGCACCGCGGTGCGCCTGGCCCGGGAACTGGCCCCCCACGTGGTCATTATCGACATCGGCATGCCGGAGTTGAACGGCATCGAGGCCACCCGCCAGATCGTGGCCGAAGTCCCCGGGGTCAAGGTCATTGCGCTCTCCATGCACTCGGACAAGCGCTTTGTCAGCGGCATGTTAAAGGCCGGGGCCTCGGGATTTTTGCTCAAGTACTGCGCCTCGGAGGAATTAATCCGGGCCATCCAGACGGTCCGGGCTAACCGGGTTTATCTGAGTCCGGAAATCACCGGCATCGTGGTGGAGGACTACAAACAAAAGCTGGAAGAGGACGAGGCTTCCGCCTATAAAATTCTGAGTCCCCGGGAGCGGGAGGTCCTGCAACTACTGGCGGAAGGAAAAACCACCCGCCAAATAGCCGAGGCCCTTCACGTCACGGTGAAAACCATCGAGGTGCACCGCAAGCAGATGATGGATAAGCTGGGCCTGGGCAGCTTTGCCGATCTCATTAAATTTGCTATCCGGGAAGGGCTGACTTCGGTGTAGGGTACGCCTTGCGCACCATAAAAAATCCGCGTTTATCCGCGTTCATCTGCGGTTCCATTTTTCTAATTTTTCCCCGCCTTTCCATTTCTCCGAGCAAAACTAGGGATTGCGAAGCCCAAAACTAGAGAATGGGCAATAGCCCGCCCTAATGGCGCCTTGTACCATGTGACACAAGGAGGCAGTGGTCGGTACCCGGCTGCGCGTGCATATGGGCTTAAAAATCCTCATCGCCGAGCATAATGACACCCTGCGCCAGAGCCTGCGGGCGCTGCTGGAAAGGCGGCCCGGCCTGGAGGTGGTGGGCGAAACCGCCCAGGGGCCCGACGCGGTCAAAATGGCCCGGCAGCTGGCCCCCCACCTGGTGCTCCTGGACATTGAAATTCCCGATTTTAATGCCATTG
The DNA here is from genome assembly GCA_016874915.1 of Deltaproteobacteria bacterium. GTDB lineage: Bacteria > Desulfobacterota > Desulfobaccia > Desulfobaccales > 0-14-0-80-60-11 > VGSO01. The sequence goes on from VGSW01000027.1 coordinate 19,611, forward strand.
AAGCCATCAAAGATATTGCGACCCAGGCACCAGAGGTCAAAATCCTGGCCCTGGCTCTGCACACCGACAAGCGCTTCGTCCGGGAAGCCTTGAAGGCCGGGGCCGCGGGCTATCTGCTCAAGTACGGCATCAATGAGGAACTCCTGCCCGCGGTGGAAATGGTCGCTGCCGGCGGCCGGTATTTCAGTCCGGGAATAGATCTGAGCGACTCTTTTCCCCTTAAAGATGCTCCCTTAAGGGAAGTGACGTTTCCCTTTGCCAAAATCCATCCTCACATGAAGGAGGCTCCCATGCCTAACCAGAAAAAGGTCAAGGATCTCATGATCCCTCTGGAGGATTATCCTCACATTCCCTATTGGTTCACCCTGCGCCAGGCCATGGCCATCATCCGGGAAGCGGCCATCAAGTTCGAAGGCTCCTTTGAACCCCGTTCCGTGCTGGTCTTTGACGAAAAATACCAGCTCATGGGGATTTTGACCCTGCGGGACATCATTAAGGGCCTGGAGCCCAGGTTCCTCAAGGAATCGGCCCTGGTGAAGATGGACCCCAGCCTCGCGGTGCTGCTGGGGGATCTCTTCGGGCCCAACGTCAAACAGGAATCCCAGAAGCCGGTGAGCGAAATCATGACCCCCATTAAGGTCACGGTGAACGCCGAGGACCCCATCGCCAAGGCGGTTTACCTGATGATCAAGGAAAACGTGGGCATGATGCCGGTGATGAAGGACCAGAAGGTGGCCGGCATGATCCGGTTGAGCGACCTGTTCAACGAAATCTCCAAGCTGGTGCTGGGCGAATAACCGCCTGAGCTATCCCCTCAGAAGGAGCAACAACCATGGCGGAAGACATTAAAAAAATGCCCATCGGCGCCGGCCTGCCGGAGATGCCCGAAGAGATCATCCTGGCGCCTAAAAAGGTAGTCATTGATTGGAAACGCATAATCTTTATTCTCCTGGGTCTGGCCTTGTTTTTCCTGTTCTACTTCATGAGCGACTTTGCCGATGCGGTGGACCCCTCGGGGAAGCGTTTTCCACTGCCGCCCCAAGGCCGCATGGCCTTAGGGCTTTTTCTCATGGCCGCGGTGTGGTGGATTTTTGAAGTGATGCCCATTGGCGCCACCGCCATTGCCATCGGCCTGTTTCAGGTGGTCTTCATGATCCGGACCCCGGACGCCGCGTTCAAGGACTTCTTTGACCCCTCCGTATGGTTTATCTTCGGTTCCGTGATCATGGGTCTGGCCTTTGCGGTCTCCGGCCTCACCAAGCGCATGGCCTACAAGATGCTCAATATCGTGGGCGAAAACACCAATTTCATCCTACTGGGCACCTTCATCATCATCGCCGGCATGACCCTGCTCATGGCCCACACCGCGGTGGCCGCGGCTATCTTCCCCCTGCTGGTGGCCATTCACGCCCTGTACAGTGAAGGGGACCAGCCCACCCGGTTCGGCAAGGGCCTGTTCATCGGCATGGCCTGGACCGCAGGGGCCGGCTCGGTCATCACCTTTCTGGGGTCCGCCCGGGCCGTGGCCGGGGCCGGCATGTTCAAGAAGTTCACCGGGGGCGCGGACATCGGCTTCTTCGAACTCACCTGGTACATGCTCCCCTTAGGGGTGATCATGGTCTTCTTCATCTGGCTCACCGTCATCATCTTTTTCAAGCCGGAAAGACCCCGCATTGAGGGATTGCGGCAAAGGGTGGCGGACCTGGGCAAAGAGCTGGGGCCCATGAACAACAAGGAAAAGTTCGTCATCGCTATGGTGGCGCTGGTCCTGGGGCTGTTCATGATGAAATCCTTCTCCCCCATCCCCTTCTTCAAGGATATGGACCGGGCCGCCATCATGATCGTCGCCACGGTGCTCTTTTTTCTCACCACCACCCTCACCGTGGAAGACATGGAGACCATTCCCTGGAACATCATTCTGCTATTCGGCGGCGCCATGAGCATCGGCTACTGCCTCTATGACACCAAGGCGGCGGAATGGCTGGCGGTGACCTGGGTGACCTGGTTCCAAAAGGCTCCCTGGCTGGTCTTCGTCCTGGCCATCGCCTTCTTCGTGCTGGTGATGACCAACTTCATCATGAACGTGGCGGCCATCGCCATCACCCTGCCGGTGTCCCTGGTCATCGCCAAATACCTGGGCGTGGCCCCCGAGGTCATCTTTTTCGCCTCCCTGGCCACCGCGGGCATGCCCTTCAACCTGCTCATCGGCGCGGCCCCCAATGCCATCGCTTATGAGAGCAAGCAGTTCAGCGCCGGGGAATTCTTCATCTATGGGTGTGTTCCCAGCATCGTCCTCATGGTGCTGCTGGCGGTGTTCTGCTACGTCATCTGGCCCCTGCAGGGAATGCCGGTGCTGCTGAAATAGGCCGAGCGGGGGCGGTTGGCAAACCGCCACTAGGAGAAGGCAATTTGAATCCTCTAAAAAAATCGCTTGAAGGCGAAAAAACCTAACTGTTATCTCCCCTCCCCTCGGTGGGAGGGGGTTAGGGGGAGGGGGGTAAATTGGATAACACCCTAAAGCTAGGCAAAGATTTTGCCACCCCCACCCTGACCCTCCCCCCTCAAGGGGGAGGGGATATTAAGATTCGTCAATCAATTCGCCAAATTATCAGGCTTTTTTCAGAGATTCCCATTTCTATGATTTTCTAATTAAATCCAAGAGGACTGCACATATGCATCGGATCAAACGCTTGTCACTGCTCTCTTTATCGGTAATCCTGGCCGCGGTCTTCTGCCTCTATTCCCTGGCCCTGGCCGCCGACCCGCCGGGGGACCGCCTCTCCGTCTCGGGAATTTTCAAGAGTCCCACGGGCAAGGGCGTCAAAGAAGTGGAAGTGGAAGTCCTGGTGAACGGGCAGCACATCAAACCCTTGGGGAAAGACGAAAGCATCGTAACCGGTAAGCCCGGCGCGTTTGCCGCGGACTTCCAACTCCCCGCCGGGACCCTCCCCCAGGCCAAAGTGGAAGTCAAAGCCTTCAAGCCCAACTGGAAGCCCCCCCCGGCCACCACCGTCAAGGTGGTGGACGCGGGCGCCGACGCCCAGGGCAACCGCGTCTTTCAGGCCGCTCAAAACTTCACCCTGCAGCGCACCGTTACTCCGGCCTTCTGGATCGCCACCCTCATCCTCTTGGGGGCCTACATCATCATTTCTTTTGAATGGATGCACCGCACCCTGGCGGCCCTCCTGGGCGCGGCCCTCATCGTATTCATCTCCTACACCGCCGGCGTCTTCGACAAGGGCTGGTTCATCCTCTCCTTTGAAGACGCCATGGGGGCCATTGACCTGAACGTCATCTTCCTGCTCCTGGGGATGATGATCTTCGTGGGGGTGCTGAAAAAGACGGGCATGTTCCAGTTCCTGGCCTACAAATCCTACGCCTGGGCCCGGGGGAACGTCTTTGTCCTTTCTTTTGTGCTCCAGTTCCTCACCGCGGTGCTCTCGGCCTTCCTGGACAACGTCACCACCATGCTCCTGGTGATTCCGGTGACCATCGAGATTGCGGTGACCCTCAAGGTGCACCCCCTGAATTTTCTCATCCCCCAGGTCTTCGCCAGCAACGTGGGGGGCACCGCCACCTTGATCGGCGACCCGCCCAACATCCTTATCGGGTCCTATACAGGACTCACCTTTGGGGCCTTCGTCACCAACCTGGCCCTGGTCTGCATCGTCTGCCAGGTGTTTTCGTGTTTTTACTACCTGTGGTGGCACAAAAAGGACTATGCCCAGGCGGACGTCAAGGACGTGGAGCGCACCATCGCATTCTTAAGGGAAGAATACCGCATCACCGACAAAAAGTTGATGATCCAGGGCCTAATCATGCTGGGCTTCACCATCTTTCTCTTCGCGGTGCACGGCTTCCTGCACATGCAGGTGTCGGTGGCCGCGCTCATCGGCTCTTTGCTGCTCATGGCGGTCTCCAAGCTGGACATCGTGGAGATCCTGGAAAAGGAAATCGAGTGGCCCTCTCTGATGTTTTTCGTGGGGCTTTTCGTGATCATCGCCGGGGCCGAGGAGACGGGCCTCATCCAGCAGATCGCTAACTCGGTGCTCTATTTCTCCCAGGGGAAACTGTGGCTAGCCATCATCCTGATCCTCTGGGTGAGCGCCATCGCCTCGGCCTTCATTGACAACATCCCCTTCACCGCCACCATGCTGCCCGTGGTGCTGTTCATGAGCGAGAGCTTCGGCCTTCCCAAGGACAACGTGCTCTGGTGGTCCCTGTCCCTGGGGGCCTGCCTGGGGGGCAACGGCACCATGATCGGGGCCTCGGCCAACGTGGTCACCGTGGGCATGGCGGAAAAGGCGGGCTACCACATCTCCTTCGTGGAATACATGCGGCGCTGCTGGTGGCCCATGATGATCATTGTTACCATCAGCATGTTCTACCTGCTCCTCTTCTATTAGCAGGTGGGGCATTTTTTCCCTGCTGGCGGCTGCTCTTGCTCGGTTTCCAGCAGACGTTATAAATAAGGCAAAAAGAATAAGGACCCGGAAGAAAGGATAAGAAGGCCAGGGGAGACTTGGCCAATCCATGCATTGCTCCAGCCCAGGCTGGGGAACGACATGGGAACCTAACATAATCAGGTCAATAATTGGGAGGCCTGCCAGGTGGAGTCTGTCAACCTGGCAGGCCTTTGTTTTTACGCCGCAAGACCTGGGAAATGTTGAAATATTGGAGGCATAACAATGGGTTGTCCAAGAAAGCTGGCGGTTAAAATTCTGATGGCAGTATGCCTGGCGATTCTTGCTTTTCCGTTGAATGTTCCGGCGTCTCCGCCGGGAACGGCTGACCACCTGACGCTGTCCGGGGTCATTGAGGACGCCCAGGGCAAGGGGATCAAAGAGGTGGAGATCGAGCTTTTAGTGAACGGCCGGCCAGTCACCCCCCTGGGGCGAGACCCCCACGTCGCCACCTCCAGCAAAGGGAGCTTTGTGGGGCGTTATCGGCTGCCCCAGGGCGCCCTCCCCGAAGCCCGGGTGCAGATCCGGGCGGTGAAGCCGAGCTGGGAGACCCTGGAGTCCGAGGCAGTCAAGGTTCTGGACGCGGGCGCGGATGAGGCCGGCAACCGGCTCTTCCAGGCCCAGACCGGTCTCACTCTGAAACGCCAGATCACCCCGGCTTTCTGGATCGCCACCATCGTTCTTCTGTTAGTGTACGTTCTCATCGCGGCCGAGTTGATGCACCGCACCCTGGCTGCCTTTTTGGGCGCGGCGTTCATCATGTTCATCAGCTACACCTTGGGCACCTTCAACAAGGCGTATTTCATCCTATCCTTTGAAGACGCCATGCGCGCCATTGATCTGAACGTCATCTTTCTCCTCATGGGGATGATGATCATCGTGGGGGTGCTGAAAAAGACCGGCATCTTCCAGTGGCTGGCTTACAAGTCCTACGCCCTGGCCCGGGGCAACATCTTCGTCCTGTCCGCCATCCTCATGGTGGTCACCGCGGTGGCCTCGGCCTTCCTGGACAACGTCACCACCATGCTCTTGATGATCCCGGTGACCATTGAGATCGCCATCACCCTGAAGGTCAACCCCATCACCTTTCTCATCCCCGAGGTCTTCGCCTCCAACGTGGGGGGCACCGCCACCTTGATCGGCGACCCCCCCAATATCCTCATCGGGTCTTTCGCCCGGCTCACTTTCGTGGAGTTCGTCATCCACCTGGCCGTCATCTGCGCCGTCTGCCTGGTGGTGACGGTGATTTACTATGTTTACTGGTACAAAAAAGACTATCTCCAGGCCGAAGTTAAGGACGTGGAGCGCACCATCGAATACCTGCGGCAGGAATACCGGATCACCAACACCAAACTGGCTATCATGGCCCTGGGGATGCTGGGCTTCACCATCTTCCTGTTCATAGTTCACGGCGTTCTCCACATGGAGCCGTCCATCGCGGCGCTCACCGGGGCCATGTTCCTGTTGGCCATCTCCCGGGTGGACGTCGTGGAGATGCTGGAGCACGAAGTGGAATGGCCTACCCTGATCTTTTTCATCGGTCTGTTCATCGTCATCGCCGGGGCCGAGGGAACGGGCCTCATCCAGATGATCGCCGAGTGGGTCAAGGACATGTCCCGGGGCAACCTGGCGGTGGCCGTGATTTTGGTTCTGTGGGTGTCGGCCATTGCCTCGGCCTTCGTTGACAACATCCCCTTCACCGCCACCATGCTGCCCATCATCGCGTTCCTGAACCATTCCATGGGGGTCCCCAACAACGTCCTGTGGTGGTCCCTGGCCCTGGGGGCCTGCCTGGGGGGCAACGGCACCATGATCGGGGCCTCGGCCAACGTGGTCACCGTGGGCCTGGCGGAAAAAGCGGGGTATCACATTTCTTTCATGTATTATCTGAAAGCCTGCTTTGTGCCCATGTTGATCACCGTGGCCCTGGCCATGGGTTATCTCCTTTTCTTCGAGATGCCCAAGTAGCCGGGTCTGTTTTTTGTTTTGTTAACCACAGACAGAGAACCCACAGAGGATTCACCGAGATAAAAGCCGTGGCGCAGGATAGCGCCACGGCTTCTAATCTGTTCTTTGTGTTTTTTCTGTGTCCTCAGTGTCTTTGGGGTGAGACTCACACTCCCCCAGGCCATTGACAAAGAGCCTGGGGGTCTTAATTTTTAATTAGGTTTTTAAACCGGCAAATCTAAAAAAAGAAAGCGCGCCGCCTAGGCTTTATCGAGGTTAACAGGCGCGCCGACTCTTCTCCAAGGAGGTTGTTATGGTAGTTTATGTTCACGAGATGGGTTCAGACCGCACCGAGCTTACCGAGGCCCTGATCAAAGAAGGAGTCACTTACCAGGAATGTCCGGCCAAGACCGAAAGGGAGATGGGGGTCTCCGCCAGCCGGATTATGGAAATCTCCGCCAACCTGCCGGAAGTGAATGTGCCCCCGGAATACACCGGCACCGTGGATAACCCCCGGGCCTGGCGGCTGCCTTCCGGCAAACTCATCATCACCGATCTGGAAGGCAACCTGGAGCAGATTGCGTCCCCCCCGCCGGGGAGATAGGGGGCAGGGAATAGTGAGCCCGCCATTCAATTCCCTTTTCCCCCCAACCACCGATAGAAAAGAAAAAAATAACCACCTGGACACAAAGAACACTAAGTACACAATTTCATAAATACGATAACATTCATTTTTGTCATTCTGAGCCGCCAAAGGCGGCGAAGAATCTCATGAAAAGAGACCCTTCGCCTTCGGCTCAGGGTGACAAAAATACGTGACCGAATTTATGAACTGCTGTACTAAGGGTCGCGAAGAAACAAATTAATGGCGTCCTGCCCCGGGACGCCATTAATTTTTCTTGGTGAAACTTGGTGTCTTGGTGTCTTTGTGGTGGACCATTGAGACAAAAACCAGCTTATCCTTGACAGCCCTGAGGCAAGGGGCTAATTTTAAAGAGAAATATATAACAATATCTTGGCTGAAACGCGCCAGCCTATCATCCGCCTTCAGGAGAACGCCATGCCCACCGAGGACAAGCGGGCCAAATTGCGAAAGATCGCCGTTCAGATGCGCTACCACATCTTGGCCGCCACCACCCAGGCCGGCTCCGGCCACCCCACCTCAGCCATGTCCGCGGTGGAGTTGATGACCGCGCTGCTCTTCGGCGGCTTTTTTCGCTACGACCCCACTAACCCCCGTCATCCCAACAACGACCGCCTCATCTTTTCCAAGGGCCACGCCTCCCCTCTGTTTTACGCCCTCTGGGTGGCCGCGGGAAAATTGCCGGGGGAGGAATTCATTAACAACTATCGCAAATTCGGCAGCCCCCTGGAGGGCCACCCCACCCCGGATTTTCCTTACGTAGAGGCGGCCACCGGTTCTTTGGGCCAGGGCCTGTCCATCGGGGTGGGGATGGCCCTCAACGCCAAGTACCTGGACAAGCTTCCTTACCAGACTTACGTGCTCCTGGGGGACAGCGAGATGGCCGAAGGCTCCCAATGGGAGGCCATGGAAATCGCGGCCCACTATAAGCTGGACAACCTCATCGGCATCCTGGACGTCAACCGCCTGGGCCAGCGGGGCGAGACCATGTACGGCCGGGACCTGGCCGCGTATGAGCGCCGCATCGCCGCCTTCGGCTGGGACACTTGCATAGTCCAGAACGGCCACAGTTTCTCCGAGCTCCTGGGGGCCTATGAGTGGACCCAGACCGTATCCGGCAAGCCGGTGATGATTATCGCCAACACCATTAAAGGAAAGGGCGTCTCTTTCCTGGAGGACCGCAACGGCTGGCACGGCAAGGCTCTGAAAAAAGAAGAATTGGACCGGGCCCTGCCGGAGTTGGGAGCGGTGGACCTTAACCTAAGAGGAGAGATCACCCGGCCCGAAGACCTGAAGCCCCGGGAAGTCCAGCCCCAGAAGGCCGCCAAGGTCAACTACCCCCCGGACATGCCCGTGGCCACCCGCACCGCGTTCGGCAACGCCCTGGTGCGCCTCTTCCCCCAATTCCCCCAAGTTGTCAGCCTGGATGGGGAAGTGAGCAACTCCACCATGAGCGAGCGCTTCCAGAAAGCCTACCCGGGAAGGTTCTTCGAGATGTTCGTAGCTGAGCAGAACATGGCCGGCGCCGCCCTGGGCCTGTCCTGCCGGGGGAAAATTCCCTTTGTCTCCACCTTCGCGGCGTTTTGGCCCCGGGCCTTTGACCAGATCCGCATGAGCCAGTATTCCGACCCCAATATCAAGTTCGTCGGATCCCACGCCGGGGTGTCCATTGGCCAGGATGGCCCTTCCCAGATGGGTCTGGAAGACCTGGCCATGTTCCGGACCATCCTGAACAGCGTGGTGCTGTACCCCTGCGACGCGGTGTCCACGGAAAAGCTGGTGGAGGCCGCGGCCAAACACCAGGGCATCGTCTATATCCGCACCACCCGGGAAGCCACGCCCATTATCTACGCCAATCAGGAAGAGTTCGCCATCGGCGGGTCCAAGGTTTTGCATCAAAGCGATAAAGACTTGGTCACCGTGGTCACCGCGGGAATCACGGTCTTTGAAGCCCTGAAAGCTTATGAGGACCTGCTCCAATCGGGGGTTGCGGTGCGAATCATTGACCTGTACAGCATCAAGCCCCTGGACCGAATGGCCCTTAGAATTGCGGCCCAGGAGACCCGGGCCGTCATCACCGTGGAAGACCACTACGCCCAGGGGGGCCTGGGAGAGGCGGTGGCCGGGGCTTTGGCCCGATCCGAGATCCCGGTGCATATCCTGGCGGTGCGCCGAAAGCCCAAGAGCGGCTTACCCGGGGAGCTGCTGGATTACGAAGAAATTTCCGCCCGGGCCATCTTCCAGAAGGTTCGGGAGGTTTTAAGCAAATAATTCACCACCAAGACACTAAGTACACAATTTCATAAATACGATAACATTCATTTTTGTCATTCTGAGCCGCCAAAGGCGGCGAAGAATCTCATGAAAAGAGACCCTTCGCCTTCGGCTCAGGGTGACAAAAATACGTGACCGAATTTAATATGAACTGCTGTACTAAGACACCAGATACACAAAGATTTTAGTTTGGCGCCTTTGGCGCCGAAGTAAATATATTTTTGGTGAAAAATTTTGTGTCTTTGTGTCTTTGTGGTTAAATTATTTTTAAAGGGGAACTCATGCGCGTAGGAATCGCCGCGGACCACGGGGGATTTGAGCTGAAAACGCAATTGGCCGAGGCCATCCGGTCTCTGGGCCATGAGGTGGTGGATTTGGGGGCGCATGAGTACGATCCCGAAGATGATTACCCCGACTTTGTCGTCCCCCTGGCCCAGGCCGTGGCCCAGGGGAAAGTGGATCGGGGGGTGGCCGTCTGCGGCAGCGGCGTGGGGGCCTGCGTGGCCGCCAACAAAATTCCGGGGGTCCGGGCGGCATTGATCCATGAAGTTTTCTCCGCGCATCAGGGGGTGGAAGACGACGACATGAATGTCATGTGCCTGGGGGGCCGGGTCACCTGCTTCGCCCTGGCCTGGGAACACATCCAGGTCTTTCTGAAGGCTCGCTTTAAAGGCGAAGCCCGCTTCCAGAGGCGCCTGGCCAAGGTGGCGGCGTTGGAGAAATGACGGTTTTCGGTTTTCGGTTTCCGGTTTTCGGTAAAATTGCGGCGATCCTGAGTCAACAAATGTATCCGTAGGCTTTGCCGTGAAAGTCCAACCTGAAGGGGCGGTTCGCGAAACGCCCCTACCAGGGCTTTCATTCTCAGGAGTGGCCGATTTGTGGAGGCCGTGTACGTTTAGCTTGGGCAACCTTTTATAATTGTGGGGCGGGCTTCCGTGCCCGCCAAAGATGGCTAACCGAAATAGTAACCTTGGGCAGGCACGGCGGCCTGCCTCACCAAAATGCAGAGCAAAAAGATATGAGTCGACCTTCTTTACCACCGAAAACCGAAAACCGAAAACGGAAAACAGGAAGTTAAAATGGCAATACCCGGCGTGGGCAATTGTGAGATGGGACTGGTGGGCTTAGGCGTCATGGGCCGCAACCTGGTCCTGAATCTGACGGATAAGGGCTTCCCGGTGGCGGTGTACAACCGGACGCCGGAGCGCACCCGGGAGTTCATGGAGCGGGAAGTCACCTGGCAGAATATCCGTCCCGGCTACACCCTGGAGGAATTCGTGGGCCTGCTGCGCCGGCCCCGGGCCATTCTCATTTTGGTGACCGCCGGAAGCCCGATGGACGCGGTGATCGAAGAACTCCTGCCCTTGCTGGGCCCCCGGGACCTCATCATTGACGGGGGCAATTCCCACTTCATCGACACCAGCCGCCGCAGCCGTTTGCTGGCGGAGAAAGGGCTGCTCTTCATGGGTTTGGGGATCTCCGGCGGCGAACAAGGCGCCCGGCACGGCCCTAGCCTCATGCCCGGCGGCTCCCCGGAAGCCTACGCGCGGGTGCAAACCCTGTTGGAGGCCATCGCCGCGCAAAAAGACGGGAAACCCTGCGTGGCCTACCTGGGGAACGGTTCCTGCGGCCACTACGTCAAGATGGTCCACAACGGCATCGAGTACGGCCTGATGCAGTTGCTGGCGGAGACCTACGACTTCATGAAGCGGGGCTTGGGGCTAACCGCACCGGATCTGGCCGCGGTGTACGAGGGCTGGAACCACACCGAGCTCCATTCCTACCTGGTGGAAATCACCGCCAAAATCTTCCGCCGCCAAGACGAGGCCACCGGCCAGCCCCTGGTGGAGCTGATCCTGGACCAGGCCAAGCAGAAGGGCACCGGCATGTGGACCTCCTGGGACGCCATGGACCTGCAATCGCCCACTCCGGTCATCGACGTGGCCGTGGGCATGCGGGACCTATCCGGGTACAAGGTCCAACGGGAAGAAGCGGCCCAGGTGCTTCCCGGCCCGCCGGCGCGGTATCACGGCGCCCCGGGGGCCATAATCACCCATTTGCAACGTGCCCTGTACGCCGCCATGGTCATCACTTATGCCCAAGGCCTGGCCCTCCTGAGCCGAGCCTCCCGGGCCTACCGTTATGACCTCAACCTGGAAGCGGTGGTTCGGGTCTGGCGGGCCGGCTGCATCATCCGGGCCGCGGTGCTGGAAGATATCCGAGGGGCTTATCAAACCCAACCGGGCCTTCCTAATTTGCTCCTGGACCCCCGCCTGGGCAAAGAAATCCTGGCCCGGCAGAATGACTTGCGGGCGGTGGCGAGCCTCGCGGCCCATCAGGGTCTGCCGGTCCCGGCTTTCATGGCCGCGCTGGCCTATTTCGACGCCTACCGCAGCCCGGTGCTCCCCGCCAACCTTACCCAGGCCCAGCGGGACTTCTTCGGCGCCCATACCTACGAGCGGGTGGATATGCCGGGGGTGTTTCACACGGAGTGGGAAGAGGAGTAATCAGTAAGTAACACTACTACGTTAAGTAATTTTAAGAATCATCCATTATGATTGAACGCCGACAACAAGGGCAAAAGCCCAGCTTCAGCATTAGCATGCGTTGGATTTCCCTCTTGGCGCGTGGGAGGGTCCACCCAG
>VGSW01000028.1 GCA_016874915.1 Deltaproteobacteria bacterium
TATTATTAAGTGAACAGTATTGGGGTTAGGGGTTAGTTGCCAAAGGCCAGGGCAAAGGTTGGCAGCACCAATCCGAAGGAACCCGGAAGCTCATGGAATATGCCATAGCGAGGGGGGAAGACGTCATGTCATATTTCCGCCGCATCGGATGGCCCACTCTGGTTGGGATGGCATTAGGCTTCTTTGTCATCCAACCCCTCATCGTATTGGTTTACAACCTCGCTCCCCAGACCCGGTTGGAATTTCGAGATATAGATTTCTGGATGCGCCTGCTTGAAATGACCACAGACTCCACCAGCATATTTATGGGCCTGGCGTTCTCGCTGCTAGCCGGTATCACCGGGTTCTATTTTGGCTCATGGCTTTATCAAAGAGATCGACTCGTCGCCGAGCAAATGGAGTCCGCCCGGCGGTTGGCGGCTCTGGAGACCTTGAAGGCATTGATGGTTACCCTGGCCCATTACATCCGCAACGCCAATATGGTGATTGGCGGTTTCAGCGACCATTTGATGCGGCACGAGTCAGACCAGAACCATAAGGACCGCCTGCAGCTTATTCACAGGGCATCACGGGAGATTGAGGCAGTGGTGGATTCTCTCCAGAACCTGGTTCAAATCAGCGCCACCGAGTATATTGCCAGCGGCGACGCCAAGATGATTGACTTGAAGAAGGAACTGGAAGAGCGCCTGGCCGCCACTTTTCCCCCAGGCAAGTTAACTTATTGATATCGCATTCTTTTTAACAGAAAACCGAAAATTGTATTACATCACCTCAAGTTCGGGGAGGGGTTCGGCTTTGTGCTTCGGGGGTGGGGGGGCGGATTTTTTCGCCGGCTTGAGGCGGCGGGGGGCGGTTACCGGCATGGCGGTTAAATAGCGGCTGGCCACCCATCCCAGGGCGCCGCTGGCCGGATGGCGCACTTTCAGCCATCCCTGGAGATTTTGCTCCAGTTTTTCCAGTTGCTCATTGAACTTCAGGTCCCTGACCGCCGAGGCTGCGGTCCGGGGTTCCTGCCGCAGCTTCAGCCGGGATACCGCCACATAATAATAGGTTTTTTTAGGAGTTTTTTCCGGGGCCGCCACCGGCTCCGCCGAACGCTCTCCCACCGCCGCGGCCGTCACCCAGCCCAGGGTCCGGCCGTCTTTAACCAGGACGCGCCACCAACCCCGGTCGTTTTCCTCCACTTTCTGCACCTGGTCTCCTTTGAACAACAACTGCAAGGAGGGGCAGTCATCGCCGGGGCACTCCCGTAAGGGCGCAGTCCGGGAGGCGATGGAATAAACCACCGGCACCGGTCGGGGGCTGAGCAATTCCCGCTGAATCCACCCGGCCTGGCCGGTACGGGCGGAACTTACCTGCCACCAGTCTGATTCTCCCCCATTCTGCCTTTCCACCTGGTCGCCCTTGAAAACCTGGGCCACCACATTGCCGTCATACGTGGGGGTGTCCCGGAGATAAGCGATCTCCGAAGTCAGGAAATAACTCACCGTCCCCTGGGGCTTGGACGCGGCGCAGGCGGGCAACAGGGCAAACATCAGCGCCGCCAGCAGTAGGTATCCCAGCATGGCCGGGGTTCCCGGGCGATTATTATCGTGGAAACCGGAGATCATCCGGCTCTTTCGGAAGATTGGATGCGCCATTTTCCCAGGTCTCGCACGAATACCACCTCATATGCCCTGGCGACATTCTGGATGGTTCCGGTGTTTTTCTCCCTGGATATGACGGTCCAGGTGATCCGGGCCCAAGCCCGGCTCGGGTCCAGGACCTTAATCTGGTTTATTTGGTAGTCAAGGCCGATATGCTGATAAGCCTCCCAAATCTTCAGAGTTTCCTGGCGCTTATGTTCTCGCCGGGGAAAGGTGGGTGCATATAACCCCATAAACCGGTTCAGATCCTGGTGGAGGCTCGCTTCCCGCAGTTCCGTCAGCGTTTCCTCCAATTGGGCTTTCAGATTTGGCCCGGTTTCCCGGGTTCCGGAGGGGATGGTGGCCGAAGGCTTTTCCGTAGCCGAGGGGGATAGGCTCGGGGCCGAGGGGCTCACCGCCAGCGCGGGTTTGGTCTCCTCGGGGGACCCCCCTGGAGGGGGGGAGGGCCGCCGCAAGAGGCTCACGCCCACGGAAATGAGGGTAACCAGCACCAAGGCCACCAAAAACCCGTGGATCCAAAGATGGTGCGCCATAATGGCCCGGGAGCGTCCGGGTGGTTCCGGCAGGCGAAGGGTGGAGGAGGCTAAAGGGTTTGCCGTCTCCAGAGGTGCATGGCAATTGGCACAGAACATCTGGGCGGGCGCGACCCGGACGCCGCACCGGGGGCAAACATCCGGCGGGCTAACGGTGATGGCGCCGCACATTTCACAAATGGGCAGCCCTTCCTGATAGGGCTGATGGCAAACGGGACATTCGGGCATCTCAAGCTCCCCTAGGGGAAAGCCTATCGTGTTTATACCATAATTTCCTCTAGAAAAAAAGGATGCAAGGATAGACACCCTTGCATCCGGGTTTTAGGAAAATAATTGGGAGCAGTATTACATGGCCTTGGGCGCGGTTTTGGGGGCCTCCTCCTTTTCCGGCGCGGCCTTGGGGGATTTGCGTTTGGCCGGCGCGGCTTTGGGATAGGGCACCGGGAAGGTCTCCAGATAACGGAAGGACACCCAGCCGATGAGGCCCGAAGGCACCACTCTTACCTGGGCCCAGCCGCTGGGGCCCATGCCCAGCAGTTCCACCTGGGTGTTGAGAGATAAACTGGTGACCATTTTGTTGGCAGTGCTGGGCCCGGAGCGCAGGGCCAGGCTGCTGATGGCCACGTAATAGAAAGGCGGCCCCGGCTGGGGGGATACCGCGGAAGCCGGAATCCAGCCAACATTCCGGGACTTAAAGGAATTCACCCGCCACCAGCCCCGGTAATCCTGGTCGATCTTCTCCACCCGGTCGCCCCGGTACAGGAGTTCCAAGGCCCGGCAGTTATAGTCGGCGCATTCCCGCAAGTAAATGGTGGTGGCCGCCACATAGTAGGTGGCCGGCAAGGGAGCCAGGCTCAGCAGGTCCCCGGGGATCCAGCCGATGGCGCCGGTGCGGTCCAAACGGCCCCGGGCCCACCCGTAGTCGTTGCGGTCAATCACTTCCATGCGGTCACCGCTGAACACCTGGGCGATGATGCCGCAGTCGTAGCTGGGACAGTCTCTTAAGTATGTGGTGGTGGGCAGCACGTAATAATAGGTGGGGGCTACCGGGTAGGTGCGGGGCGGCTCACAGGAGCAAATCAGGCTCAACACCGCAAGAGCCAGGACGATAGCGGCAATGGCATTCCGAGGCTTCATAATTATTTTTCCTCCTCCTCCAGTTCTTTCAAGGACCTGATGCGCCACTTGCCTTGCTCTTTGGCAAAGCGGATTTCATAAATCTGCTTGGCGCTGGACAGTTCCTGGGTGCGGCGGTTTCGGGCGTCGATGTACCAGGTGGCCTTAGCCACCACGTTGTCGCTATCCAGGGGTTGAATGTCATTCAGGGTGTAAACTAGGTTGAGATAATCGTAGTTATCCCAGGCATTTAAGGTGCTGCGGCGCTTTTCCTCCAGCTCAGGGAAGGTGAGGGAGTAAGCGCTCATATAAAGGACGATGTCCTTGCGCACGTGTCCGTCTTTCATGCTGTGCAGCACATTGAGCAGTTCGCCCCGCAGGTCCGGAACCGGGACCGGGGCCGCCTCCTTGGGAGGGGGCGCGGGCGCGGCCTTGACCGGGGCCGGAGGCGGCGCCGGGGGCGCGGGAGCTACCACCGCGGGTGGCGGTGGGGGCGGCGGAGGCGGCGGCGCCGCGGTCCGGGTCATCAACAAGGCCAGTAAAACAACGATTAGCGCTCCGGCGCCGATGAGCAGTCCCATGCCCCAGGTCGGCATGGCGGGGCGGGAGGGAGGGGACGGAGCCGGGGCGGCTTCTGCGGTCAAGGGGGCGTCGCATTCGTGACAGAACTCTTGCTTGGGAGAAACCCTGATGCCGCACTCCGGACAGAAGAAGTCACCCCGTTCGGGATGGAGCAGGAAACTGCCGCATTTAGCGCAGAACCGCTCGCCTTTTTCGTAAGGCGTCTTGCAATGGGGGCATTGAGCCATGGCGGACCTCCGGAAAGTGTTGAAGCCGAAGAAAAACAGGAGGCAAGCTCATAAGACCGCAAAAGCCTTTGACTGTCAATGGTTTTTTCGGCCATTTGGCGGGTTGTGGATTAAGTTTGCCGGGTAAAACGCGCCCTGCATTTAATAAAGTTTTCGGTTTTCAGCTTTCGGTTTTCATAGACATGAGTGGCACAGGCTTCCAGCCTGTGGGAAGGTTTCTTGACAGAACAGACGGCGGCCACAGGCCAGAGGCCTGTGCCACTAAAATTTTTTGGTGGTTGGTTTCTCTTTTGGCGTTTCAGTAATAGCTGAAGCGCATCGGCGGGAACTACGAGTGCTTTCCTAAAATTGGGGTGCGAAACCTGAGTTTCTAAGATGCCCTGCCTTGATTGCCTTTCCGAAGCAAAGGCAATAATTGATCATGTGCTCTTCCGTTTTCTGTTCGGAGAAGTTTTGTCCACACAGGCTGGAAAGCCTGTGCCACCAATACTTTTTCTCATTTACGAGTGAGCCAACGGCTCATGAATGACTGTTTAAAAAATGGGTTTTATCAGGGTCTTGCAATTTGAGTTGGCCGCGTTTGAAAAGGAACCTGGTATAAACTATAATGAAAATCAGCATGAGCCGATGGCAGTTCTCCCCGGCCAGGAAATTCCCCCTGGCCCCCCTTAAAAAAGGGGGGGAATAAACGGAAGAGGCGGGGAAGCGGGTTAGCGGATTAGGCTAACTGCCAAACCGCTAAATCGCCAAACCGCTAAATCGCGGTTTTAAAGGAAGCCTTTAGTGGCCCCGTTCCAGCGCTTAAAACAATGGTTCTCCCGGCGGCGTGAGCCGGAAAAACTCCGGGTATCCCTGGCCCCGCCCCCGGCGCTGCTGGAGCGCTACTTCCAATACAAGCGACTCCTGGCGGCCAACAGCGCCATCCTGACCCTGGTCACCGACCTGCAAGTGAAGATGAACGAAGGCTACCTTTTTGACATGCACTACGTGCGCCAGGCCTGCCAGCGGCTGGACAAAGAGGTGGAGGCCGGGGTGACGGCCCTCATTACCATGTCCGGGGGCCGCTACCGGGGGTTGGAGGAGGTGCGCCGGCAGGTGGCAGACCTCCTCGCCGCAGAGTTGGCCGGGCCCCGCATGCACCCCGCGCCCCTGACCCTGCCCCTGGCCGAGGTGCGGGAAGGCATGTTTTTCGGCGGCAAGGCCGAAAAAATCGGGGAGCTTACCCGCCTGGGCCTGTCGACGCCGCCGGGGTTCGCAGTGAGCGCCTATGCCCAGAAACTGTTCTTCCAGCAGACCGGATTGGAAGATTACATCCGCCAGCAGATCAGCCACTCCCATATCCGGGACCTGGAGAGCATGCGGGAAGCGGGGGAGGCCATCCGGGAGAAAATCGTGTCTTTGCCCCTGCCGGAAGAGCTGTCCCAGGCCCTGGCGCAGCGTCTGGCCGACCTGAACTCGGATAGGATGGCGGTGCGCAGTTCGGCCCTGCAGGAAGACAGTCAATTCAGCTTTGCCGGCCAATTCGAGACTTTTCTCAACGTGCCCCGGGACCAGGTGGAACTTAAATACAAGGAAGTGGTGGCTTCCCAATTCACTCCCCGGGCCTTGTACTATTGCCACACCAGCGGCTTCTCTTATGAGGAGCTGGCCATGGGGGTGGTGGTCATGGAGATGGTGCCGGCCTTTACCGCGGGGGTGCTTTACACCGCGGACCCCCGCACGGGCAGCGAGGCCGTCATTATCAACGCGGTGTGCGGCCTGGGGTCCCTGGCGGTGGGGGGCGCAGTGGAGCCGGACATCTACCGGGTGGAGAACGGAGAGGTGGCGGCTCCCCATGTGGGGGAGAAGTCCGTTATGCATCTGCCAGCCCCGGAAGGCGGCATCCTGGAGGGCGAAATTCCTCCGGAGCGCCGGGGGGCCTGTTTGGCCCGGGACCAGGTTCTGGAGCTTTCCGCCCTGGGACATGCGGTGGAGCGACACTTCGAAGGTCCACAGGACCTCGAATGGGCCTTGACCGAAGAGGGCCGGTTTTTCCTCCTCCAGGCCCGGCCCCTGAGGGTGACCCGAAAGCTCAAGACCGAATATTTGCCCCCCCGCCTGAAAAAAGAGAGACTGCTGCTGGAAAACGGGGTCATCGCGTCCCGGGGCGCGGCCGCGGGCCCGGTCTTCATCCTTAAGGACGACAACCTGGACCAGGCGCCTCCGGGCGCGGTGCTGGTGACCCACCGGGCTTTGCCGGAATACGGCGTGGCGGTGGGCCGGGTGGCGGCGGTGGTTTGCGAGACCGGCAGCGCCACCAGCCACCTGGCCACGGTGCTCCGGGAGGCCAAGGTGCCGGCCGTTTTCGGGGCCAAAGGCGCTATGAGAATGTTGAAGCCCGGGGACCTGGTCACAGTGGACGCCTACTACGGCAACATCTATGCCGGCCGCATCTCCGAGTTGCTCAAGGCCCCCAAAGGCGGCGACGCGGCGCTCCGCCAGAGCCGGGCCTTCCGGGTCCTGGAGCGGACCTTGAAGCACATTACCCCATTGAATCTCTTGGATCCCCGGGCGGAAAATTTTCGTCCCGAATCCTGCCGCACCTACCACGACATCACCCGGTTCGCCCATGAAATGGCCATGCAGGAGCTGTTCCAAATCTCCGCCGGCAAGCTGGAGGAGGACGGCGCCCGGCGTCTGGTGAGCGAGTTGCCCCTGGAGATCCGGGTCATCGATCTGGGGGGCGGCTTGGCCCCCGAGGCCGAGGAAAGCCCCACAGTAAAACCCGAAGACCTGCGATCCCGGCCCTTCCTGGCTTACTGGCGGGGGGTGATGAGCGTGGGCTGGACCGGGGCCAAGCCCCTGGACCTCACCGGGTTTCTTTCCGTGGTGATGAGCGCCGCCACGGACAAAAGCATGCTGGATCGGCTGCACGAAAAGAATTTCGCCATCATTTCGCATGATTACATGAATCTCTCCAACCGACTAGGGTTTCACTTTGCCACCATTGAAGCCTTCCTGGGAGCGCCGGAGGCGAGTTACGTGAGCCTGGTATTCCACGGAGGGGGGGCGGAGATCACCCGGCGCATGCGGCGGGTGCGGTTTTTGGGACGGGTCCTGCAACACCTGGACTTCCGGGTGGACATGAAGGAAGACTCCATCACCGCCCGCATCGACGGCTACGACGCCTCGGTCCTGGAAGAGAAGCTGGAAGTCCTGGGCCGCCTGATGATGGCCAGCAAGCAGCTGGACATGGTGATGCTGGCGGATGAGGCGGTGGACCAGTTTTACCAGGAGTTTGTCACGGGGGGGTACACTTTAAAGAGATGAAGGGAATAGGGTATAGAGGGTTGGGGAAAAGGTTAAAAGGTTAAAAGGGGAAAGGGGAAAAGGGTGGGAAAAAGTGTTATATTAATTAAATTGAAGGACTTAGAAGCTACATGAAGCTGTTGGCTTGCCCGAATCCACTAATAAGGACTGAATCCATGGAAGTCGCTATTTTTCTTGCTATTTTGGGGGTAATCATTTTCCTTGTCGCCAAAGGTGGGTGCTGAGGGAGGTGAGGCGGGCTTAGGTTAAGCCCGGATTAAAGGAAAGAAGGAATCGAAGCAAAGAAAAGGCGGGGCTGAGGCTCCGTTTTTTTTGCGGTGGCAAGAGGCGTCGAAGCAGGCTTCGGCAAAAAATAGCGTTCCCAAGCAGTTGAACATGAGCCTTGGGCTCACCCATAAACCATGAAAATGTGAAACAGCCGCCCCCGGCTGTTCTTGGGTGGCGCAGTTTGATGCCTGGTATGGCAACTTTTTCCGGGCGGCAAGTTTGGGTGGGCACGGAGGCCCACCCCACCCAGTAGGGGCGCCCCGGCAGGGCGCCCGGCGCAGGATGAAGCCTGCGGCTACATTTTCAAGGCAGGAGTTGGGGAAACGAGAAGAGACATGTCTGACGCGAAGAAGGGCGGCCCACCGGGCCGCCCCTACCATAAGAAATTGTTTGATTAAGGGTTGGAGGGGAGCAAGAGTTCCACATCGCGGCCTAAGGCCGCAACCAAACTCAAAAATTGAACTGATTATTTAATCAGATCAATGGGATACATGCAAAATCTTTGTCAAAAAACAAGAAATTGAAGATTAGTAGCACAGGCTGGGAAGCCTGTGCCACTGACACTCCCTAATCCCTGACCCCTGACCTCTGAAACCTGCCCCTACTTCTCTTCCACCCCGGCGGAGGCCGGGACTACCAGCACCGGCACCGGTAAGGCCCGGTAAGTCACCTCCCGAATAACCCGTTCCGTGGTGGACCCCAGCAAGTGGCGGCTCACGAAGCTGTGGCCGTGGCTGCCCAGGACCAGGAATTTTACCGGCCCCGCGGCTTCCAGGTAGGAGATGATGGCTTCGGAGATATCCTTTTCGCTTTCCAGGAGGTGGGTGCGCACCACCACTCCGGCTTTGCGGCCCCTTTCGTAGGCTTCCTCGAAAAGCTTCCGGGAATAGGTTTCCGCCTCCACCTTGAGGTGGCGGTCGATAAAGGCGAAATATCCGGCTTTGCGCAGTTGCACCACGGTGAGGACATCCACCGGCCGGCCGATGAGGCCCGCCAGGTACAGGGCCGTATCCATGGCCTCCCAGGCGGCCTCAGAACCGTCAATTGCTACCACAATGGGCTTGCCGTTGGCTTCGGCCATCAATGGTGTCCTCCTTTCCCGAAGATTAAACCCACGCCCAGGCCCGCGGCCACGGCCACCACTACGGCTAAGATGCCGAAAAACACGGGGTGTTCCTGGGAGGTGTAAGTGAGCCAGTGCTCCAGGCCCACCTTCTTGATTTCAATGATATCCTTGCCGTATCCCACCAGTTGCCCTTTATCGAAGCAAAAGGACTCCACCTGATAGCGGCCTTCGGTGGCTGCGGGAGGGAAGCGGAAATAATGTTTAAAGAGCTTCCCTTCGGCCACTTCCAGGCGCTTGGGGTCTTCGACGATGTTGAAAAGGTTGGCCTCTTCCTTGATCTTAATCATGCCCTTGAAGACTTTTTCGGCATCATCGGGGGCCGCTTCGCCCCGGGCTAGGTGCATCCTCATCTTGTGGCGGATGGCTTCGTAACCTAACTCCAGTTCCTGGGCGGTCTCTTTGGAAACGATCTGGTCCAGGGGTTTGCCGGTATGAATTTTGTACATGAAGGGCGCGCCGGTGACGTCGTACTGCTTCACCGTCATCCATAAAGGTCCCACCTTGCCTTTGACGGAGAGTTTGATATCTTCGTCTTTCTCGGCGGTGAGTTTGATAACCAGGTCGGTTCCGGGCGCGGGGTTGACCCCGAAGAAATGAATCTGGTCGCCCCGGTAGGATACCCCGATTTCTATGAGGTTTTTGGAGGCCGCGGTGAGCACCTTTTGTTTGGCCTCGGGAGAAATCGCCGCCAGGGCGGCGGACCCCCAGAGCATCACCAGACTTGTTGTTAGGAGAAGAATGGCGCGGCGTCTCATCCTAGTGCCCTCCCCCCTTGGCCGGGGCCAGGCTCACCAGATCGCTGGGGGTGATGACCAGGTCCAGGAAGAGCTTGACCGTCAGGCTCAGCACGATGATGGCCAGCAGGATGCGGATTTGCTCGCCTTTGAGGCGCTTGCCGAAGGCCGCGCCGAATTGGGCCCCGATGGTGGAGCCGGCCAGGAGGATGAGGGCCAGCATCAGGTCCACGGTTTTGTTGACAAATGCCTGCTGCAGGGTGACGTTGGCGGAGGTGAGGACGATCTGGAAAAGGTCGGTGCCGATGGCGGCGATGGTGGGCATGCCGATGATATAGATCATGGCCGGCACCATGATGAAACCGCCCCCCACCCCCAGGAGGGCCGCCATGATGCCCACAATGGTGCCGATGGAAAAGGGAAAGATGGCGGAAGTGTGAAGCCCAGAACGGTGAAAGTGCATCTTCAAAGGCAGCTTGGCGAAGAGCCGGGCCAGTTTGGGCTCACCGGCCGCCACTGCAGCCTCCGGGTCCTGGCCCCGGCTGGCCCGGATGGTGCGCAGGCTTTCGATGAACATGGCGCTGCCCACCAGGCCCAGCATGAGGACGTACACCACCTTCATGACAAACTCGAAGTTGCCGATGGCCCGCAGCACTTTGACCAACTGCACGCCGATGGTGCCGCCTAAGATGCCTCCGGCCAGGATGACCCCGCCCATCTTAAAGTCCACGTTGCCCAGGCGCCAGTGGGCATAAGCGCCGGAGGCTGCCGCGGCGCAGATCTGGTTGGAGTCCGAGGCCGCGGCCACCGCGGGCGGGATGCCGATCATCATCATCAGGGGGGTGAGGAGGAAGCCGCCCCCCACTCCGAAGAGACCGGAGAGGAAGCCCACCATCCCCCCGATTCCTACCACCAGGAATAAATTAATGCTCATGCCGGCAATGGGAAGATAAATTTCCATCCCGATAACGCCCTCCCCTTGTATGGCTTCAAAATGCGAACAAGTATGTACAGAAAGTCACAAGCTGTCAAGACATTTTACAGATTTTCCTGATGTTGCAATATGCAGCAGGACGGAATAAAATAGATTGTAAGCAACATTTTGGTTAAGTACAAGTTTTTTAGGGGGTTTTCTTGCACCTCAACATCCGCCAGAAAGTGATCGCGGGCCTTTCGGCCTGCTTGTTGGCCATCGGCTTCATAGGCGGAATTTCATACCACTACCTGGGCACTATTGAAGTTAAACAAAATGTGGTCCAGATCGCCGATGATTTGCGGGAGACCATTTTAGAGGCCCGGCGCTATGAGAAGAACTATCTGCTTTACGGCTCCCGGGAAGATTTAAAGGAGAACCAGCGCTATACCCGCCGGGGGCTGGAAGTCCTGGCCAAGATCGTCCCGGAAGTCAAAAACCTGAAAGTGGCTTCGCAGATGGCCACCTTCAAGGAAGAACTCCTGGCCTACCGCCAGGTGATGGATGAGTTGGCCAGCCGGACGGAGGCGAAAGGCCAATTGAGCCATCGCGGCCTGGAAGAGCAGTTGCGAGGACACGGCAAGACCTTGGTGGAATTGGCCGAGCAGTTGGTGGCTTTTGAGCGCCAGCGCATCCTGGAGATCCTCACCACCCTGAAGGCCCAGCTTTTAATCTCCCTGGTGGTGGTCCTGGCCTTCGGGGGATTCCTGGGCTTTATTGTCAGCCGCAAGATCATCCGTCCCTTAAGAGTCATTGAAAACACCACCAGGCGCATCGCCGGCGGCAACTTCAAGCCCCTGCCGGTTCTGGACACCCGGGATGAAACCCAGAGTCTGGTGGAAGCCTTCAACCGCATGGTGGCGGAGCTGGAAAAGCGCCAGGACCAATTGGTGCAGGCCAAGAAAATGTCGTCTTTGGGGGTCCTCACCGCGGGCATCGCCCACCAGCTCAACAATCCCCTGAACAACATCTCCACTTCCTGCCAGATCGTGTTGGAGGAGCTGGGCCAGGGGGACGTGGAATTTATCCGGAGGCTGCTCACCAGCGTGGAGCAGGAAGTTCACCGGGCCCGGGACATCGTCAAGGGCCTGCTGGAGTTTTCCCGGGTCCGGGACTTTTCTTTAAAGCCCATCCCCCTGGAAGACGTGGTGCGCCGCGCCATCCGCCTCATCTCCAGCCAGGTTCCGCCGGGCATCGATATTGTGGAAGAAGTGCCCTGGGATTTGATCCTGGACATTGACAGCCAGCGGATTCAGGAAGTCCTGCTCAACCTGCTGATGAACGCGGCCCAGGCCATCAAGGAGCCTCCCGGCCAGATCCGCATCGCCGCCCGTCGGGATGACGGCCGCCAGGAGGTGGTGATTACCGTGGAAGACACCGGGGTGGGCATCCCCAAGGAGGAACTCGACCACATCTTCGACCCCTTCTTTACCACCAAGGAAATCGGCGTGGGCACCGGTTTGGGGCTATCCATCGCCTACGGCATCATTGAAAAGCACTATGGGGCTATCAGCGTGGAGAGTAAAGAAGGGGAGGGGACCCGGTTCACCATCCGGCTCCCCATTCATCCACCCCGGATAGAGGAGAGTCCGGCACCATGAACGCGGCGCGTATCCTAATCGTGGAAGACGAGCTTATCGCCCGGGAAAATCTGGACCACATCCTGCGCAAGGAAGGCTATGACACGGTGGCGGTGGACGGCGGCCAGCCAGCTTTTGGGGAACTGGAAAAAGGGGAGTTCGACTTGGTCCTGACGGATTTGCGCATGCAGCAGGTGGACGGCCTCCAGGTCCTGGAACGCACCAAGGAACTCTACCCGGACACCGAAGTGATCATGATCACCGGTTATGCCACGGTGCCCTCGGCAGTGGAGGCCATGCAAAAGGGCGCCTACCACTACCTTCCCAAGCCCTATAACATTGAAGAAGTGCGGATTCTGGCGCGCAAGGCCCTGGAGAAGCGGCGCCTGGCCCTGGAGGTGCGGGATTTGAAGCGCCAGGTGCAGAGCCAGAAGGGCGTGCCCCTGATTATCGGCAAAAGCCCGCAAATCGAGGCTCTGAAAGAGGTTATCGGCAAGGTGGCCCCCACCGAAGCCACGGTCCTCATCCTGGGAGAAACGGGAACCGGCAAAGAACTGGTGGCCAAGGCCATCCACCAGTTCAGCCCCCGGGCTGACAAACGCTTCCTGGCCATCAACTGCGGGGCCTTCAGCGAGGAACTGCTGGCCAACGAGCTTTTCGGCCATGAACGGGAGGCCTTCACCGGCGCCCGAGGGGTAAAAAAGGGTCTCTTGGAGTCAGCCCCCGGCGGCACCATTTTTCTGGATGAAATCGCGGATATGCCTTTGGCCATGCAGGTGAAACTGCTTCGGGTGCTGCAGGACCGCACCCTCATACGGGTGGGGGGCACCATCGAGATTCCGGTGGACATCCGGGTCCTGGCCGCGACCAACAAGGACCTGAAGGCCGAAGTGGACCGGAGCGCCTTCCGCCAGGACCTTTACTACCGCATCAACGTGGTCACCCTGGAAGTTCCTCCCCTGGCGGCCCGCAAGGACGACATCCAACTCCTGGGCCATCACTTCCTGCAAAAGTTCGCCCAGGCCCAGGGAAAGCACATCGACGCCATTGCCGACAACGTCATGGATATTCTCACCAACTACGAATTTCCGGGGAACATCCGGGAACTGGAAAACATCATGGAACGGGCCGTGACTTTGTGCAACGGCTCCGTCATTGAGATCAAACACCTGCCCCTGGATTTTCAAAAACCCCAGTTCCAGATGCAGCGTCACCAAAAGCGGGAATTCCTCACCCTGGAAGCCAACGAAAAGGAATACATTTCCTGGGTGGTGAAACAGGCCCGGGGCAACAAGACCCGGGCCGCAGAAGTCCTGGGCATCGACCGGGTCTCCCTGTGGCGCAAGATGAAGCGGTTCGGGCTGGAATGATCTGGTAGGGGGGCAGGGGCGTCTTGGTACAGGCATCCCGCCTGTGTATCTTTAGCCCTCGCTTCCCAAATCCGCTCCCCCAATTCCTTAAGCTTGTTAGGGGCAGGCGGGACCCGCCTGCCCCTAACATTTTCAGGATGATTACAAATTAATTCTGTAAGGGCAAACGTGCTGTCGACCGTAGCATTTATGATATTGAATTTTAACAACAATTTTGGTATATTTTTTATTTAATGGGGGTCTTTCATAGCGTATAGTATTATGAGGACATAGATAATTATGCAAATAGGAACTATCTGGGTAATCATTGGGTACTTTGTCATTGCAGGAGGCTTATTAGTTGGAAGCCTTATGGTTCATTATGGCAATAAAATAAATCAGCAGGCATCTGAACAAAAGATAGCAGAACAACAAAAAGAAACAGAAGCTGCAATTCGATCAGATTTAATAAAACTGAAGATTGAAATCTCTAAATTACAAAATACTAAAAGAAAAGAATTAAACTCACAATTTCCTTCTGGATATCAACTATTTGGAATAATAAATAATAATATAATTCCTTCACAAAACCCATCTTCGGAAGAAATAAAGATTTCATGGTCTACTGCCAAAATATTGAGTGTTACAAAGGATTTAATAAGCATAAGGCTTCCGGATGCAGTATTCCCTGGTAATAGTCAAATTAAAGATTGCATTATCAGGATTAAAAACAAGGAAGGTGCGACATCTTCAAGTATCTTTGTAATTAATGGATGGCATTCATATTTAAAAATATTAAAATCAGAAGAAAACAAAATAATCGCTGCAGTGGGTTATGTAAAAAAATAAGTCTGCGTAGCTCTTGCCCCATTTCAAAATAAAAAGGCGGGGCCATCAGGCCCCGCCTAAGGGGTTGGGAGTGAGGGTTTGGGAGAGGGGGCCAGGGGCACCCGCCCCTGGCCCCCTCTCCCAAAAGACCAAAACCAAGAGGACACATTATGCGCCAAAAGGTGGAGAAAATCTACGGTGGACATGAATGAAGCCCGGCTGGCGGCAGACCTGGAGCGCTACCAGCAAAAAGCCCTGGACCTGGCCACCCAGGCCGTTATCGTCAAGGCCGAGGATATCCCGGTGGACGAGCGGGTGCCCTTAAAGTGCCAGATCCCCCGCTGCTTCGGATACGGGGTGAGCGCCCACTGCCCGCCCCACACCCTCAAACCAGGGGATTTGAAAGAGGTCCTGAAAAAATATCACTGCGCGGTGTTTTTCATCATGGAGGTGCCCCCGGAGGTCATCGTCCGGGACAATGCCACCATCAAGGAGCGGGTGGCGGCCTACCAGCAGGTCTTCAGGATGGTGAGCGAGCTGGAGTCCATGGCCTTTTATGACGGCCACTACCTGGCCTTCGGGTTTGCCGCGGGCTCCTGCCGCCACACCTTCTGCGGCCAGAAGGAGAGCTGCCAGGCCCTGGAAGGGAAGCGGTGCCGGTTTGCCTTGCTGGCCCGGCCCTCCATGGAGGCCGTGGGCATCGACGTGTATAAAATGGTGGCCCGGGCGGGGTGGGACATCTACCCCATCGGCAGTAACGCCAAACCGGAGGACCAGCCCAAGGGCACCCTGGCAGGAATCGTCATCGTGCAGTAATTACAGTTTTCAGTTTTCATATTAGCACTACAACGTTAATTACCCGGCTGCTTCAGTACATCTCTTTGTATCTATTGTCATTCTGAGCGAAGCGAAGAATCTAGACCCTTCGCCTACGGCTCAGGGTAACAAAACTGATTGTCAGTAATATCCAATGGTTGGCCTATCATGGGCGATATGGGAGATATTAGCTAACATAGTAGTGTTAACTACCGACCGGAAGCCGACCTGCAGCCTCACAGCAAGCTTGAAAAGGCTTATCATCAAGCCGATTCATACATGTAGGATACCATTGATATTCTTGCCGCCGCGTAATATTGTTAGAGCTAAATTCTCAGAATAGGTTGTTTAAGAACCTAAAAACCTGAAGAAACATATTCTGACTGATTCAGGTAAGAAAATATTATTTGGCCTTAATAAAAATTGAAAATGAACAGGAAATAAACTAATTAATATAACATCTTATAATGATTGAGATTAAAGACATTTTACTCCATATCTCCAACCTCACCGTCCACTACGGTGCGGCGCAGGCGTTGTTTGGGATTGATCTGGAGGTGGGGAAAGGCGAAACCGTGGCCCTGGTGGGAGCCAATGGCGCGGGGAAGACCAGCCTGCTCCGGGCGGTCATGGGGCTTAACCGGCCCTCGGGGGGGCGAATATTACTGGACGGCCAGGACGTCACCGGCCGCACTTCGGCGGCTATGGCGGCCCGGGGCGTGGCCCTTTGCCCTGAGGGGCGGGAGATGTTCGGAGACCTGACGGTCAAGGAAAATCTGGAACTGGGCGCCATGGCCGTGAAAATTTCCCATGCGGAACTGAAGCGGCGCATGGAGGAAATCTTCGCCCGGTTCCCCCGGCTGAAAGAGCGCCTCCACCAACCCACCGCCACCCTGTCCGGCGGGGAACAGCAGATGGTGGCCATGGGCCGGGCCTTGATGGCCCGTCCCCGGCTGTTGCTCCTGGATGAGCCCAGCCTGGGGCTGGCCCCCCTCATCGCCGACGAAGTCTTCGACATCATCCGCCAGCTTTCCCGGGCCGGGGTGACCATCCTCCTGGTGGAGCAAAACGCGGCCCGGGCCTTGACCGCGTCCGGCTCCGCCTATTTGATGGCCAACGGCCGGATTGTCACCTCCGGCCGCAGCGAGCGCCTCCTGGTGGACCCGGAGCTGCGCCGGGCCTTCCTGGGCGCGGCTTCCGAGAACAATCCCGCGGCCTCCCGGCTGGGGGGCGCGGGCCTGACCAATATCCGACTGGTGAAACCCGACATGAGCAAACAGACTTTTATGCCGCCGTTTAAATCCGTGGCGGAGCTGCAGGCGCATCAACTTCAGGGCCTCAAGTGGACGGTGCGCCACGCCTATGAAGGCTCCGGCTTCTACCGGGCCAAGCTGGACGCCGCGGGGGTCTCCCCTGACGACATCCGCTCCCTGGATGACCTGGCAAGGCTTCCCTTCACCACCCCCGAGGACATCCGGGACGGCTACCCCTTCCCCCTGCGGTCGGTCCCTTACGAGCAGATCGTGCGCCTCCACGCGTCCACCGGCACCACCGGCAAGCGCAAAATTATCGGCTACACCCAGAAAGATGTGGACGACTGGGCCCACTTCTTCGCCCGGGCCTACGAGATGGCCGGGGTCACGCCCCTGGACCGGGTGCAGATCGCGGTGGGCTACGGGGTGTGGACTGCCGGCGCGGGGTTCCAGGCCGGCTGTGAGCGCCTGGGGGCCCTGGCCATCCCCGTGGGGCCGGGGAACGTGGATTTGCAGTGCGAATTCCTGATGGACCTCCAGAGCACTGTGCTCTGCTGCACCGCGTCCATGGGGCTGCTCATGGCCGAAGAAGTGAACAAGCGGGGCATCGCCGACAAGATCAACCTGAAGAAAGTGATTTACGGCTCGGAACGGTCCTCAGTGTCCATGCGCAAGAAAATTTCCGAGCTTTTCGGCGGTGTAGAAATTTTCGACATTCCCGGGCTGACGGAGCTTTACGGGCCGGGCACCGGCATCGAGTGCCCCCACCACGATTGCATCCACTACTGGGCCGACTACTACATCCTGGAGATTATGGACCCGGATACCCTGGCGCCGCTCCCCGACAACGAATGGGGGGAAATGGTGGTCACCACCTTGAGCAAAGAGGCGGCGCCGCTGATCCGCTACCGCACCCACGATATCACTCGCATCATTCCGGGCCCCTGCACCTGCGGCACGGTGCTGCCCCGGCATTCCCGCATCCGGGGCCGTTCCGACGACATGTTCAAGTTCCGGGGGGTGAATATCTTCCCCTCCAGCATTGACCGGCTGCTTTCGGAGATTCCGGGGCTGGGGTCCGAGTACCAGGTGCACCTGGCTCGGGACGACCACGGCCGGGACCACATGCTCCTTAAGGTGGAGCGGGGCGAAGGGGTGGAGCCGGGCCGGGCCGACGAGTTGGGCCGGGAAGCGCGCTACGTCATCAAGCACAAGCTCCTGGTGACCCCGGAAGTGGAAGTGGTGGGCTACGGAGAACTGCCCCGGTCGGAGCGCAAGAGCCAAAGACTTTTTGATACCAGGATTACTGATTCTGTGGTATAAGAGCCGAGAAGAAGAAAAGATATACCACGAAGGACACGAAGATTACACGAAGGGCACGAAAAATAACTTGAGAATCTTTGTGCGAACTTCCTCATCTTCTTGGAAAATCTATGACCAAGTTAATCCTCAAGGAAGAGGTTTTTGCGGTAATGGGTGCTGCCCTTGAAGTGCATAAGGAACTGGGGCCTGGGTTTTTAGAGGCAGTTTATCAAGAAGCATTGGAAATTGAACTTAACAAAAGAGGTATCTCATTTAAATCGCAGAAACCGATGATAATTACGTATAAGGGGATGCCTTTAAAGAAAGAATACATTGCAGATTTTGTAAGCCATAATGAGATATTAATTGAAATAAAAGCGATTGAAAGCCTAGGCAAGAGAGAGGAAGCCCAATTGTTGCATTATCTTAAAGCAACAGGATTAAAAGTTGGATTATTGATTAATTTTAACAGCTACGGCAGGTTAGAATGGAAAAGATTCGTTAGATGAAACCATGAAAGACAAAAGGTCGAACGGAAACGTTTTTAAAGTAATTCTTTTTTTCGTGTGACCTTCGTGTTCTTCGTGGTTAAAAATAAGGAGGGCGTATGAAAGGAAGAGCGGCAATAATTTTATTGGCAGCGATTTTTGTATTTACTGTAACCGGATCACCCCAAGCCGCGGAGCCCATCAAGCTAGGCGCGTTCTTTGCCCTATCGGGGCCTAACGCCCACATCGGCACCCCCACCAAGCTGGTGGCGGAAATGGTGGTGGACAAGATCAACAAAGGGGGGGGTATCAACGGCAGGCCGCTCCAGTTAATCATCGGCGACACGGAGAGCGATCCGGCCAAGGCCGCCACCATCGCCAAGAAGTTCATCCATTCCGACAAGGTGGCGGCCATCATCGGACCCACCTCCACCGGGGAAGGGATGCAGGTGAAGAAGATCGTGGAAGAGGCGGGGATTCCCACCTTCATGACCGTGGGCGGGGACCCGCCCATCATGGAGCAAACCGGGCCCTTCACCTATATTTTCAAATCCCCCCAGCGCTCCTCCACCGCGGTGAAAAAGGTCTTCGGCTACCTGAAGGATAAAAAGCTCACCAAAGTGGCCCTGATGTACGCCACCGACCCCTTCGGCAAGGACGGGGTGGTGTGGCTGAAGAAGCTGGCCCCGGACTTCGGCATCACCTTCGTGGCCGAGGAGTCCTTCGGGCCCAAGGATATTGACATGACGGCCCAGCTCACCAAAATCAAGGCCGCCAAACCCCAGGCCATCGTGGTCTGGACCATCGGCCCGGCGGGGGCCATCGTGGCCAAGAACAAGGTCCAGGTGGGGCTGAATATCCCCTTGTTCCAGTGCCACGGCCAGCCGGATCCCACCTACATCAAGCTGGCGGGCAAGGCCTCGGAAGGGGACCGCATGCCGGCCACCAAACTCATGGCCGCGGCCCAGCTAGATGACAAGGACCCCCAGAAGCCGGTGATCAAAGAATTCATCCGGCTCTACACCGACGAATATAAATTTGACAAGCAATTCCCTCTCAACACCCATTCGGGCTATGCCTGGGACGCCATTATCATCGTGGCCAACGCCATGAAGAAGGCGGGCACCGATCCCAAGAAGCTGCGGGAGGCCATCGAGCAGACCAAGGGATACGTGGGGGTGTCGGGCATTTATAACATCACCCCTCAGGACCACAACGGCCTGGACGTGGACTCCATGGTCATCGTCCAGGTGAAGGGCGGCAAGTTCGTTTTAGCGGATTGAGGGAGTGAGCAGTGAGCAGTTAGCAGTTGGCCATTAAGTGGGGCGCGCCATACTCGGCCGCCCTTTTCTGTTGTGCTGGGCATGCACCGCAGCTTGGAGGTGAAAGTCCTCTATCCAACCTGGAGGTGAAGGGTTAGCGAAGCGCAAGGGCGTCGTCGCGAGGCGGGGCCTGAAGGAAGCGTGGAGCCAAGCCGCGACCTGACGGACAGAAACCGGATACGAGGCAGGTCTGGTGGGACGAGGGGGCAAATGACCACGAAGTCATTTCCATCAAGGGCCAGGGCTGTAAATCCGGCAGGTGGGCGGCGAAGGCGGCGGCGCTTACCTCGGGAGGCCTGGGTCGTGTTCCGGGTGGTGCAAGGCAATAGCAGCCACTATAGAATCAATGGCCAGCAAGGCTAAACATATTTCCTCACGTTTTTCTTCAAAAACAGCCATAATTTTTGATATGATGCAATTTGGAGGCGGTTGGGTGTGAACCACCGCCAAAATAATTCTCCCTTAATAGAGCCGAAAACATGGCGGAGCGCATGGCGGAAGAGACGACGGCGGAATTTCAACCCCTGGAAACGGGAGAAACGGAGCACCGCCGGGAACTCTTCCTCTTCGACAAGATCGCCACCATCACCGCCCACACCCTGGACTTGCAGGCAATCATCGACGAAGTCCTGGCCGCGGTGCTGGACTTTTTTCAGATTGACTCAGGTCTCTTGCTCTTGTGGGACCGGGACAAGCAGAGCCTGATGTATGCTGCGTCCCGGGGCTTTCCCGCCGCTTATTTGGACGAGATTACCCGGGGCCGCCTGGAAAACCTGGTGGGTCCCAACCTCTTCAGCGTCAGCCGGCCCGTCCTCATCCGGGATATCCATAAAGACCCCCGCCTCTTTTCCGCCACCTTCACCCAGCTCATTCAGCAGGAAAAGCCCATCGGCGCGGTGGTGAGCATTCCGTTGAAATACCGGGAGGAACTCATCGGGTTCCTCAACCTGGCCGCGGCCCATGACCTGCCATTCCGCCGGGTGCGCCAGTATTTTCTCTCCATCCTGGGCAACCAGATCGCCTTGGCCATCGAAAACGCCCGCCTCTACCATGAGCTTCGCCGCTCTGAGTTCCGCTATCGGCGGATCTTCGAAGGCTCCAAGGACATGATCTTCGTCACCGACGACCAGGGAAGGCTGCTGGACCTGAACCCCGCGGGAGTGGAATTATTGAGATTTCCTTCCAAGGACGAGGCCCTGGGTCTGTCCCATTTCCGGGAAATCTTTCAGAATGCCCGGGAATGGGATCGTTTTCGATACCTGGCGGAAGTGCGCGGCTTTGTCCGGGATATGGAATTGACCCTGGTCACCCAGGGTGACAAAAGTGTTCCGGTGCTGCTCTCCGGTATTGCCCGCCTGGATGAGGGAGGCAAGGTCACCGGTTACGAAGGCATCGTCAAGGATATCACCGAACGCAAACATAGCGAGTGGGAGCTCCTCCGGGAGAAACAGAACACCGAAGGCATCCTGGAGGGCCTGCCAGTGCCCACCTTCGTCATTGGCCGGGACCACCGCATTACTTACTGGAACAAGGCTTGCGAAGAGCTTACCGGGTTTTCCCGGGAAGAAGTGGTGGGCACTTACCGGCATTTTCAACCGTTTTATTCCCAGGACCAGCCCAGCCTGGCTTCCCTGGTGGTGGGGCAAAATATTAAGGCGCTGGAGAAGTACTTCGGGGATAAGCACTTGAAACCCTCTCCGAACCTTCCGGGGGCTTACGAGGCTTACGAGCATTTGCCTTATTTCCGGGGCGGGGAAGAACGATACTTTTTTCACACCGCTTCTCCCATTTACGATGAGAGCGGGCGCATCCAGGGGGCGGTCCAGGTAATTCTGGATATCACCGAAAGAGAACGGTTGGCCCGGCAACTCCAGGATTCGGAAAAGAAATTCCGGCATTTGGTGGAGTCTTCCCTGGAAGGCATTGCCTTGCACCGCAAAATGAAACTGGTCTATGTAAACCAGGCCTGCCTGGAGATGTTTCACTATCAGGACTCCAACGAAATGCTGGGCCGGTCTCTTCTCAAATTTGTGGATCCGGTTTACCACCAGGCCGTGTCCCGCTGGCTGGTCCAACTCCAGCGGGGCGCGTCCCGCCCTCGCATCTTTGAAATGAAAGGAGTGCGAAAAGACGGCGGCAGATTCGATCTGGAGGTGGTCTCCTTTCCCACCACCTATGAAGGCAAATCCGCGGTCCAGACCCATATCCGGGACATCACCCATAAGAAGCAATTGGAAGAGCACCTGAGCCGCACGGAGAAGCTGGCCGCGGTTGGGCAACTGGCCGCGGGCCTGGCCCATGAAATCAATAACCCCCTGGGCGGCATCCTGGTTTATTCCTACCTGCTGCTGGAAGACCTGGAGTTGGACCGGCCGGAGCGCACCCAGGTGGAAAAGATCGTCCGGGAGGCCACCCGCTGCAAGGAAATCGTCCAGGGCCTGCTGGAGTTTTCCCGGCACATGCCCTCCAAAATGGTGCCCCTGAATATCAACGCCCTCCTGGAGGAGGTCTTTTCCCTTCTGCAAGATCATCTTCTCTTTCAAAACATCAGGCTGGTGCAGAATTTTAAAGCCAATCTGCCCCCTTTTCTGGGGGATAAGAGCAAGCTGGAGCAGGTTTTTATCAACCTGATGATGAACTCCGGAGAGGCCATGAAAGGGGAGGGGAAACTCACGGTGGCCACCGCGGTGGCCCCCGGGGGCGACCACTTGCTCATCCGTTTTACCGACACGGGGCCGGGGATTCCGGAAACTCTCCTTAGCCGCGTCTTTGACCCCTTCTTTACCACCAAGGAGGTGGGCAAGGGCGTGGGGCTGGGGCTGTCCGTGAGCTACGGCATTATCCAGAAGCACCTGGGCCGGATATGCGTGGAAAAGACCGGGCCGGGGGGCTCCACCTTTGAGGTGGAACTGCCCATTTATAAGGAAGCGCAGAAGAGCCAGGCGAGTAAAGAGTCTTAGGATAAAAAGCACAAATTAACAGATAGTCTTTATTAAAAATTATCGCCAGTAACCGGAACCTGGACCTTAATCAAGGCTAACTCAGCGTAACCACTGCCTATTTTCACAAAGATATTTTCTTCCCTCTTGACCTCAAAAATAATTGACTATCTTCCAGGGGTATGATAGTTAGGCACATGTGAAAAGATTCATTTTCTCCTGGAGCCGCAGCCAGGGGGTAGCCGTTGAAAGAAGATACCAAAAAGTTTTTGAAAGAGCTATTTTCCGGAGGATACCGGGCCAGTGCCATCGGCATGACCCTGGTTTTTTCCATTATGATCGGCGCGGCCCTGGGTTACTGGCTGTCCACGGTTTTTGACAATATGGTCTTTTTTTACATCGGCCTGATAATAGGAATCATCGCGGGCTTCCGCCAGGTTTACCTTATGAGCAAGAAGTTCAAGTGAGGGTTGAGTCTTGGAATTGACGGATCCTCGCCATTTAAAGATTGCCAACTGGGTGGTCTTGACCATGCTGGTGGCGACGGGGTTTCTCTGGCAGGGCCGGGAATTCGCCCTGGGGATCCTGGCGGGCGGCCTGGTGGCGGTGATTAATTTTCACCTGCTGCACCGCACCCTGAGGGAGACCCTGGGGCGCCTGGGCCAGGTCCAGGAGGAGGATGCCCCGGGGAGAGCCAAGGCGTTTTTCGCGGGCCGCCAACTGCTGCGGTTTTTTGTGTTGTTAACTATTATTTTTCTGTTAGTCCGTTACGGCTGGGTTAATATCTTCGGGTTGTTGGTGGGATTGTCCACTGTGGTCGTGACCCTGATCCTGGCCGGGATTCTCGCCATATTTAAGCTAAAGAACAAGGAGGCCAACCACACTCATGGAACATCCCATTCTGTTACTTGACCTGCTCCAGGCGAAGTTCCATCTGCACATTCCGCCCCATGTCACCTATGCCTGGCTGATCATGCTGGTGCTGCTGGGGCTGGGGCTGCTGGCCAGCAAGCGCATGGCGTTGGTTCCCGCGGGGGCCCAAAACGTCTTTGAACTGATTATCAACGGCCTGGAAGAGTTCATGGTGGAAATCACCGGAGAAGAAGGGCGAGCCTTTTTCCCATATATCGGGACGGCCTTCCTGTTCATCCTCACTTGCAATCTCATCGGTTTGATTCCGGGGTTTTATTCGCCCACGGCCAACATCAACACCACCCTGGCCATGGCGCTGTGCACCTTTGTGTACACGCATTATTTAGGGGTCAAGTATCACGGGGTCAAATACATCAAGCACTTCTTGGGCCCCATCCCGGCCCTGGCGCCCTTGTTCTTCCCCATCGAGGTCATCGGCCACGTCGCCCGGGTGCTCTCCCTGACCCTGCGTCTGTTCGGCAACATCATGGGTGAGGACCTGGTGCTCATCATCCTCATCTTCCTGGCCGGGAAGTTTATGGCGCCGCTGCCCATGATGTTCCTAGCGGTCTTTACCAGCGCGGTGCAGGCGTTCATCTTCACCCTGCTGTCCATGATGTACTTCGCCGGGTCCATGGAGCACGCCCACTAATTTTGGAAGAAGGCCAATCTTCATATACCTAACCATCTTGAAGGAGGTTTTTGGCAATGGTAAGAAAATCTGTGGTAGCCGGACTGAGCCTGTTGATTTCCATGCTGTGGGCTTCCCTGGCAATGGCGCAGCAAGCCCCCGCGGCTGGGGCCGCCGGGTTGGGAAGCTTTTTCAGCTACGCGGTCATTGCCGCGGGCTTCGGCATCGGCATCGCCGCGTTCGGCACCGGCATCGGCCAGGGGCTGGCGATCATGAGATCGGTGGAAGGCATTGCCCGCAACCCCGAGGCTTCCGGCAAGATCACCGTGACCATGCTCATCGGTCTGGCCATGATCGAATCTCTTTGTATTTACGCCCTGGTCATCTCGCTCATCATCCTCTATGCTTACCCGATGACCAAGCCCATCGCCGCGGCTCTGGGATTCAAGATTTAACCAGGTAATAATTTGGGGGGGGGTAAAATCATACCCCCCCTTTAAAACCTGGATTTTGTGCATTTTTCCACGTTAAAATTATTTAGTTAACGGTTAACTATGCGTCATACAATGAAATTTTCCAAAATACCCACCGCCACCATCACCCGCTTGTCCATTTATTCCAGGTATCTGGAGGCATTGGCCCAGGAAGGGGTCAAGATCATCGCCTCGGATAAGCTGGCCCAGAAGTGCGGCATCAATCCGGCCCAGATCCGCAAAGACTTGGCCTACTTCGGAGAATTCGGCATTCGGGGGGTGGGTTATTTTGTCAAGGAACTCCTCTTCGAAATCAAACGCATCCTGGGCCTCAACAAATCCTGGAAAATGGCCTTAATCGGCATCGGCAACCTGGGTTCGGCGCTGTTGGCCCACCAGAATTTCGTCCGCCAGGGCTATGAATTCGTGGCGGTCTTCGACGTGGACCCGGCCAAGGTGGGGCGGCGGCTCCCCAGCGGCCAGGTCATTCACCATATTGACGAACTGGAGCAGGTGGTAAAGGAAAAAGGGGTGGAGATCGGGGTTATCGCCACACCCGCGGGCAAGGCCCAGATGGCGGCCCTGCGCCTCATTGCCAGCGGGGTCAAGGCCATCCTCAATTTCGCGCCCATTCAGCTTCAGCTCCCCGAAGGCATGGCGGTGGAGAACGTGGACTTCACCGTGAAGCTGGACAACCTGGCTTATAACCTCACCATGGCCGAGGCGTAAAAGACGGTTTTCGGTTTTCGGTCTTCGGTTTTCGGTAGAATCTGTAGGGTGGGCGCGGCCCACCATTTAATAGTGGCACAGGCCTCCGCCTGTGAAAAATCAGTTAGGAAAAAACCGCACAGGGGGTGGGCCCTGGCCCACCATTTACATATAGGTGGGCTTTATGCCCACCATTTTTTTTTAAATGAAAATAACTAGTGGCGTCGGCGTCTAAGTGAATTCTTTGTACTCTCTGTGCCTCTGCGGTTAAAAGCACTTGAAAAGCCTGACTATCCCAAGATCTCCCGCAAAAACCTTCCCGTGTGCGATTCCGGATGCCGGGCCAATTCCTCCGGGGTCCCCACGGCCACCAGCTCCCCGCCGCCGTCTCCGCCCTCCGGCCCCAGGTCAATCAAATAATCTGCGGTTTTGATGACTTCCAGGTTGTGTTCGATGATGATCACGGTGTTGCCCGCGTCCACTAGGCGGTTGAGGACCAGTAGCAGTTTTTCGATGTCGGCCAGGTGCAATCCGGTGGTGGGTTCATCCAGGATGTAGAGCGTCCGCCCCGTGGCCCGCTTGCTCAATTCCCGGGAGAGTTTGAGGCGCTGGGCCTCGCCGCCGGACAGGGTGGGAGCCGACTGGCCCAACTGAATGTAGCCCAGGCCCACGTCCGCCAGGGTCCGGAGCCGGTCCCTCAAGGGCGGCACCGGGCCGAAAAACTCCAGGGCCTGGTCCACGGTCATTTCCAACACCTCGGAGATGTTATTCCCCTTGTAGCGGATCTCCAGGCTGCTGGCGTTATAGCGCAGGCCCCGGCAGACCTCGCAGCGCACGTACACGTCCGGCAGGAAATGCATCTCGATCTTGTTGATCCCTTCCCCCCGGCAGGCCTCGCAGCGTCCCCCCTTGACGTTGAAGCTGAAACGTCCCGGCTTATAACCCCGCATCCGGGCCTCGGGCACCTGGGCGAACAGCTCCCGGATGATGGTGAAGACTCCCGAGTAAGTAGCCGGATTGGAGCGGGGAGTGCGGCCGATGGGGCTCTGATCGATATTGACCACCTTGTCAAGGTGCTCCGCGCCGGTGAGGCTGGTGTAAGGCGCCGCGGCAATCTTAGCCCGGTAAAGCTTCTGGCGCAGGGCCAGGTACAGGGTGTCCATGATCAGAGTGCTTTTCCCGGACCCGGAGACCCCGGTGACGCAGGTGAGCACTCCCAGGGGAAGGGCCAGCTCCAGGTCTTTGAGGTTGTGGCCCCGGGCCCCGGAGAGAATCAGGAAATTTTGGTCGGCCCGCCGTGCCGCAGGCACCGGGATTTCCCGTTTCCCGGAAAGATAAAGGCCGGTGAGAGAAGCACGGTGCTTGAGAAGCTGGGGGGGGGTGCCGTGAAAGACGATTTCCCCGCCGTGGCGGCCGGCCCCGGGGCCCATGTCCACCACGTAGTCCGCCTGGCGTATGGTCTCCGGGTCGTGCTCCACCACGATCACCGTGTTGCCCAGGTCCCGGAGCAGCTTTAAAGTGTGCAGCAGCTTCATAGTGTCCCGGGGGTGGAGCCCGATTGAGGGTTCGTCCAGGATATAGAGCACCCCGCTGAGTTTGGAGCCGATCTGAGTGGCCAGCCGGATGCGCTGGGCCTCCCCTCCCGCCAGAGTGCCGGTGGCCCGGTCCAGGGTGATATAACTGAGGCCCACTTCTTCCAGAAACCCCAAGCGTTCGGTGATCTCCTTCAAGACCCGGCGGGCGATCTCCTGCTGCCGGGGGGAAAGCTCCAGGCCGGCGAACCAGGCCAGGGCGCGTTCCACGGAGAAGCCGGTAACCTGGCTGATATGGGAGCCGTTGACCTTCACCGCCAAGGCCTCCCGCCGGAGCCTGGCCCCGCCGCAGTCGGGGCAGGGGCGCACGCTCATGTATTGCTCGATTTCCTCCCGGATCAGGGGCGAGTCGGTTTCCCGGTACCGTTCCTGGAGGAGGCTGATGACCCCGGGGAAGGGCCGGGGCGCAAAATAACGGCGTCCTCCCTGCTCGTAAAAGAAATTGATGGGCTGATTTCCGGAGCCATAGAGCAGGGTTTGCTGCACCTCAGCCGGCAGGTCCCGGAAGGGGGTGTGGATGGAGAAGTGGTAATGCCGCTCCAGGGCCTCCAGCATCTGCTGATGGCGCAAGGTATGGCGGTGGGCCCAGGGGCGGATGCCCCCTTCCCGGAGGCTAAGGTCTTCATTGGGTACCACCAGGTCGGGGTCGATGACCATGCGGGTTCCCAGGCCGGTGCAAGAGGGGCAGGCCCCCTGGGGGCTGTTGAAGGAAAAGAGCCGGGGCGTCAATTCCGGCAGGCTGACCCCGCAATGGTCGCAGGCGAACCTTTCACTGAACAGCAGCTCTTCGCCCCCCTGGACCTCCACCCGCACCACCCCGTCGGCCAGGCGGAGGGCCAGCTCCAGGGAGTCGGTGAGGCGGGCGCCCAGGTCCGGCTTGATGACCAGACGGTCCACCACGGCGTCGATGTTGTGGCGCTTGTTCTTGTCCAGTATGGGAATCTCTTCCAGTTCCACGATTTCGCCGTTGAGGCGGATGCGACTGTAGCCCTCCCGCTGGAGGCGCTCCAGCAGCTTCTGGTGTTCGCCTTTGCGGTTCACCACCACCGGGCCCAGGATGGTGATGCGGCTGCCCGGGGCCAGAGCCAGGACTTGGTCCACCATCTGGGGGACGCTCAGGCTGGAGATGGGCCGGCCGCACTGGTAGCAGTAAGGGGTTCCCACCCGGGCGAAGAGCAACCGGAGATAGTCGTAAATCTCCGTGGCCGTGGCCACGGTGGAACGGGGGTTCTTGGAGGCGCTGCGCTGTTCGATGGCGATGGCCGGGGACAGGCCCTCGATATACTCCACGTCGGGCTTGTCCATGAGTTCCAGGAACTGCCGGGCGTAAGCCGACAAAGACTCCACGTAACGGCGCTGGCCCTCGGCGTACAGGATGTCAAAGGCCAGGGTGGACTTGCCGGAGCCGCTCACCCCGGTGATCACGATGAGTCGGTTCCGGGGGAGTTCCAGGTCAATATTTTTGAGGTTGTGCTCCCGGGCGCCCCGGATGACAATGGAATTAAGGGATTTCATGGGCTACGGCAGAAAGCTGATAGGGGAGGTGCGGCTTAAGATTTAAGCGGCGACGCCGGTGGAGAAGGGGCCGGTTTTTTCTCGGCCTTTGGTTTGCGGCCCCGCTTCTTCTTGATTTCATAAGGCACGAACTTGATGCCCTGCGCCCGGCCGGCGCCCCCCGGCCATAAGAGGGGGCCATTTCCCAGATGGTGGATGATCTCGGCCAAAGGCCAGTCCAGGTATTTGGACGGAATTACGGTGACTTCTAATTTTAATCCCCGGTTGGGACGTTCCTTGGTTCGGGACATTCAAACAGTTTCCTTGATTTCGCTATATATGGATTTGCTCGGCTGGTAACTGAAATCGCTTTATCTTTTAAAAATATCCATTCCTACGGCTTTTCGCCACATTTTTATAATTTATCTTCTAAATTTAAATTTTCGGACGGGAAAGCCTCTTTCTTGAATTTGATATCACCTTTTGGTGCGATATCTCCTGGATGCGGGGGGCGTGGAGGACGTCCGGGGCTAACCGTGTGAAAAGCCTCATAATCCTGGTTCCCAAGCTCCTGCTTCGAAAAGTCGTTGTTGGGGGGAGGGCCAGGGAGTTTTTTGTAAGTGCTCCCTGCCCTCCCCCCAAGCCCCCCTCCCAACCCTTTCAGGGGGCTGAGGAAGTCAGGGCCGCAGGCCCCGACTTCCTCAGCCCGATTATTACCCCTTAAGGGATTGGGGGAGGGAGGGAGCCGCCGGCTCACCCATAAATTATGAAAAGTTCTCGGGGTCGGGTCTAAACTTTCAACTTTGAACCTTGAACTTTCCGGCTTCGGAATCAGTCCCTGTCGGCCAATAGCCTGAGGCTGGCCGAAGGGGAGTCCAACCTGGCCGCGGCTCCCAGAGGCAGGGGGTGGTTGTCCGGCTGGTGGCCCAGGGGCAGTCCCGCCAGCACCGGCACTCCCAAGGGCGCCAGGGCCGAGGCCATCACCTCCAGGACTCCCTCCCCGGAGCCGCAGTTGGTGAAGCTCCCTAAAACCATGCCCTTGACCCCCTTCAGAACCCCGGCCAGCAGGAGATGGTGGACCATGCGGTCCAGGCGGTAAAGGGCTTCGTTGTGGTCTTCCAGAAAAACCAGGTAATCCCGGAACTTAGGCGCAAAGGGGGTGCCCACCAGGTGGCACAGGGTAGTGAGATTGCCTCCGGCCAGGGGCCCTTCCGCGGTTCCGGGGTGAAGAACCATTAAATCAGGGTAAGTTAGGGGTTGCGGCCCTGGAGACGCCAGCCACCGGAAAAAATCTTCCCGGGCGTGGGGGGTGAGCTCCCCCAGGTGGGCCAGGGTGGGGGCGTGAAACGTGACCAGTCCCAACCTCCGGTGGCAGTGCCACAACAAATTGGTAATATCGCTAAAACCCAGCAGTCTTTTGGGATGTCTCCGCAATTGCTTTAAATTGAGATGTGGCAGGATTTTTAGGGACCCGTAACCGCCCCGCACCGCCAGGATGGCCTTGACTTCCGGGTCCAGCCAGAGTTCCTGGAAACGCGCCGCCACACGGCGGTCCGTGTCTGCCCCCCAGGTCCGGTTATGAAAGATTTCCGGCCCGTGCTTGACCCGAAACCCCCCATCTTGAAGAAGGCCCATGCCCTTTTCCCAGGCGGCATGGGACACGGGGCTGGCCGGAGCGGCCAGGGCTATGGTGTCTCCGGGATGGAGGGTGGAGGGCCAGCGGCAGGGGCGGGGCAATGTCTTTCTCCTGAAGACCTCATCGGGTCATCAATTTCCTGTCCTGAAAAGTTCAAAGTTCAAGGTTGATGGATTCGTAAAAAGTCGCTTATTGTTAATTATCTGAAATAATTTAAGATTATGGTATTTTTTTCTTGTCGGGCGTCGCTTTTTATGGCATAATTCGGTGAAAAATCAACGGGTTAATGGCAAAAAGATGATTCGTACACGCGATCCCCGACAAGCCTCATTAATTGATCCCTGGGGGGATTTAGGTCCTAAGCGCCGCCAGTT
>VGSW01000029.1 GCA_016874915.1 Deltaproteobacteria bacterium
TAAGCGGTGGCACAGGCTTTCCAGCCTGTGGGCCGATGGTACTACGCGGGCGACTGCGTGGGAGAGTAGGACGCCGCCGGAGTTATTTTTATAGCAACCCCGCCTCTTGACGGAGGCGGGGTTTTTTATTATTTTGGAAGGACGGAAATCATTTCCGGAGGGCTTAAAATGGCTGTTCAGTATTTGACCGATGCTAAAGGCAAGAAAGTGGCGGTGGTGGTCCCTTTGGAAGAATGGGAGACTTTGCAGGCCAGGCTGCGGGATTTGACCTACGAAGAATTAACCCCGGCAGGGGCAGCAGCCTCGGATGCCGCCTGGCAGGATTTTCTGGCGGGCAATACAAAACCCCTGGCTCAAGTGATTAAAGAGCAGCTTCATGACCGGGAAGACTAAACCCCCGTGGCGCCTTGAAATCCAACATGTATTTGAAAAGAAATTAGCCAAACTGCCTCGCCCAGACCGGCAACAGATCCTTTCTGCCTTAGAAAAACTGGAACAAAATCCCTTCCCTTTGGCGACATCCCTGAAAGGGCGAGCCGATTGGCGGCTGAAAGTCGGCCGTTGGCGCATCCTGCTGCGAGTAGAGAGAAAAATGCGGGTTATCATCGCCTATGACCTGGGTCCCCGGGGAGATGTCTATAAGTGACATCCCGAACTCGGAAGTTAAGCGGTGGCACAGGCTTTCCAGCCTGTGGGCCGATGGTACTACGCGGGCGCACCGGCTGGAAAGCCGGTGCCACCGGGAGAGTAGGACGCCGCCGGAGTTAATTTTATAGGAGCAACCCCGCCTCTTGACGGAGGCGGGGTTTTTTTATTTTCTCAGATGAATTTTTATTGCTCTATAACGCTTTCCGTTATATAGTCAACTTATGATCAAAGGGTTCAAGGACAAAGATGCTGAAAGGCTTTTTAACCGTGAACCTTCCAGGAAGCTGGCCCTCGAAATACAGCGCGTAGCATTTCGCAAATTGCGTATGTTGAATC
Organism: Deltaproteobacteria bacterium; assembly: GCA_016874915.1. Taxonomy (GTDB): domain Bacteria; phylum Desulfobacterota; class Desulfobaccia; order Desulfobaccales; family 0-14-0-80-60-11; genus VGSO01. The sequence continues at coordinate 985 of VGSW01000029.1, forward strand.
GGGCCCGAATTTTGGAAGACTTACGACTTCCGCCGGGAAACCGGTTGGAGGCGCTCAAAGGGGACCGCCAGGGGCAATATAGCATACGAATAAATGACTAATGGCGCATCTGCTTTACCTGGCTGGAAGGCGACGCCTTCGGGGTAGAAATAGTTGATTATCATTAGGGGGCAAGAAAATGGAAGGTGAGAAATTGGCGCCGCTGCATCCAGGGGAGATATTGCTGGAGGAATTTATGCGGCCCTTGGGGATCAGCCAGAACCGGTTGGGGCGGGCGCTGGGAGTTCCTCCCCGGCGCATTAACGAGATTGTCCACGGCAAAAGAAGCATTACTGCGGATACCGCTTTGCGGTTGAGCCGTTTTTTCGGCACCTCCCCCGAATTCTGGATGGGACTGCAGGCGGATTATGATTTGGACGTAGCCAAAGACCGGCTGGCTGATAGAATCGACCAGGAGGTCTCAGAATATGCTGTCCACCGAGAGGTTGTGGCCCCTTAATAAACCAAGCGCCGGGGCCACACCCGATCCCATCCCGAACTCGGTAGTTAAGCACTGCCGGGCCGATGATACCGTTGGCACCGACCTTTGGCCAGGGCGGTGCATAGGCGGGATGCCTGTGCCACTGACTGCGTGGGAGAGTAGGACGCCGCCGGAGTTAATTTCCTAGCAGTGAGCCCGCCTTGACAGAGGCGGGCTTTTTTATTACGTTGAATTCTGTAGAGAAAGATAGTCTATGATGCATGAGGGCGTCCCCATGGAAGAAGGGATGGATCAAGATTTATTGAACAAGGTGAAGGCGGTGGCCCAGGGCCCGGAAGCGGACTTGCTGAGAGAATTTGTGGACCTGCTCTATTACCGGCGCGAGGAATCAGATACCGAGCCACTTAGCCCGGAAGAACAAGCAGCCTTGAAAGAAGGCCGGGAGGCCCTGCGGCGGGGGGATAAGTCATATTTTACTCCTTGGGAGGAAGTGAAGAAGGAACTCGGCTTATGAGCTATGGCCTGGAGCTTAGCCATCAAGCCAAAAAGACTTTAAAACTCCTCGATAAATCAACCATTAAGCGCATAGAGAAGCGGTTTCTCGAATTATGCCGAGTCCCCTATGATTCTCGCTGCTCCGATCCTCTGGAGATGGGAGAGGAAGGCGAATGGAAGACCAGGGTAGGCAATTGGCGGATCATTTATACCATCCGCGAGAACGACAAGAAGGTCTATATCTTTTCTATCGAGCCTCGCAGCAGGGCCTATCGTAGATTTTGATTGGCGCATTAAACGGCCATAGCGCCGGGGCCACACCCGATCCCATCCCGAACTCGGTAGTTAAGCCCTTAGTAGCACAGGCCTCTGGCCTGTGGGCCGATGGTACTGGTGGCGCCGGCCTCTGGCCTGGGCGCACCGGCTGAATAGCCGGCGCCGCCCATAAATGGTGCGTGAGACGCACCCTACCGGGAGAGCAGCGCCGCCGGAGTTGATTTTCATTGCCAAGCCTGCCTCTTGACGGAGGCGGGGTTTTTTTCGAAGATGTTCTTGACATCCGGTTCATTGCTTGATTAGCTTCGTTATATGGTCCCTAAAGCTCGTTCCCAGAGATTTGGTTTAGAGAATAGTGAATTGTTGTCAGAAATTATTGCCAAGCTGCGTCAAAACCTTCCAGAAATCGCCCTCCGGTTTCAGGTGAAGTCACTGCTTCTCTTCGGTTCGTATGTGCGGGCCAAGCAAAGAAAGGGGAGCGATTTGGATATTTTGGTAGAATTCATTGAGCCGCCTTCTTTTTTTGAGTTCCTGGCCTTGGAGCGATACCTCAGCAACCTCTTGGGTGTAAAGGTTGATTTAGTTATGAAGGAAGCCTTGAAACCGACTATTGGCAAACATGTCCTGGCGGAAGCCGTTCCAGTATGAAAGCCAAAAGGGTATATCTCGATTGCTTTAAGGATATTCAGGAAGCCGTAGAGAAGATTAATAACTTCACCGCGGGTTTGGACTTTGAGAAGTTTTCCAAAGACGATAAGACCGTGTTTGCCGTCATTCGTGCTCTGGAGATTATCGGTGAAGCCGCCAGGAAGATTCCCAAATCCATCCGCGCCCGTTACCCGGACGCGCCCTGGCAGGATATGACGGGGATGCGGGATAAACTGATTCATGATTATTTTGGCGTGGACTTACGAGTGATTTGGAAGACCTTACAGATTGATTTGCCGCCTCTAAAGTCAGTCTTCGACGGAATTATACGGGAGGAATCAAAGAAATCTTCAGGGTAAGGAGGGTAAGGTCCCTCGACCCCATCCCGAACTCGAAAGTTAAGCCCTGATGGCACAGGCGTCCCGCCTGTGATTATGGTGGGCCGTGCCCACCCTACAGGGCGCACAGGCTGAAAAGCCTGTGCCACCGGGAGAGTAGGACGCCGCCGGAGTTAATTTTCATAGCGAAAAGCTCGGATTGACAGGTCCGGGGTTTTTTATTATTGTGTAGGAAAAAATATGGAGCTTCGGCAAACCATGGCGCCCCCCGGTCTTACCCTGGATAATTTCCTGGAGGAATTCTCCCGCCTTCCCATTGAGGATCAAGAGATGCTTTTGGACATCTTGAAAAAGCGCAACATTGAGCAAAAAAGGATGAGGATTGCTCGGGAGGTCAAAGAAGCTCAGAGAGAGCATAAGAAGGGACTGACCAAGAGAGGAACAATAGAGGATTTAATCAAGGACCTGGAAAGTGCTTGAAATTGTCTGGGGTCCCAAGTTCAAGAGAGTTTTCAAGAAAAAGCTCAAATACTACCCCGAAATTAAGCAGCAATTGTCTGATGCCCTACAGTTATTTGTCAAAGACCCCTTCCATCCGCTTTTAAAGACCCACAAACTTGGAGGCCCGCTAAAGGGAAATTTTGCCTTCTCGTTAGGCTATGACCTGCGGGTAGTCTTTAAATTCCTGGACAAAGAAGCAATTTTCTTAGAAACCATCGGCACCCACGATGAGGTATATTGAATTAATTAAGCGGCCCCGATCCCCATCCCGAACTCGGAAGTTAAGCCTTGGTGGCACAGGCGTCCCGCCTGTGGGCCGATGGTACTGGTGGCCCAGGCCTCTGGCCTGTGCGCACCGGCTGGAAAGCCTGCGCCACCTATAATGGTGCGTGAGACGCACCCTACCGGGAGAGCAGGACGCCGCCGGAGTTAATTTTAAGGGAAAAGCCCGCCTCTTGATGAGGCGGGCTTTTTTATTTTTTTTAATGATGGCAGATTTGATATATCGGCAGCAGGAGTTAGGGCTATGACGTTTACCGTCGAATATGAGCAGGAAGAAGACGGCCGCTGGATCGCGGAGGTCTTGGAGCTTCCCGGAGTCATGGTCTATGGCGCCACCCGGCAGGAGGCCCTGGCCAAGGCGAAGGCTTTAGCCTTGCGAGTAGTGGCGGAGGTGAGAGATGAATTACAAAGTTAACATAGTGATCGAAAAGGATGATTTTGGCTATTATGCCTATTCTCCGGAACTTGAAGGGTGCCAGACCCAGGGGGATACTTTTGAGGAAATCATGGCCAATATCAAAGAGGCTATCAGCCTTTATCTCGGCACCTTGTCAGAAGAGGAGATTAAGGCGTCGCTGAGCAAAGAAATCTTGACCACTTCCATAGAGGTGGCGGTTGCCTAAACTGCCTAGATTGACTGCACCGGAGGCCGAGTCCATATTGTTCAAAGCCGGATTTGTTTTGCTGAGAACCGAGGGCAGCCATAGAATTTATCTCAAGAAAGGAAGAGAATCGTTATTCCATTTCACACCGGAAGGATCTTGCATCCCAAAATAGTGAAACAAATACTCGTGAATGTGGGCGGTTAATCGATTAAATGTTGGGTCAGGCCTTTCCCCTCCTACTACAATTCCAGGTGGAGTTTGCATAATTTGATCATCAAGCCATGCATCCTGTTGAGCACATTTAACTTCACAATAAAAGACAAAATTATTTTCCTTGAAAACACAAAAGTCAGGTGATTTTATCTTTCGTACCTCTTGTTTTGTAAATATCTCGGTACGGAAACCATACGATCTCAATAAATCTTTTACTATATCTAGGCTGAGTCTACTCGTATCCATAACAAATCACCACCTAATTGACAGAACTAACCTGCTCCAGTCCCCGGACATGGAGGATTTCCCGCCCCATGACCGGTCTGATGGACTCCGGGCTGAGAGTTAATAGGGCCACGGTCTCTCCCTGGCCCGTCACAAATTCCACTTCAAAGGTTTCCCTATCCCGGTAACAGTGCACCACCGCGCCGATATCCCCCTCTTTCAGATGGTATTCAGGAATATCGCGCTTGAGAACTACGATATCCAATTCCTGAAACATCTTTTCACCCTCATCTGTTGATTAAACGGGATAAGCGGTAACGAACCGGGGATGAACATCATCTGCTTCCAAAATCCAAACGGATCGCACTGAAACTGACAAGCCCGCGGGAGTTTGCAGATATCCCTCAATGATAAATTTGCGGCCATAAGGAGACTCAACCATCGCCTGGACCTCTTCCGAATAGGCCAGGGCTAATAATTGTTGCTCCAAAAAACCGATGTTGGCCTCAGCAAAACCCATGGACCGGAAAAACCTGCTTTTCAGCCGGCCCACCGGGTGAGTCTCCGACAGCAGGTAGTCAGACAATTTCTTGGCCGGCACATAAGCGTTTTCCCGGTGCGGAAGTTTCATTTATTATCTGGGCCGCCATTTTGGAAAAATCACAAACTCACTTTATCTTTGGTTTAACTTATTGTCAATGAAGAGAATTAATCGGCGCCAATGCCTAAGCCGGTGAGCGCCGGGGCCACGCCCGATCCCATCCCGAACTCGGAAGTTAAGCCCGGCAACGCCGATGGTACTGGTGACACAGGCCTCTGGGCTGTGCGCACAGGCTGGAAAGCCTGTGCCACCGGGAGAGCAGGACGCCGCCGGAGTTAATTTTACCGCAAAGCCCGCCTCTTGACAGAGGCGGGCTTTTTTATTCTTTAAATTGCAAAATTTCACTTATGGGCTAAAATAGCCACAAGATTACGTTCAGGGAGAAAATCCCATGGAAGCCTCGCAATCCCGCCTGGACCATATTTTGGATGAAATAGCCTCCCTATCCCTGGATGAGCAAGAAATGCTCTTAAGCATTGCTAAAAAGCGCCATATTGAAAGAAAGCGGGAGCAGATTCTAAGGGATTCCCGAGAAACCATGCGCGCCTATAAAAAAGGCCTAGCTAAAACCGGGACGGTGGAGGATTTAATCAAGGATTTGGAAAGTGATTGAACTGGTCTGGTATAAAAGCTTCGCCAGGGCGTTTAAAAAGATCATCAAGAAAAAACCGGAAATAGAGGAAAAGTTTATAGAAGCTTTGGAATTATTTGTTAATAACCCATACCATCCTGTTCTGGGCACCCATAAACTTTCAGGAAAATTGAAGGGTCATCACGCTTTTATCCTAGGATATGATTGCCGGGTTGTGGTCAAATTTATTGATAAAGAGAAGGTGGCCCTCATATCCATAGGCAAGCATGAAGAAGTCTATTGATATCCCCTCCCGAACTCGGTGAGTTTTGCCCGGCAACGCCGATGGTATTGGTGGCACCGGCCTCCGGCCTGGGCGCACAGGCTGGAAAGCCTGTGCCACCTGGAGAGTAAGACGCCGCCGGATTTAATTTCATAGCACCAAGCCGGCCCCTTGACGGAGGCGGGCTTTTTTTATCAAGTGCTTTTCTTCATAATTTTAGGTATATTGAGGTAAAGACTGCGCCAATGTCCCCGACCATTCTCAAGATCGGTATAGATTTTTTTTCAACAGCAGGGAAGAAATTAGACCCCACGTTCATGTATCCTGCCCGGCAGGGGTGGCCAAATTCTGGTTGGAACCTATTGTGTCGCTGGCCTCTTATTACCGTCTCTCTCCCAGGGAGTTGCGGCAGATTGAAGATATCGTGAGGAAGCATGAAGATGATTTCAAGTCAGCCTGGAACCGGCATTTCGCCCAGTGAAGTCACCAATATTGAGCCGCTGGGTTTTTGGATTCTAGTGGACAATAGGGAATATTTTGTTCCCTTTGCCGACTATCCGGTTTTTAAGGGCGCCTCCATACAGCAAATTTTCCAGATGCAGCGTGTATCTCCCACCCAATTGCACTGGCCGGATTTGGACGCGGATATCGAAATAGAAGCCCTGGAACAACCGGAGCATTATCCTCTGGTCTTTTACTAGGGGAACACCTTATCTAATTCAGCAGTCCAGGATAGAGTCACCCCATTCCATCCCGAACTCGGAAGTTAAGCCCGGCAACACCGATGGCACTGGTGACACAGGCTGGAAGCCTGTGCCACCGGGAGAGTAGGACGCCGCCGGAGTTAATTTTATAGCGAAGCCCGCCTCTCGACGGAGGCGGGCTTTTTTTATTTGGCGAGCACTTTAATAATTTGGTACTCTGTGAACATGAGAAGAAAGTAGGTGGGGATTATGACTATTATAAAGGTAAGCGAGGCCCGGGGCCGGCTTGGCCGTCTAGTTGATGAGGCGGCGGCGTCGCACGAGCCGATTCTCATCACCGGGAAGCGGGCCAACGCAGTGTTGGTTTCCGAGGAAGACTGGCGGGCGATCCAGGAAACCCTGTACCTCCTGTCCATTCCTGGCATGCGGGAGTCCATCCGGGCAGGCTTGCAGACGCCGGTGGAGGAATGCGCCCGGGAGCTTGATTGGTGACATGGGAAATTGTTTACACCAAACAGGCCCAGAAAGACGCCAAGAAGCTGGCCGCGGCTGGTCTTAAACCCAAGGCCAATTATCTATTAGAGATCCTGTGGGAAAATCCCTTTCTGAGCCCGCCGCGATTTGAAAAACTGGTGGGAGACTTAAGCGGGGCCTACTCCAGAGAGATCAATGCCCAGCACCGCTTGGTTTATGAGGTTCTAAAAAAAGAGAAAGTAATCAAGGTTATCCGGATGTGGACGCACTATGAATAAGCTGGAAAACCCATAGCGTCGGGGCCAAACCCGACCCATCTCGAACTCGGAAGTTAAGCCCGGCAACGCCGATGGCACTATGCGGGCGCACCGGCTGGAAAGCCTGTGTCACCGGGAGAGCAGGACGCCGCCGGAGTTGATTTTATAGCGGAAAGCCCGGATTGACACATCCGGGCTTTTTTATTACATTTGTGCTCAGTGAAGAGAAAAACCTTGATAAGGCATATCTCCGGGCATGGAGCCTTACTGCTCCGGGAAGGTGCCGGCATTCTATCTATCAGAGGGGGAACTTTAAGACCTTGGTTCCTCGGCATACCGAAATAGTGGACGAACTGGCCAGGAAAATTTGTAAAGACCTGGATATCCCATGGGTGAAAAAATGAAATTCAGGGCCATGATTAAGAAAAGCGGCGATTGGTGGATCGGTTGGCTGATCGATCTTCCCGGGGTCAATGCCCAGGAAAAAACGAGAGAAGAATTGCTGGAATCTTTAAAAATCGGGGCTGAAGACCTGTTGAGCACCATGGTTCCTTTTGAATCCGAGGCCCAGATGACCACCATTGAGATCCCCACGCCGGAATGGAGCTTGGAGAATAGGGGATAGAAATGGGAAAGGGACCACCCACCCGATCCCATCCCGAACTCGTTAGTTAAGCCCGGCAGGGCCAAAATAGGCCAAAATAGGGACAGAACCATTTTTCTTGGCAAGTGAGGGGAATTTTAATATGGTGGCACCATTATGGGCCGCCAAGCCAGGATCGTTTTCCCCCATGTCCTCCATCATGTCACCCAACGGGGAAATTACCGGCAGGACGTTTTTTTTGAAGACGGAGACCGGGTGCAATATCTTGCCTGGTTGGGTGAATACGCCCAAAAGTATGGTTTGGAGGTCTGGGCCTACTGCCTGATGACCAACCATATCCATCTCATCGCCTTCCCCCACCGCCAAGATTCTTTGGCCCGGACCCTGGCCGCCACGCACACGCGCTACTCCCAGTCGATTAACCGGAGAACCGGGAGAGGCGGCCACCTCTGGCAGGGCAGGTTCTTCTCCTGTCCCCTGGATGAGGTTTACTTGATCCGGGCCGCCCGCTATATCGAACTGAACCCGGTGCGGACCGGCCTGGCGGCCAAGGCGGCGGATTGGCCCTGGTCCAGCGCCCGGGCCCATTTGGAAGGAGTGGAAGACCAACTGCTTGCCGGGGCAAGCTGGCCCCCGCAGGACTTGGGCTCCGGCTGGGCGGAAATCCTGTCTGAACCCGATGATCCGGAAAGTATCGCGGCCATTAGAAAACATACCCACACCGGACATCCTTTGGGAAGCTCCTCTTTTATCGCCTCCTTAGAAAAACTTGCCGGCCGCCTCCTGCGCGCCCTTCCCAGAGGCAGACCCAAGAAGGAAAAAGCCCAAGAAAAATAGTGTCTGTCCCCTTTATCCGTCCCCATTCGCAATGGCCTTTTTTGATACTACCTTGTAAGGCGGAAAGGGTGGGGCAGGAGGTCGGCGACGCGGTAAGGCGTGGGTGAAGCGTTGGTAACAAGCCAGGCTTCCGGGGCCAGTTCCGCCAGCCACTGGCGGCAGGCGCCGCAGGGCAGGGCCAGGTCCTGGGGGATGGCGCCGCTCTCATCTGCCGGCGCGTCCAGGCAGTAAACCGCGATGCCTTCGATTTTTTCCCCACCGTGGACCCGGGCATGGGCCAGAGCGGCCCGCTCGGCGCACAGGGCCAGGCCGTAGGATGCGTTCTCCACGTTGGCCCCTGAATAAATTTTCCCGTCCGCCAGCACCGCGGCCCCCACCCGGAAGCGGGAATAGGGGGCGTAGGCCTGATAAGCCGCCTGACGGGCCTGCTCCAGGAGTTCTTGCTGCCGGGGGGTCATAAAAATAGTTTTCAGTTTTCAGTTTTCAGAAATATTAAATGCATATTCCCAGTCTGTTAAATTGGGGTGGGGCGGGCCTCCGCGACCGCCAAACCCTGCTTTGGTAGAAAGGCTAATAGGCGGTCGCGGAGGCCCGCCCCACCCAAGACTTCTTAGGCATAGCGCCCCCGGACCTTTACTTTTTAACCCACATGATGACGAGACCGGCCAGCACCAACGCGTAGGCCAGGATGTCGGTCCAGAGCATTCCCCGGAAAAAGCCTCTGGCCTCCACTTGGGGCAGGCGGCGTTTGCGGCGGCGTCCCCAACTGCCCAGGACCAGGAGCAGCAAACCCCCGATGATGATAAATTGTCCTAAGGTTTCGATGGCCAAGACGTTTTCCTCTGGCGGGCCGGGTTTTCCCGGCGACGGAGTGATACCGGGATAAAATAGGAAAGTATTTTCTGAAATGAAAAACCAAAAACCAAAGATTGACTTCCAGCCTGTGGGCAGCCTAGTAGTCTTTGGTGATCTGCCACAAGCCGGAGGCCTGTGCCACTTTTTTTCTGCTAGGTGGTCCCCATTGAGAAAGGGGTTCTTTCCTTTTATACCCCTGGATTATACTTACAAGATAAAGCAATAATAGCCAATAAGAAAACTGGCGGAGAGAGAGGGATTCGAACCCTCGGTGAAGGTTTCCCCCCACACTCGCTTAGCAGGCGAGCACCTTCGGCCTCTCGGTCATCTCTCCGTTAAAGGCGGTTTTCGGTTTTCGGTGTTTAAGAAAGTTTTCGGTGTTCAGTTTTCATTTGAAGGATAATACTAATTTTTGATTCCGGAAAATGAACGTTCATGTCTCAAATACCGCTTGTTGCCCCCCATTTTTTACCGAAAACCGAAAACCGATAACCCTTAATTGGCGGAGGGAGTAGGATTCGAACCCACGGACCTTCCGGTCTGCGGTTTTCAAGACCGCCGCCTTAAACCACTCGGCCATCCCTCCGGGCCATCAATAAAATTACCATTGCCCTTATAGATTGTCAACTTGGGTTGCCGGCAGTCAGTGACCGGTGATCAGTAATCAGTAATCAGTAATCAGTAAGTAATCAGTGATCAGTAATCAGTGATCAGTGGCCAGTGGGCGGTTTAAAGTTTTCAGCTTTCAGCGGTCAGCTTTCAGCTTTTTTAAATCGTATTTCGGGTTTTGAGTTGCTTGAGGTGCCGAAGCGGAGCTTCGGCCCATATTTGCGTTCCCAAGCGGGAGCTTGGGAACGAGAAGGGAAAACCGGCTTCTCACCGAAGACCGAAGACCAAAACTAAAAACTAAAAACTGAAAACTAAAACTGAAAACTATCTCTTGTCCACCACCCGCACCGCCTTGCCTTCGCCCCGGGGCAGGGTGCTGGGCTCCACCAGCTCCACCTTGGGGGTGATGAGGAGTTCGTTGCGCAGGGCCTCGGTGACGCGTTTCTGAAGGCTCTGCAGGTAGCGCAGATCTTCCTGGAAAAACTCCTCTCGCACCTCAACTTTGACGTGCATCACGTCGTTGAAATTCTCCCGGGTCAGTTCCACCAGGTAGTTGGCGTCCACTTCGGGCATGGCCATGAGCACCCGCTCGATCTGGATGGGGAAGATGTTGACCCCCTTGACGATGAGCATGTCGTCGTCGCGCCCCTGGATGCGGGAAATACGGCGGTGGGTGCGGCCGCAGGGGCAAGGCTCCGGGTCCCAGGAAGCCAGGTCTCTAGTGCGGTAGCGCAAAATGGGCATGCCCTGGCGGGTGAGGTTGGTGAAGACCAGTTCCCCGATTTCTCCCGGCGGCGTGGGTTCCAATGTGCGGGGGTTAACCACTTCCAGGAGGTAGGCGTCCTCCCAGACGTGCATGCCGGATTGCTCCGGGCATTCAAAAGCCACGCCGGGGCCGTTCATTTCGGACAACCCGTAGGAATTGTAGGCTTTAACTCCGTATGCCTCTTCGATGCGCCGGCGCATCTCTTCGGTGTGCGGTTCGGCCCCGATGAACGCGATGCGGAGATTAAGGTCCCGGGGGTCCACCCCTCTTTGGGTGAAGGTGGCCAGGAGATACAGGGCGTAGCTGGGGATGATGTGAAGCACGGTGGCGTCGAACTGCTGCATGAGCTGGATCTGGCGCAGGCTGTTGCCGGCTCCCGCGGGGATGGTCAGGCAGCCCAGAAGCTCGGCCCCGTAATGGAAGCCCAGTCCGCCGGTGAACAGGCCGTACCCCATCATGTTCTGAAAGACGTCGCCGGGGCGCACCCCGGTCATGTACATGGAACGGGCCACCAAATCGGCCCAGGCGGCGATGTCCTGACGGGTGTAATAAATGACGGTGGCCTGGCCGGTGGTGCCGGAAGACGCATGGAGGCGCACGATTTCCGTCAAGGGGCAGGTAAGCATCTCCCGGCCGGCAGCCCGAAGGTCGTCCTTGGTGGTGAAGGGAATGCGCCCCACATCCTCCAGGGACCGGAGGGAGTCAGCCGAGACTCCGGCCTGGGCCAGGCGCTGCCGGTAAAAAGGGCTCTGGCCCGCCCGGCGCACCGTATCTTTCAGACGCTGAAGCTGCAACTCTTTCAACTTGCCGGCGGGCATGGTTTCAATGGACGCGTTCCAATACACGTGATTCTCCTGTTACAAATTTAAACCGCAGATGAACGCAGATAAACACAGATTCGGCCAGTTCCTATTCCCTATTCCCTGATCCCTACCCCTTGCTCCTCACCGCGTCAGCCAGCCGCGGTGGCGCACGGTGACAAAGGCGTAGGGATATATCCATTGGAGAAGGAAAAAGGCGTAAAAGGCGTAAACCACCCCGTAAACGAACTCCGAATCCCGCTCCAGCCAGATGTAATAGGTCAGGTTAATCAGGGACATAATCCCCAGGGCGGTGAGGAATTTGAAGAGGATGGGGGGATAGGCCAGGGCCGAGGCCACCAGGAGGCTGAAGAAGAGCAGGGTTACGGGGTATTCCAGTTGGCTCAGGAACAACTCCACGATGGGCATGACGCGGTGCCGGGGGCGGTAGCGGGTGAACAGAAAGCTCAACATGACCATGGATTCCCGGACGTTGCCCCGCTCCCAACGCAGGTACATTTTGCACACGCCCCGGTAGGTTTCGGGGACCAGGGTATAGACAACCGCAGGGCGCTGGTAATAGGTGTAGTAGCCGCCCCGGATGATGAAGTTGGTCAATGCCCGGTCTTCGCTGTGGGGGCAGGGCGCGCCCCAAAAAGTCTGGTTCCGCCAGGCCTCCAGGTGGGGTTCCAAAGCTTCCCGCCGGTAGGCGGACAGGGACCCGGGGGTGCAGACCACGGTGCGGTAAAGGGACTGGGAGGCCCGGAGGTAGTCCAGATTGACGAAGCGCACCGCCTGCATCTTGCCCATGAGACTCTGGTGGCGGTTATAAACCTTGACATTGCCGGCCACCGCGCCCATCTGGGGGTCATGGAGCAGGGGAGCCACCAGGTGGCGCAGGGCGTCTTTCTCAATGATGCTGTCGGAATCGATGGTAACGAAGACCTCCCCCCGACCTTGGGTAAATCCGGCGTACAGGCCCTCTTTTTTGCCCCGGTTTTCCGGGAAGCGGATGGGCTTGATGAGATCGGGGAAGCGTTGCCAGGCCCGCAGGATGTAAAGCCAGGTGCGGTCGGTGGAGCCGTCATCCACGCAAATGATTTCCAGCCTGTCCTTGGGGTAATCGGATTCCACCACGGACTCGATGGCCTTTTCCACCATGGGCCCTTCGTTGTAAGCCGGGATGATGACGGTGAGGCTGGGGAGGGGCCCGTCAGATAAAGGAAAGGGCTTGTAGCAGGCCCACAGGACGGTACGAATTAGCTGAAAGAGGAGCACCGCCAGGATATAAACCGCGGCCAGGGCCGGAAGCAAGGAGGTGTAAGTCTGGCGGCTCAGGAGCCGGGCGTAGTCGGTTAAGGAGCCGAACTTGATGGCCCCGGCCATCAGGATTATGAGTAAGACCGGGACCAGGAGCTTGACGGCCAGGTCCAGCCATTTTCGGTCTATGGGGGAGGTAAAGGTTTCGGCCCCGGGAGTTAAATGGCCGCTTAAGGTTGAATTAGCCATATCGCTTAATTAGGAGTTGTTGTTCGAGAGATTTTGCAGGGCGGATAAAGCGGCCCATGCTCATTAACCTAAAAGTATATCACGCAAAACCAAACGAAACCCACATAATTTATTTTTGGACCCTTGGTGTCTTTGTGGTTAAATTGATGGCATGTCCAAGCATAGCGCCGGTTTGTTGCTGCATCGCCGCCGGGAGGGAGTCCTGGAAATCTTCCTGGTACACCCCGGGGGGCCTTTCTGGGTTAAGAAGGACCAGGGCGCCTGGTCCATTCCCAAGGGAGAGTTTGATTCCGGGGAAGACCCCCTGGCCGCGGCTCGCCGGGAGTTTGAGGAAGAAACGGGCTTGCAGGTGGAAGGGCGGCTCATTCCCTTGACTCCCTTAATACAGCCCAGCGGCAAGATCATTCACGCCTGGGCGGTGGCAGGGGACTGCGACCCCGGCGCGGTGCGGAGCAATACCTTTACCCTGGAATGGCCGCCCCGCTCCGGGCGGATGCAGGAATTTCCCGAAATCGACAAGGCGGGGTGGTTCACCCTGGAGGAGGCCGGAAAAAAGATCATAAGGGGGCAGCGGGGGTTCCTGGAGGAATTCCGGCGCTTGCTGCCGGAATAGGCGGCGGCGGGGGGCGCCTGCCCTTGCCCCTTCCCCCAACCCCTTAATTCGGAGCCTGGCATCCGGCGCTCGGTCGCCATGCGGCTTTTGCTTATAATTGGCCACCAGGATGTCCAAGTTTTGCCCCCAAGGTTTTTACACCCCAACCCTCCATAGTCTCATGCTGAAAAATCGGGAATATGGAAGTCGAAAATGAGCATCTCCCCGATGGACTTTCCGAGTCACGGGATTATAATTTCCATAAAAAACCGGAGCAAAACCATGAGTAGTAAGCTTCTAACAATTTTCCTCCTGACGTATGGCGCGCTATTCGGGCTGTTCTATTTAATAAACTTGCCAAAGGGAATCTGACGCAGATCCGGCCACCAGGCTATTGCCCCGGTGGGCTGTTCATTGAGAGGCACAGGTCCCTCTCCTAAGGGTTCTTCAGCTTTTGGCGGGTTGGGAGGGGGGCTTGGGGGGAGGGCAGGGAGCACCTACAAAAAACTCCTTGGCCCTCCCCCCAAAATATCTTTTCATCCTTTACGGGTGAGCCAACGGCTCATGAGGTACTTAACTGAGAGCCAAGCTTAACTTGGCGCCCATGGTCGTTCCCAAGTCAACTTGGGAACGAGATGAAATCGCCGACTTCGCATTAGTAGAATTTGTATTCGGGAGGGAGGAGGCTTTGTCGCGCCGTCTTCAATTTTCCTGTGGCGAACCGGAAGACCAGGGCCCGGTCGTTTCCGGCTTTCTGAAGTTTTTCAACCAGCCGGTCGTCTTGCCATAATTGCAGGAACCGCGATTGTCCCTCTGGGCCATTGAGTTGCCAGATTTTTTCCCTTACCCCGGCAAAAGGCCGGCACCCGGCAATACGCTCTAGAAAGAACTTCTCTATCACCTGGTTGGGTATAATCCCCCCCGGCTCCGGCCGCTCTTCCGATTCCGCCTCGCTTAGCCGTTCAGCCGCCCGTAAGAGTTCCTCGGTGAGATTGCTGAAGTCAAGGTGGCAGGGAGCATGATTATAGAGATAGAAACTGGAAATGAGACTTTCCCGCTCCCACATTTTTCGTAGCCTTCCAATTACCTTGGCCCGCTCCGGGGAGAGAGGCAGGGGGCGATGTAAACAGAGATAATCCCGGAAATGGTCTTTGATGGCATTGGCCTTCAAGGTGCCCGCCGGAACGAGATATTCGGGGAAAAGCACGCAAGGCAAGGGCCGAACCGGGTAAATACTGCAGCGGTCATCTTTTAGAAAGGGGCAGGGCTTCTTCAGCTTCACGGCAACCATTCTGATCCAGTCATCCCGCTCATTGGAGAATAGCCCCAGGGAATAGTGGCGCTGGTAAATTGCCGATACCGGCTCACCCAGGAGCATGGCGGCTCCCAGGAGATCGACAATGCTCACCTGGATCTGGAGATCCTGATTCTTGCACCCCGGCCTGGTGCAGGCCGGATCACAGTGAAAGTTCGACTCGCAAGAGGCCAGGTGCGCCCGGGCCTCCAGATATGCCGAAAGCCATTGACCCGGATTGTCATCCTTAAAAGAAATCGCCTGAATTTTTCTTTGGTCTTCCATGAGTGGACTTCCTGAAAAAAATGCGCAACCTGGGCCATGATTGTGTTTCCAAGTACAACTTGGGAACGAGGGCACAGGCTGGAAAGCCTGGGCTACCTTTTGGCGGCAGCTGAGGGCTGACTGTCGTCAGGCGAGGGCTTCCGACGTCGTTCGCTCAATTGCTGGGTGAGGACGTAGAACACCGGCACGAAGGGGATGGCCAGGATGGTGGAGGCGAGCATGCCGCCGAAGACCACGGTGCCGATGGCCTGCTGACTGGCGGCCCCGGCCCCGGCGGCCTTCATCAAGGGCACCACCCCCAGGATAAAGGCGAAGGAGGTCATGACGATGGGCCGGAAGCGGCGCCGGGTCGCCTCCACCGCCGCGTCCGCGATGGACAGGCCACCGGCGTGCAGTTCCCGGGCGAATTCCACCACCAGAATGGCGTTCTTGCTGGCCAGGGCGATCATCAGCACCAGGCCCACCTGGGTATAGAGGTTGTTGTCAAATTCCCGGAAAATGAGCGCCAGGATCACCCCTACCAGGGCCAGGGGCACCACCAGGATTACCGCCGCAGGATTGGTCCAGCTTTCGTATTGTGCGGCCAGCACCAGGAATACCAGGATAATGGCCAGGGCATAGATGAAGTATGCCTGGTGGCCCACCTGCTTTTCCTGATACGCGGTAGCGGTCCAATCATAGGACATGCCCACTGGCAGGGTATGGGCGGCCACCTGCTCCATGAGATGAAGGGCCTGGCCGGAGCTGAATCCCGGGGCCGCCCCGCCGAACACCGAAGCCGCGGGATAGAGATTGTAGCGGGTGACCAGCTCGGAGCCCAGCATCCGCTGGATGGACATGAGGGTGCCCAGTGGCACCATCTCTCCCCGTTTATTGCGGACGTAGAGGCTTTTGATGTCTTCCGGGTCCACGCGGTAGGGCGCCGCGGCCTGCACGTAAACCTGGTACGACTGGTTGAACTTATTGAACAGGTTGACGTAGGCGGAGCCGAGATAAGCCTGGAGAGTGTTGAACACATTGTCCAGGGGAATCTCCAGGGACTCGGCCTTGGTCCGGTCAATGTCCAGATAAAGCTGGGGGCTGCGGGCGCTGAAGGTGGTGGCCAGGCCGTACAAACCGGATTGGCCGCGGCCGGCGCGGATCATCTCCATGACGGCCTTTTGCAACTCCGGCAGGCCCAGGCTCCGGCGGTCCTCCACCATCATCTGGAAACCCCCGGACTCGCCCAGCCCGCTGATGGGCGGCGGAATCATTACAACGAACTCCGCTTCTTCCAGGGCGGCCAGCTCCCGCTGCAGGCGCGCGACGATGTGGTCCTGACTCAAGGCGGCGCCGCGCTTGTCCCATTTGTCGTAAATGGCAAAGGTGCTGAACGTGGTGAGGAGGTTGGCGCTGTCCAGCAGGGAAAGGCCCCCGATGGTCACCCATTGAGACACGCCGGGGGTCTTCCGGAGAATGTCGTCCACCCGGCGGGCAACCTCCCGGACCCGGAGTTGGGAGGAGGCGTCGGGCAGGCGGCCGGCGATAATGGCGTACCCCTGGTCTTCATCGGGGAGAAACCCCACGGGGTGCAGGGCGAAGAGCACCCCCCCCACACCGATAATCACAAAAAACACCAGGGCCATGAGTCCCGGGCGCTGCACCATCCGGCGGACCAGGGCGGTATAGGCGTCTTCCACTATTGCATATATTCGGTTGAAGCCCCGGTAAAAGGCGTTAAGTTTCTTATTGGGGTCCCGGGGCCGCAGCCACAGGGCGCACTGAGTCGGTTTGAGGGTAAGAGCGTTCAAGGCGCTGATGACCGCGGTGGATGCGATGACCAGGGCGAACTGCCGGAAAAGCTGGCCGGTGATGCCCGGCATAAACGCGGCGGGCAGAAACACCGCGGTCAAAACCAGGGTAATGCCGATGACCGGGCCGGTCATCTCGCTCATGGCCTTGATGGCCGCATCCTTGGGCGCAAGTCCCTTTTCAATGTAATGGGAGGAGTTTTCCACGATGACGATGGCGTCGTCCACCACGATGCCGATGGCCAGAATCAGGGCGAACAGGGTCATGAGATTGACCGTGAAGCCCAACACGGCCATGGCGGCAAACGCGCCGATGATGGTCACCGGCACGGTGGTGGCCGGAACCAGGGTGGCCCGCCAGTTCTGGAGGAAGACCATGATGACGATGAGCACCAGGATACCGGCTTCATACAGGGTGTGGTAAACCGCGTCGATGGCCTGCTGAATAAAATCCGTGGTGTCGTAATAAATGGCAAACTTCAGGCCTTCCGGGAAATCCTTGCTCATCTCGGCCATGGCCTGGCGCACCCGCTTTCCCACGTCGATGGCGTTGGCCCCCGGCAAAGAATAAACCAGGATCTGCGCCGCCTGATGGCCGCTGAGCCCGGCAAAATTGCTGAAAGTCTGCTGGCTGAGTTCCACCTGGGCCAGATCTCGCACCCGGACGATCTGCGCGGTCTCGTCCCGGGCAATTTTCACAATAATATTTTCGAACTGGGAAATATCGGCAAGCCTTCCTAAAGCGTTGATGGTGAATTGGAAGGTCTGGTCCGGCGGCGATGGCGGCCCCCCGAGCTTTCCCGCCACCACCTGGACGTTTTGCTGTTTGATGGCATTCACCACGTCCATGGTGGTGAGATTGAAGTAATGGAGTTTGTTGGGGTCCAGCCAGACCCGCATGCTGTAAGAACCGGCGCCGACGACCTTGATCTGGCCCACCCCGGAGAGACGGCCCAGGGGATATTGCAGGTTGATCATGGCATAATTGGACAGAAAGGCTTCGTCATAGCGGTCATCGTCAGAATAGAGGCTTACCACTAGCAGAATATTAGTGGAAACCTTGCGGACCGTGATGCCCTGGGCTTGCACGGTTTCGGGCAGTTGGGCCAAGGCCCCGTTCACCATGTTCTGCACCAGGCTCAAGGAGGTATTGAGATCGGTGCCCACCGCAAAGGTTACGGTCAGGGTGTAACTCCCGTCGCTGCCGCTGGTGGAGGACATATACAGGGAGTTTTCCACCCCGTTCACCGCCTGCTCGATGGGGATGCCCACGGTGGTGGCGATGACCTCGGCACTGGCCCCCGGGTACATGGTGGTCACCTGAATGGTGGGCGGGACAATATCGGGATATTGGGCCACCGGCAGCCGGAGAACGGCCACCAGGCCCAAGATGACAGTGACAATGGCGATAACATTGGCAAAGATGGGCCGTTCGATGAAAAACTTGGACATCATGGGGCGGTCTTCCCGGACTCAGGTGAGCGGGCGGGGGCAGGCGGGGCGGCGGTTTCCGGCTGAGTCCGCCTTTCAGGATCTACCTTTTTGCCGGGGATGGCCCGCAACAGACCATTGACCACCACCCATTCCTCCCCTTTCAATCCATCGGTGATCACGCGCTGGTCATCTTCCTGGGCGCCCAGTTTGACCGGTCGGCGGGCCACCACGTTTTGTCCGTCTACCACCATGACATAGGGACCTTGCTGGTCGTAGCCGATGGCTACCTCCGGGATGACCAGGGCCGGCCTGGCTTCATCCACCGGCGTCCGCACCCGGGCGAACATGCCGGGCATGATCAAGAACTGGGGATTGGGGAAAATCCCCCGCAGCAGCAAGGTGCCGGTGGTGGGATTGATGGTGATGGCCGCGAAATCCAGATAACCCTTATGGGGGTAGCCCTTTTGATCGGCCAGGCCGAAAGCCACCGGCCACTTCACCTTATGAGCGTCCATCTCCGCCTCTTCTTTGCTCTCCCCCCTGACCCGGAGCAGATCCTGCTCACTGATATTGAAATAGACGTAAATGGGGTCAATTTGATTGATTTCGGCCAGCACCGTTTCTTCGCCTGCCCCCACCAGGTTGCCCGGATCTTTGAGGCGGCGGCCGATGCGGCCGTCAAAGGGCGCCTTGACTTCCGTATAGCTGAGATTGAGCCTGGCCAGGTCCCGCTGGGCCTCGGCGGCCATCACCGCGGCCTGGGACGCGTCCCGTTCGTAGTGCCACTTGTCCACGTCCGTCTGGGCCGCGGCCTTCTGTTTCACTAGGCGAGAGAACCGGTCATACTCGGTCTGGGCGTGCATTAAGCGGGCTTTGTTGGCCAGAATTTCCGCCTCCGCCTGCTTAAGTTTGGCTTCGTAGGTATTTTGCTGAATCAAGAATAGGAGTTTGCCTTTTTTCACGACTTCGCCGTCGTTGAACAAGACCTTTTCCAGGTAACCTTCCACCCGGGCCCGCAGTTTCACGGTGTTGAGGGCCGCGGTGTTGCCGGTAAATTCCAGGTAATCGGTAACCGGCCGGGACACCGGCTGACTTACCGTCACCTTGGGTGGCGGCGGCGGCACATAGACGTTCCTGTCTCCGCAGGCTGGGGGTAAGAATAGGATCGTTAAAATTGCCGCCGCCAATCGGGCGCGGCTGGAACCCCAATATGCTTTACATTTTCTTTCAACCATGATTCGAAACCCTGATCTCTGTGAGGCCATAAGGTCCCCAGCCCCCGGTCTTCGGTCTTCGGTTTCGCCCGTTACCAATCCGGAGCCCGAATAAGGGATCTGGGTTGTTCCGGCGGGGGCGGGGTGTGAGCCGCCGGTGCCAACAGCTTCCCCCAATTGGTGCGAGCGGCCATGGTGGCTTTAATGGAGTCCGGCACAAAATCCTTCTCCTCCCGCATCTGCCAGCCACCCCCCAAGGCCCGGTAAACCGCCACCAGGTTGCGGGAGATGTCTCCCAGGGTGGTGGCCAGGTCGTTTTGCTGAGTCAACAGATTTTGCTCCGCGGTGAGGACCGTGGTGAAATCGGTGATACCCTCGCGATATTGCAGGATCGCCAAGTCCACGGAACGTTGGGCCGCCGCGGTGCTTTGCACCAGGAAATTGGCCCGTTCCTGGGACTTCAGGAAGCCGATGAGACCGTCCTCCACCTCCTGCTGGGCCCTTAGCACCGTGTCCTGATAAGCGATAAGCAGTTCCTGGAAGCGGGCGTCCTGAACCCGCACCAGATTGGTGATCTGGCCATAGTTCAGGATATTCCACTGAAAAGAGGGGCCGAAACTCCCGGTGCGGCTCTGCCACCGGAACATATCGCCCAGGGCGAAGCTGCCCACATCAGAGGCCAGGAAGCCAAAGCTGCCCGTCAGAGAAAAAGCCGGGTAAAGATTGGCCTTGGCCACGCCGATTCTGGCGCATTGCTCCCCGGCCCGGTATTCGGCCCGCTGGATATCGGGCCGCCGGCGCAGCAGGTCCGCAGGGATGCCCACCGCCACCTGGGGCGGAGGCGCCGGGATAGTAATGGAGCTCCCCAGCAGTTCCGAGAGGTTATTCGGCGCCAGGCCCAACAACACGCAGAGGGCGTTTTTCGTCTGGCGGAGCTGGGTTTCCAGGGTGGGGATGGTGGCCTGGGTGCTGGCCAACACGGTCTTGGCCTGCTCCACGTCCCGCTCCGAGGTGGTGCCGCCCTCAAACCGCGCCGTGGCGATCTGGAGACTTTCTTTCTGGACCTCTACATTCCGGCGGGCAATGTCCAGGCGCTTCTCCAGGGTGCGAATCAGGATGTAGGCGGCGCCCACATCCGCAGTGAGAGAGACCAGGGTGTTGTCATAATCGGCCACCGCGGCCAGCAGACCGGCATCGGCGGATTCAATGGCCCGGCGAAACTTGCCCCAAAAGTCGATTTCCCAACTGGCGGTGAGCCCCAGGGTGGATTGCCAAAAGCTAACGGGACTGCCGGGAGCCGTCGTGGCCGCGGTCTCGCTGAGGCGATTCTTGATCACCGAACCCAGCGCCTGCTGAGTCTGGGGGTACACCTCGCCCACGGCAATGCCCAATTGGGCCCTTGCTCCCAGGACCCGCACCCCCGCAATGCGCAAAGTCAGATTCTCGTGGTAAGTGGTGTCGATGAGCCGGTTGAGGATGGGATCGTTGAAGATCTGCCACCAGTTGCGATAGTTTGGCGGCCCGGTCTGAACGCGATTATCCCCTGTTTCCAGCCAATTGGGAGCCACCGCGGCCTCGGGTTTCACGAAGTCCGGGCCTACCTTAACGCACCCGGAGGCTATGAGCAGGACAACCAGAAAGAGTCGGCTGAGTCTGTGGGAGTTCATGAACCTCCGTCTTGGGGGTGGCTAAGTTCCGCAGGGTTGAGGTTTTTGCTGAACTAGGTTTACTGAGGTTGTACATAAGACCTATGATCACGCGTTGAGCGTGCCGCATCCCCCGCCTACTATTAACCAAATGTTGTCTGCCGGGGCATAATAGCACAAATTTCGCGGAAAAAAGATTTTTTTCCAGGCTTTGGATAACCGGAGTCTTAGCAGATACTCAGCTAGTGTCGCGTCATATTGCTGTCCGGCACGTTAATTGAATAGCAAGGGTTGTCGGTTGTCTGATGGACGAAGACCAAGCAACGCCCACAAGTCCATTCGTTCCAGGAGCATGGATTGAGCCAGGCGGGTGAGTTCCAGGAGTCCCAGCCCACTTTGCTCTTGAACTTAAGCCAGACCAGGAGCAAGTAAGCGATCAAAGCGGTCCGGATCTGGATCAGCACGGCATTCTTGGAATTGCCGTAAAAGGCCTTAATTTTCAGGTGTTGCTTGATCCACTTGAAAAAGAGTTCGATCTGCCAGGGTTGCGCTGCTTTCGAGCCCTTCTAAGGTTTTTTATTATCGATGCGGTCGAAAAACGATTTTTTGCCAAAACCTTCGAGAAACAGCTTTTCTTCGACTTTTTGCAGTCGGACCTGCGCGGCTTCTATTTTTTCCATCACGTCCGAGAGTTCCATTAGTTTAGCGTTCAATTCTTTTAGTTTGGCTTTGGCTTCCAGAAGTTCCTCTTTTGCTTGTGCTATTTCCTTTTTGGCTTCCTGTTCGTTCATCTCACTTCTCCTTTGACCCGGCGCCGTCGCCTGCCGCGATCTGCTTAGAAAAGCTCAAAGTTCAAAGTTCAAAGTTCAAAGAATGGGGCGGGGCTCCGACAAAGCCAAGCACCTTTTCATCATTTATGGTGAGCCGAAGGCTCATGTTCAACTGTTGGGCTCCACACTCTTGCACTAATGGCCGAAGGTCTGATAACTAGGCAATGCGCAGTTGCGCCAATGACGCACGGGCGCTGCCACCGCTGATGTCCGGCACAATCTTCAATTCGAGCGCGGTTACCCCGTCGAGATTGATGTCGTAGTCTTCGACCTCCCGGGTCGCCTCCGGCGGACTGAAGTTGTACTGCTGGCGCAAAATCTCCCGGTACGACTGACCGCCGTCCGGTGACCACCGCAAAACGAACTCTTGGGTGCGCTCCTGGTCACCTTCATGGAACATCAGGTGGATCCGCCTGAGGTTGCGCGGCTTATCAAACAGGAGGCGAATCGTCTGCTCCCCTGGCTGCGCGGCCCGCCAACCCAGGCCCGTACCCGGAATCAGCGCCGATTCAATCGGGTAGTCGACATCTTCGGACGTGATTTCGACCTGGGCCAAGAGGTCAAGGTCCATCCAGCCGGGCTCGGCGGCGGCGACCTCACGAGGGCCATGATCGATAATGCGCTTACGCATAGAGTACTCCTCCTTTCCCACTCAACTTAATAGTTTAACTTATATATTGAGGGGTTCTATTTTTTTAATACCAATTGGCATTCAAGAGGTATTAAAATGTCGGAGCGAACCTTGTGTTCGCCCACCAATTTAGGGCGAATACAAGATTCGCTCCTACGAAAAAAATTTACGTTGGATGACGAATTGGTATAAGTTGTTTGGATGGGCGCATAATAAAATAACCCCTATTATTTATAGGGGCTCAATGGGAGCCTCCGAGCCTGCGGACAATTATTTTATTAGCTTGACATTTAATAATTTTCTTGTAAAATACATTCAAGTTTAGCATGTCAGACTGAAATCAGGGCCACAAGTCCTGGGCAAGAATCGGACGGGGGTGCTAACTCCCGGCCGATTTTTTTTACTGACTGCTGTGCGCCCTGCTTTTTTGGCGGGAATATTTTCAGGAGGTTTCACAATGAAGGAAACTGGTACGGTAAAGTGGTTTAATGACTCGAAGGGCTTTGGCTTTATTACTCGGGAAAACGGTCCGGATGTGTTTGTGCATCATAGCGCCATTCAGGGCGGAGGCTTCCGCACCCTGTCAGA
The DNA here is from genome assembly GCA_016874915.1 of Deltaproteobacteria bacterium. Classification (GTDB taxonomy): domain Bacteria; phylum Desulfobacterota; class Desulfobaccia; order Desulfobaccales; family 0-14-0-80-60-11; genus VGSO01. The sequence continues at coordinate 24,223 of VGSW01000029.1, forward strand.
AGAGCAGGCGGTGGAGTTTGAGGTAACCCAGGGTCCCAAGGGGGCTCAGGCCCAGAACGTGGTAAAACTTTAGGCCAAACAGCCTGAAGGGCGGAACTCCGGCGGTCTAAGGGACTCTCGGAGTTCCGGCGCCTTGAACCTTAGAGAGGTGGAACTTGGCCAAGAACCGTTACGGCTGGCAAAAGCGCGCCAAAGAGCTGGCCCGCAAAGAGAAGAACGACGAAAAAATGAAACGTCGCCAGAGTAAAACCGCTACACCGCCGGCGGAGGAAATGCCGGGGGTGGTTGCAGAAGGAACTGAAAGGTCCTGACGGAGCAGACCTGCTGCCGGAAAACTCCGGTAAGTCCATCCCGGCAAAACCAACAAGGAGAAGATATGAGTATGAAATTGTACGTGGGCAATCTGTCCTACGAGATGACCGAAGATCAGCTGAACACTCTTTTTTCTGAGGCCGGCGAAGTGACCTCGGCCAAGATCATCACCGACCGGCACACGGGCCAACCCCGCGGCTTCGGTTTTGTAGAAATGGAAACCAAATTGGACGGCCAGAAGGCCATTTCCATGCTCAACGGGCGGAATGTCGACGGGCGCCCCATGGCAGTCAATGAAGCCAAGCCCCAGCAACGAGGCGGATTTGGCGGCGGCCGCGGCGGTTACCGTTAGAACCGGGGTTCAGGCGGTCGGAGGCGGGCACCCGCCCTATTCCGGTCCCTGGACTCCCGGGTAATCAAAAGGCGGCCTCTTGGCTGCCTTTTTTGTCATTAAACCGAACCGGATGCCGTGTTCCCGCCAGTCTTTATGCGTCGGCAGATGCGAAGGATTTTCCGATGAAGGTCTTTTTGGTTTATGTTAGAGACGAAAACTTTTGCCGATTGCTCCCCAAGGAGCTGGATAGATCAAACTCTGGCAATGGGCGGATCAAAGTGATGGGGTTTCCGCCCCTGGGGATTCAGACCCTCGCTCCGGTCCTGCGCCACCATGGACACCGGGTGCGGATGTTTGATACGTGTCACCCGCAGATGCAGGCGGAGCATATCGCTCAGGCGGTAGAAGAAGAACGGCCCGAAGTCATGGCCCTCTCCTTCCTCTCCACGACCACCTACCCCGCGGTCAAAAACCTGGCCCAGCGATTAAAGTTGGGAGCGCCGGGCATCCCCATCATCGTGGGCGGAGCCTTTGCCACCATGAATTCGGACCGCATCCTGGGAGACTGCCCTGCCATTGATTGCGTGGGGGTCGGAGAAGGCGAAGAGCTCCTACCGGATTATTTGAGCAACCTCGCCGATCCGGGCTCGGTGGCCGGCCTGGTCTGGCGTAACCGCGGGGAGATTGTCGAGAACGTCTTACGTCCGCTCATTCGGGATCTGAATCAGTTTCCTTACCCGGACCGGACCAGCCTGCCCATCGACTACATCGAGTCATTGCCCCTGGACGTCCCTGCGGTCCTCTCTCTGGATAAATTTTGCACTATGCAGACCTCGCGAGGCTGCCCTTATTCCTGCATATATTGCGATATTCCCTCCCTGGCGCGGGGCAAATGGCGCTACCGTTCCTCGGAGCATGTTCTGGGAGAAATGCAGCAATTGAACGATATGGGCTATCGTTCGATTTACCTTACCGATGACCATTTTCTCCTTAACCGTAAGCGCATCAGCGAAGTTTGCCGCGGCATCATTGAACGCCGACTACAGTTCCAATGGGGCTGCGAAGGCCGGGTGGATGCCGTCGCGGTGGATCAACTGCCTCTCATGAAAAAGGCCAACTGCAATTTCCTGGCGTTTGGGGTGGAGGCGGGGACGCAAAAGGTGCTGGACCGGCTGAACAAAAAACAGACCCTGAAGCAGGTGGAGCATGCGGTCAGTGAAGCGAAGCGGCATGGAATTGCCCGGGTGCACGGATTTTTTGTCATTAGCTCTCCCGGCGAAACCGAGGAGGATATCATGGCCAGCTTCCGTTTTGCCGCCCGGCTAAAGCTGGACACCTTCGGCTTCAATCGTTTATGCGCTTACCGAGGCACCCCTTTATGGCAGGAGTATATTGATCGCGGGATCATTGACGACGCGCGCGATTGGGACAAATGGTTCAAGTGCTCGGACGTTGACCCCACCGTGGTACCGAGTGCCAGGGTGAATCGCCTGCGCATGAAAGGCTACGCTTTGCTCTTTGCCCGCCGCCTTTTCGGGCGTCCCATCCGCACCTTTAAGCTCCTGCGCATGTTCGGCCGACATATGAAGAAATCCGATATCCTAAAATTGCTCTGGAGCCCTTTTCGACGTCGGACTTTGACCCGGAAGCCGGATCTCCCGGCCAGGATGATTGAGCGGGGACTCGAAGAGCCCGAGAGGGGCGCCGTCTCCATCATGTGAACCGAACTGCTCTGCGCCGAGGCGGCTAAAGAGAAGGCGCAAGTAAGTGCTTTCCGATAAGACCGACAAGGAGAAGGTGATGAGTAAAAGATTATCCGTGGGCAACCTGCCCCACCAAATGACCGGAGAACAGTTGCAGACCCTTTTTTCTGAGGCCGGCTTGGTGGCCTCAGCCAAGACCATCACTTATCTGCACAACGGGCAGACCTGTGGTTTCGGCTTCGTGGAGATGAAAACCCTGGCGGAGAGCCAGAATGCCATTGCCATGCTCAACGGCCGGCATGTGGACGGGCGCCCCCTGGTAGTCAAGGCAGACAGGCCGCAGTCAAAATGCTCCTTTGGCCGCCGCAGCCGCAATGGCCGGTGATCGCTTGCATCGTATCCGCTAGCCCGGAAAACGAACCGGTAGCGTCAAGATCAGATATTAGTTTGAACCCACGTCAGTTAAGAGAACCAGTACTGGCCCGCCGGAAACAGGTTAGAGAGGAGTCCCTAAATGATACCCAAAGACGTTAAGGCGATGTTTTCGGAATTTGACGCTTATTGCAAATCGTTGGATAGAAACGGCTGTATCAGCTATCCGGTCACCATCACCTGGACCATGACTGGGCGACATCACGGCCAGCCGGTGGTGGTGATTCTTGGGGAGGCCCGCGAGACCGGTGACCTGCCTCCCGGCGAATTGCAGGTGCCATCGGAGATATTGGACGAGGTGAGACAAGTGGGATATGCCGCTCAGCCGCTCAGCGTGGGGGAAATCAAGGACTATTGGCGAGAGGCTAGGCTGTTAAGTGTCAAAAACCATTGGCACCCCGAGGCCCGGCTGGTACAATATTAATCATGCCCAAAGTTACTGACTAGGCAAGTCCCCCAGACCCCGCCGGTCATGAACGCCATTTAAGATACCGATAGCGCTTAAGTGGGAATGGATACCTTTCCCCTTATCTCCCGGCACCCTATCTCGGACACTGTTTTTCCCGGATTCTCCGTGAGTTCATGATAAACCGCTGTAAGACGGGCGGAGGGGGCAAGCAGGATAATACCTTTCCGATATCCCCGGAATGGTTATAAATGGATTGTTGTCCGCACTTATTACTCGGAGCGATTAATTGTTCCCATTATCCAAGGCAGGACTGAGTGATGAGGATTGAGGACTGAGTAATTTAAGATAGAGATGGCGAAGACTTAATCTACAGTCCTCAGTCCTCAGTCCCCAGTCCTCAGTACTAAAATTTCAAGTAACTGATTTGGCGAAATGAGAACAATTATGTGACCTGAGTAATAACTGTTATGATTTTTTGTTGCATAATTTACCGGGTATTCTTTGAGGTTGTCCTGAGAAATTAACTCGGCAAAGAGACCAAGACCTATAAGGAGGTCAATCGTGACCGAAGACTTCACGGAGCCCCTGGCGCCTGAGTTGTGCGCCGGTAAAATCTTTGAGATCAGCGGCACCAAATTCGACCCTGATGCTGCCGCGGACCTGTGGCCCAGAATTTTGCAGCATAAATGGCTCCTGTCTGAAAAGGTCGGTCGCGATGTCGGCTTGCGGGTCGCGTGCATCGATTTCCTCGAAAATATGGAGCAGGCCCGGGAGGAATACTTAGCCTATCAACGGCGGGATATCCTCAATGAGATGGGGGCTCAGACCATCAGCAAAGAATTATGGGACACTATCTCTGATTCGCAACCTCCCAAGCAGATAGTGCAGCGGAAAATCATCCTGCCGCTGACCCAGCAAGATCTGTCGAAAAAGCACGGGGTCGTTCCTCCCAAGACTATCATTTTCTTCGGACCTCCCGGCACCGGCAAGACTCATTTTGCCAAAGCCCTGGCCGGGGCCCTGTCCTGGTGGTTCATTGAGATTGCTCCCAGCATGCTCATGGTTGACGGTACCGAAAAGGTGGGAGCTAATCTGCGCAACATCATGGAAAAGTCACGCAACCTGGAAGAAGCGGTCATTTTTATCGATGAGTTTGAAGAGATCGCCGGCAGCCGGGATGAGGCCAGCCGGGTTGACAAGTCCATAACCAATGAATTTCTAAAACAGGTCCCGCTGCTCAAAAACCAGGGGAACAATATCCTCTTAATTTGCGCGACCAATTATATTAGACAGCTCGATGCCGCTCTGCTGCGTCCGGGAAGATTTGATTGTATTATTCCGGTGGGCGGTTTGAACGAAGATGAGAGAGCAACTATCCTGGAACACTACCTCTCCAAACTCAATACCGGGGAAGTCGATCTTGATCGTATCATCAAGATGACCTCTCGATTCACCCCGGCTGATATGGAATATCTCTTCCAGCAGGTTGCTCAGTTCGCCTTTGAACAGGAACTGGCTACCAAGCAAGATTATCGGGTGACTACGGACACAATTTTTGAAATTATACCCAAAATCCGACCGACTCTGACCGAAGATGTCATCATGGAGTTTGAAAAAGACAGCATCGCCTATTCCCGTTTTTAAAAGATCACATTCCCCTTTCCCCCCCGATATCTTGGCCCAGGGTTGGAAATGAGGTTAAAAATCAAAAGAGAGGGGTTAGGCCGTTTGACCTAACCCCTTGATTTCATTGGCGGGGACGACGAGACTCGAACTCGCGACCTCCGGCGTGACAGGCCGGCGTTCTAACCAACTGAACTACGCCCCCGGATTAAAAGTTCAAAGTTGATGGATTCGTAAAAAGTCGCTTATTGTTAATTATCTGAAATAATTTAAGATTATGGTATTTTTTTCTTGTCGGGCGTCGCTTTTTATGGCATAATTCGGTGAAAAATCAACGGGTTAATGGCAAAAAGATGATTCGTACACGCGATCCCCGACAAGCCTCATTAATTGATCCCTGGGGGGATTTAGGTCCTAAGCGCCGCCAGTT
>VGSW01000030.1 GCA_016874915.1 Deltaproteobacteria bacterium
CTGGAGGCTCTTGGCCTTCTGATGGTAAAAGCCGGTGGCGTAAATCTCTTTTTCCAGTTCTTCCAGCGGGGCCTGGGCATAATGGGCCGCGGTGGGATATTTTTTAAAGACCGCGGGCGTTACCTGGTTCACCCGGACGTCGGTGCATTGGGCCGACAAAACCGTGGCCACCAATAACTCCAGGGGGTTGGCGAAATCCAGGGTCACGTGCGCCTCCGGGTAATGCTGGTCCAAAAGCTGCAAAATGGGCCCGATTTTCTCCGCCGGCTTCATTATGCCTCCTTTCAAGCCACTATTGTTTTTAAAAAATTTACCACAAAGATACACCAAGATCACCAAGGGAAAAAATAATCGCTTGGGCGCTTAGCGCCCAAGCGATTTAATTTATTCTCAGTGATTCTTGGTGTCTTGGTGTCTTGGTGGTGATTACTTAATCCTTTCCTCAATCCAGCCGCCCCCCAGGACCCGGTCCCCCTCATAAAAGGCCACGGCCTGGCCTGGGGCCACCGCGGCCTGGGGCGCGGCAAAGATCACCTGGACTTGGGACCGGCCCCGGGGTATTATCCGAGCCTGGACTCCGGCATGGCGATAGCGGATCACCGCCTGGGCTTCCATTTCCCGGTCAGGCGGTTTCGTCAGCCAGTTTACCTGCCCCGCCACCAATCCGGCAGACAGGAGTTCCTGCCGCCGGCCCAGCACCACCCGGTTGGTTTCGGGCCGGATTTCCACCACATAATACGGCTCCGTGGACGGCGTCCCCAAACCCCGGCGCTGGCCCACGGTGTAGCACTCCACCCCCCGATGCTTTCCCAAGACCCGTCCCTGAGTGTCCACCAATTCCCCTGGGGACCCAAAACACCCCCGCCGTTCCCGGAGAAATTCCCGGTAGCTGCCCTGGGGAATGAAGCAGAGCTCCGCGCTTTCCTGGTATCCTTCCCTTAAGGGCAGTCCCAGGTCCCGGCAACGGGCCTTCACCTGGGGTTTGGTCAAGCCCCCCAGAGGAAAGAGAAGACGAGGCAGAATCTCCCGGGGCAACCGGGTCAAAAAATAAGACTGGTCTTTATTCCGGTCCGCCCCCCGGAACAAGTCCCAATCCCCTTCCTGAGCCAGCTCAAGCCGGGCATAGTGGCCGGTGGCCAGATAATCCGCCCCCAGTTCCGAAAGCCGCTCCCGCAATAACCCAAACTTGATGGCGGCGTTGCACTGAACACAAGGGTTGGGAGTGCGGCCCCGGGAATATTCGTCCACAAAATAATTCACCACCAGGGAGGCGAACTCCTCCCTCAGGTCCAATTCCCTCAGGGGGATTTCCAGGCTCCGGGCCAACTCCGCCAGATGTCCCGGCGGCCCGGCCGGGGAAAGACGCAGGTGCACCCCCATTACCTCCCAGCCCTGGCTCCGAAGAAGGGCTGCGGTGACCGCGCTGTCCACCCCGCCGCTCAAAGCCACAATCACTTTTCCTTGTTTAACCATGAAAAAAGGAAAGAATGTTGTTAATTAGCTTATTTTTTAGTTAAATTATTTTAAAATTGTGTTTAAGTTATGTCCACATCATATAACTTACTGATATTATAACAAATAAATAGATAAAAAAAATCAAGTTCCCACATTTTGTTCAGTTGCTAGAACATTTTTACAAAATTACCTTTATATATTAGTTGGTTAAGAAGAGGAGAAGGTGAGGCTTTCCAGGAAGTTAATGGCCACGCCCGGCCTGGGATTGGCCCCGTCCGGGGGGTCGACGCGCACGACTGAACCCTGGGCCTTCAGGTGGGAGGTTTGATCCATGTTCAGATAAGGGAGGGGGGCGGCAATGCTGAGGGAGAGAACCTGGCCGGGAGTCAGGGGAAGCGGCTTGTCAGGATGGAAATAACTGCCGGATAGACTGATATCCCGCAAGACGCCCTGTCCTTGGTGAACTTCCCCAGTCTCGGGCTGGAGAAAATGGTACTCCACCGCCAGGGAAATATACAGACGGCTAAAACGGCGTCTTTCCATAGGCGATTCGGAGCTTGATTCGATATCCCCAAAAATATCCCACATTAACCAAAAGTCCTCAATTCTCTTGCACAGCTTGTGCCAGAGCCTGACGTTCACCCCCGGGGTCAGTCCGGTTTTCCCAGATATTTCTTGACGGCGGGTGGGCATTCTTTTATCATTTTATCCAAGGAAGTTGCGGATCCGCGCCCACCTCAAACCTCCAGGAGTTTTGGGCCACGCCATGTCGTATGTCACGGCCGTTCTCAATCAAAAGGGTGGCACCGGGAAGACCACCACCACCGTCAATTTGGGCGCCGCTTTGGCCTATCAAGGTTACCGCACCCTGCTGGTGGACCTGGACCCCCAGGGCCATACCACCATCGGTTTGGGGATAGAACCGGAAGCCATCCGGGAGTCCATGGCGGAAGTCATGACCGTGCCCAAAAAACGGATCCAGGAAGTGGCCATGAACACTTACATCCTGGGTCTGGACGTGGCCCCGGCCACCATTCACCTAGCCCGGGCCGCGGAACAGGTCTATACCCGGGTCTTTCGGGAAGCTATCCTGGCCCAGGCCCTCACCGGGCTGGACTATGAATTCATTTTTATCGATTGTCCCCCGTCCCTGGGAGTGCTCACCACCAATTCCTTGTACGCCTGTGATTTTATCCTCATTCCCTGCCAGATCTCCCGCTATTCCCTGGACGGGCTGGCCGACCTCCTCACCACCATCGATTCCATCAAGAACCTGGGAGTGGAAGAATTATTCCAGGAAAATATCTTTCGCATCCTCCTCACCATGTTCGACAAGCGCAACCGGGTCACCAATGAATACATCCTGGAACAACTGAAGCCTTACGGGGACAAGACTTTTAACACCAAAGTCATGAAGAATGAGGCCCTCAACCAGGCCCAAATCGCCCAAAAGGCCATTTTCGATTTCGACCCCCGGAGTTCCGGGGCGCAGGATTACTTGCACCTTACCACTGAGTTTCTGGAGATATGGCGAAAAAGAAACAGCTTGCCGGCAAGTCCACCAAGCTTGCAAAGCTGCCGCTAACCCAGGCCCTGGCCCGCCGGGCTGAGGAGAAGGAACTCCGGGGGCGGGGCCCCCTGGCTGATATTTCACCTCCCCAGGGGGGCCGCGCTCCTGAGCCGCTGGCCGCGGTTTATCTTTATCTCCTCCAGGAACTCACGGCCCTGCGCCGCCAATTGACTCCTGGATCGAAACCTTCTTCGCCCATTCCGTCCTTGCCTTACCATCTCCTCGGCGCCCCGGAAATTAAGCGGGCATTGGCCCAAGCCCGCCGGGGGCTGCACGACTTGCAACACCTGCTGAGTCAGGCTTAGCCACCTTTCTTGGTTTTTTTATCGGCAGCTACTGTCCCGTCCCATGAAAACCTTTATTAAGTTCTTAGTCATTTAATTCCCCCTCCCTTGAGGGGAGGGGGGTAGGGGGAGGGTGATAAAATTAGTCGTTTCAATATGTTCAAAATTTAAATATCACCCCCACCCTGACCCTCCCCCCTCAAGGGGGAGGGAAAAAGCCAATTCCTTTATGCAAAGTATTTCTGGGACGCGATACTACCTCCGATTTGATGAAACCATTGACCGCCTCTTGGCCGAACCGGACTCGGGAAGTGAACCCCATAAGGAAGCGCCGTTCGCCTGCCTGATTTTGGAAAAAGCCCATGTTCAAGACCCTGGCCGCGGGGGAAATCATTCTGGCCCTGGCCCTCTGGACCGCAGCCCTGGCTGGGCTAGTTCAGGGTCGGGAACCCTTTGTTAATCTCTTTTACCATTTCGCCTGGTGGCCTTACCTGCTGTTTCTGGACGGAGTGCTCCTTTACCGTCAGGGTGAATCTTGGCTCCTGTTCCGGACCCGGGAATTCCTGCGGCTGGCCTTCCTGTCGGTTACCGCGTGGCTGGTCTTCGAAGCCTGCAATCTTTCCCTACACAACTGGCGCTATATGGGCCTGTGGCCCCGGTGGTGGATGCGCTGGCCCGCCTACGCCCTGGCCTTTGCCACGGTGCTGCCGGGCATCTTCCTTACTTCTCAGGTCCTGCAATCCCTGGGCCTTGGGCGGGAAGCCCAGGGTTCCCCCCGGAATCTAGGCCGCTGGCAGCCCTGGTCCCTGATGGCGGGTGCGGTCCTGTTGGTCCTCCCCCTAATTTGCCCCACTTACGCCTTCCCTCTGGTGTGGCTGGCCCTCATCTTCCTCCTGGACCCTTTCTGTGACCTGATGGGAGGCGAGTCCCTGATAGTCCGCGGGACCCGGGGAGAACGCCGGGAACTTCTCTGCCTGGCTGCGGCCGGGCTCGTCTGCGGCCTCTGGTGGGAGATGTGGAATTATCCCGCGGGGGGCAAATGGATTTACACCTTGCCGGTGCTTAATTCCTGGAGGGTTTTCGAAATGCCCCTCTTGGGCTACCTGGGCTTCATTCCCTTTGCCCTGGAATGCCGGGTAATTTATAACTTTTTTAACGTCTTGGAACCCCGGGTGTTCCAAACCCGGACAGGCCGCGGTTATTACTACTTGGCCCACCTGATTTTCTGGCTCCTGATGTTCGCCGCCATCGACCATTGGACGGTGATTTCTTTTAAGTGAGCCAATTTATGGCGCCCTTAAAGACGGCGTGACAAGGCGCGCCCCCTTCAATTAATCTCTGTTTGGCTGCACCTTGGGTCCGTGTAACAACAGCCTCTAATCGCCCTCCACAACAAAGAGAAAATGTTTGGGGAGAGGGTTTTTCTCCCACCGGGCAGGAGAGCCGGGCCAGGGCCCGGCTTTTCGCTTTGGTTAATGCTTCAGGGATGCAATCAATTCTGATGCGCCGCCAGGTTTTTGGGGTTTCCCGGGGACAATTTGGAATGCACTCTGACTAGGGAAAATGAATAGTTAAATTCCTATATAAAAAATTTTTCTATTAATCCTCGTAGAGTCACTCAGGCGCAAGCAAGGGAAATCTCAGAGAAAACGAGGTCTTGGCTAGTCCATCAGTAATTTTGCCTAGGTGAAAAATAGGTAATTTTACCTATTTTCTAGTGGGGGTTTTTATGGCATGTAGAGTATGAACAATATTTTAGTTAGACTTACCAAAGTCAAGAGCCCCGCCCATACCACGGGGGTCTTCCAGGGTGGGGTGAATTCCCGAAAAAATGCAACTCAAGGAGGTCGATGGATAAAGCGGCGGGAGTTTATTTAGTTATCTGGTTTGGGTTGTCCGCCTTTAACCCGGGGGACTTTTTTCGCCATTCAGACAGAAGCGGGACATTAAATATCCATTAAGAAACCTTCTAGGTGAAGGAGAAGACTATGAAAAGACGAGACTTTCTCAAGTACACCACCGCAGGCATGGCCGGCCTGTGGGTAGGGGCCAATCTGCCTCCGGGGGCCAAGCGAGGCAAGGCCCATGCGCAACCGGCCCCGGATATCACTATTTCCATCACCGACGGAATGAAGGAAATGGTGACTCACCAGAACCCCGCCTTGAACCGGCGGGCCAACATTGCCCGATGCTACTTCTTCATTTACAAAGAAGCCAGCTTGCCCGCCGACGTTCCCGGGCCCCTCATTTTCACCTTCGAGGGCGCCACCATCAACATCTCCGTCACCAACAACCTGGATGAGCCTCATAACCTGGCCATCCCGGCCCTCCGCCTTGACACCGGACCTCTCAATCCCGGTCAAAACTTCACCGGTGACTTCGTGGTTCCCGCGGGCAGCGCCGGCTCCTACTTATACTACGACACCATGAATGAGCCGGTGAACCGGGTGATGGGCCTGCATGGCGCGTTCATCGTCATGCCCAACCCGGCCAACGGGACCCCTTACAGCGTCGCGGATGTGGTGGACAATCCCAACATGGCCCAGTTGTTCGCCGACCTGGGGACCGCGGCCCACTTCCCCGGCCTGGCCTGGGGCGAGGGATTCCTCGGCAATGCCGCCGGCCCCGCCACCCCCCCCTTTCGGCAGTTCGTCTGGCTGCTGCATCAGGCCAGTCCGGCGTTGTTTGAGGCGGTGGGGAAAGCTGCCGCGGGCGTGGACTTTTCCGCGGCGGAGTTCGTGGACCGGTTCCTGAACAGCAATTTCGTGCCCGGCGGGAAAAATAAACCCCCCGCGGTCTTCAGCGACCGGCCCCAATTCCATACCATCCAGGGCCAATCGGGACATTTCTCTCATAACACCCCCTTCGTCACCCCGCACCTGCGGGTGGGCGAGCCGTGTGTCATCCGGGTCCTGAACGCCGGGCTGTGGATGCACTCCATGCACATCCACGCCAACCACGTGTATGTGATGCGGGTCACCCGGAACGTGGGAACCACTTTCGCGCCGTTTTTACAAACCGCGTTCAACGCGTTCCCGGATCTCACCGCCCAGGATCCAAACATCGACGTGGTGGACAACCTCCCCTGGGTGGACACCTACACCGCCCAACCCCTGGATGTCTGGGACTGGCTGAATCAATACATCCGGCCCCCGGACATTCCCAATGAACTAGGCATCGGCCTGCAGAGCGCCCCCCTGCCGGTGGACCCCAGGCCGGTGCGGAGCTTCGGGGTGGTGGTGACCCCCACCAGATTGAGGCCGGGAAACACCCCCGCCGGCGTGACCACCTGGCCCCCGGTGCAGGAACTGAACATGGCCATTCCCAGGGTGGGAACCCGGGCGGGGCGCTTCCCCATTCACGTGCCCCTGTCGCCCCTGTGCTTCCCCATGCACGACCATTCCGAGCCGTCCCAGACGGCCCAGGGCGGCAACTACAACATGGGGCTCATTGCCGGGATGAACTTCATCGGCGACCAGAATATCGTGGGGGATTTGCAGACCTTCCCCAACGTGCCCCTGACTTTCGATGATCCCAACTTCACCGTGGAAGCCAATGAACGGGCGGTTTTCGGCCCGTCCCCGGCGGACCCCGCGGAGGAGGTGGCGCGGCTGCACCCGCCGGCCGGCCCCCAGCCGCCCTTTGAGGAGATGATGTAACTTACGACTTTAACCTGACGACGGCTCCTCGTAGAAGGGGCACAGAAGGAGAAAAAATATGGCATTCCCTGGTGTTTTTACCATACCTCGCCGCACGGTGGAGCAGCCCGCGGGCGAAGCGGGGCTGTGGGCCAAGATGTTCGATCCGCCCAATGTCAGCCCCATGACCCCCGAGCTCCTGGTGCCGGACAATCCCGTGCCCGAAGTCATGGCGGCCGCCGGCCTGGCGCAGCTGCGCAAAGCCAATACCGTGGTCACCGACCTGATGCACGGCGATAAAATCCCCGCCTGGGACGGGAAAGAGATTATTTACTTCCTGTTCCGGCAAAAAGGCAATGATCTGGCCAAAGGCACCTTCCCCGGCCCCACCATCCGGATTCCCCGGGGGGCCATCTTCCATGCCGAAACCCAGGGCCACGGGCCGCCGCCCCATACCATCCACTGGCACGGCCAGGAACCCACCCCCATGAACGACGGGGTGGGGCACTGCTCCATGGAAATCGGGAGATACACCTACCAATTCCAACCCAACGCCATGGGCTTCTACTTCTATCACTGCCACCGGAACACGGTGCAGCACTTTGAGTTCGGCCTGTACGGGGCGCTCCTCATTGACCCGCCCACCGCGTACTTTGCCTCTCAAACCAACCCGGCGATTCCCATCGGCCAGGTGCCCAGCCCCACTACTCCGGGGGCTTTTGAATTCAGGGTCCAGGCCAACACCACCGCGTTCCCGCAGTTTCCGGGTTTCCTCGGGGGGGACATCACCACCAAGGACTCCCTCAACATGACGGTCCCTTATGACGTGGAGGCCCTCTGGGTGTTCGATGACCGGGACTCCGTCTGGAGCGACTTCGCGCCGGACCCCCGGGCCTTCTTCCCCAGGCGTGGCAATAACCCCGGGGTCAACGACCGCTGGGCCCCCGGGTTTTTCAACGACTTCAACGCGGATTACTGGTTCGTCACCGGGGTTGATTCGGACCCCAGCGTCATTGATCCCGGCGCCGTAGCCGGGCCGGGCTTCATGGGTCGCATCCCCCCGGACCTGCTCATTCCCTCGGGGCTGAACAGCGGGGTGGGCCGGGTCATCGGCGAAGCTGCCGACCGGCCCGAGTTGCAGACCCAGATCTCCATCAACGCCCCGGTGGGCAAGACCGTCCTGGTGCGGGCCCTCAACGCCGCCTACGATAATGTCCGGGTCACCTTCCCGTTTGACGTGGTGGTCATCTCCTGGGACGGCCGGGCCTTGGGGGTGCCGCCCTTCGGGAATTACAACCGGCCTTTCGTGCTGCCGGGCGGCGTCTCCATTACGTACAGCGTGGCCCGGCGCATGGAGGTGCTGTTCCGGACCACCGCGCTCTTAATCGGCACCCAATTCGCCACGGTGGAATTCATCCGGAACCATGACGGCGCCCTCCTGCACACCACTCTGATTCCCATCACCGTTACGGCTTAAGACGGCATCGGACCGGGGCTGAGCAAAGCCCCGGTCCGAGAGCCCCCAACCGCCTGACCTTCCAAGGGCCGGGCGTAATACCGTTTTCGGTTTTCGGTTTTCAGTTTTCGGTTAAAAGAAATTGGATTATCAATAAGTTAGCCATAGATTTTGTTGCACCTGAAACTGAACTTGGTATAAATCACCAGGGCCGGGAGCCTACCTTCCGGCACTTTTCTTGACTGATTTGGAAGATGCGGGCGCAGTTTAGCCTGCCCTTTTATACCATTTTCTCTTTCAAGTGCAACAAACTTAATCTGTAACTTATTGATAATCCGTAATTATCTTTACCGAAAACCAAAAACCGAAAACCGTATTAGATGACCCTGGGGCTTTTACTTGGTGGGGCGGGCCTCCGCGCCCGTCAAACATCGCTTGCCAGAAGGCGCCAACTTGGGCGGGCGCGGAGGCCCGCCCCACCCAAAATCTCAAAATTCGATTATTACTCTTCCTCCTGAAAGGCAATTCAGGGAGGGCATCTTAGAAAAAAATCTCCCTATTTCGAAAGAGACCACCAACCAGAAAAATATTAATGGCACAGGCCTCGGGCCTGTGGGCGCCCTCTGTTCTGCCAAGAAACCTTCCCCCAGGCTGGAAGCCTGTGCCACTCATGTCATTGAATTTTGTTTCTCATTTCAGCAAGAGGCAGCCGATCTTGAGACCTCTGCGAAATACCTAATTGACTGGCTATCCCTTATACCAAGTTCAGTTTCAGATGCAACTAATTCTATGGCTAACTTATTGATAATACAATTTCTTTTAACCGAAAACTGAAAACTGAAAACCGAAAACTGAAAACCGAAAACCGAAAACGGTATTAATCCCCTCCCCCTTGAGGGGGGAGGGTTAGGGAGGGGGTGGCAAAATCTTTAACTGATTTAAGTATCTTAATCAATTTAGCCCCCCTCCCCCCAACCCACCTCCCACCGGGGGGAGGGGGGGATCAAGGGCAAGTTTTTCCGCCTTTTAAGCTGTTTCGCAGAGGTCTCATCTTGAAAGGCACTTTCCGGAGCCAAGGCAACAATCGGATCCCAAAATTTATGCAACCTCCCAACAATTACTTTATCTTTCCCCTTTTCCGACATTTGAGATATATTTTTCCCTGATTTCAATCCGGGGGAGGCGTCATGGCAGTGCGTCTGGAAATCGGCTGGCGGCCGGAGCTGGTGGATGCGGAAGGCGAAGGCGTCCGGCGGCAGGCCCGGGAATATTTTGGGATCAAGGTGGACAAGGTCCGGATCGTGAAAATCTTGACCCTGGACCTGGAACTTACCCCCGGAGAGCTGGAGGCGGTGCGCACCGGGGTCTTTACCCACCCCGTCACCCAGGTTTCCAGCTTCCAGCCCCTGGCCCGGGACTTTGACGGGGCCATCTGGGTGGGGTACCGGCCGGGAGTGCGGGACACCGCGGGGACCATGGCCCTGGAGGCCATCGCCGCCCACCTGGGCCGCGGCCTCCCTGAGGACGCGGCCGTTTACACCTCCAGGCTTTACCTGTTTCACGGCAAAGGTCTCACCCGCACCCGCCTAGGCCAAATCGCCCGGGAACTCCTGGCCAACGATCTGATCCAGGAATTTCGGATTTTTTCCCCGAAGACCTGGGACCCGGAACATGGGTTGGGCCTCATCCTACCCCGGGTGCGCCTGGACCACCAGCCCTCGGTGGAGGTTTTTCATCTGGATTCCGAGGAGACCCTGCGGGAGTTGAGCCTCCGCCGGGACCTGGCCCTCCGGGACGCTGACCTCCCCATCATCCTCAACTACTTTTCCCGGCCCGAGGTCCAGGCCCGGCGGGCCGCGGTGGGCCTGGGGCCGCCCACGGACGTGGAGCTGGAATACCTGGCCCAGGCCCGCAGCGACCATTGCAACCACAACACCTTCCGGGGCGTGTTTTTCTATAAGGATTCGAAACAAAGGGAATATTTGACCCTGAACAACCCTTTCAAGGTCTGCATCGAAGAGCCCACCCTGGAAATCAAGGAAAAAAAGCCCTGGGTGGTCTCCGTCCTGTGGGACAACGCCGGGGTGGGCCGCTTTGACGACGACTATCTGTACGTCATCAAGGGCGAGACCCACAATTCCCCCTCCAATCTGGAGGCTTATGGCGGCTCCTTAACGGGGATAGTGGGGGTGTACCGGGACCCCCTGGGCACCGGCAAAGGCGCCCGCCTCATCGGCGGCATCTACGGCTTCTGCGTGGGGCCCCGGGATTACGCCGGCCCCTTGCAGCCCCGTCTCCATCCCCGGCGGCTGTTGGACGGGGTGGTGGAAGGGGTGAAGGATGGGGGCAACAAGAGCGGCGTGCCCACCATTAACGGCAGTCTTTACTTTGACGAATCCTACCTGGGCAAGTGCCTGGTCTTCGTAGGCGCCCTGGGGCTGCTGCCCAACGAAGTCCTGGGCGAATCGGGGGCGGCCAAAAAGGCCCGACCCGGTGACCTGATTATGATGTGCGGCGGCCGGGTGGGTAAAGACGGCATCCACGGGGTCACCGCCTCCTCGGAGGTCTCCTCCCCCGGCACCCCCGCGGGGCACGTGCAGATCGGCGATCCCTACACCCAGAAAAAAATGCACGACTTCCTCCTGGAAGCCCGGGACCAGGGTCTTATCACCTTCATCACCGACTGCGGGGGCGGGGGGCTGTCCTCCGCGGTGGGAGAATCGGCCCGCCCGGCCGGGGGCGCCGAAGTCTGGCTGGAGCAAGTCCCGCTCAAATACGCCGGCCTGGACCCCTGGGAAATCTGGGTCTCCGAATCTCAGGAGCGCATGGTGGCCGCGGTGCGCCCCGGGGATGAAGAGGCATTCAAAAGTTTGGCCCGGAAGCACGAGGTGGAGGTCTCGGTCATCGGCCGCTTCACCGACACGGGGGTCCTCCAGGTGAACCACCAGGGCCGGGCCTGCGCCTACGTGGACACCTCTTTTTTGGAGGAAGAGTTTGAACCTTGGGAATTTGACGCGGAATGGTCCTCCCCGGAGAATCGTTTCTCCGAGCCGGTGTTGAGCGACCCCGCGGACCACCGGGCGGCGCTTCTGACCATGTTGGACCGGCCCCAGCTCTGTTCCCGGGAGTGGATCACCCGCCAATACGACCACGAGGTCCAGGGGACCAGCGTCCTCAAGCCCCTGGTGGGCCAAAGCGTTTTCGTCCCCGGCGACGCCGCGGTGCTGCGGCCCCGCCTGGACTCCCACCGGGGCCTGGCCTTGAGCCTGGCCCTCAACCCGGCCTACTCCCGAATCGACACCTATTACATGGTGGCCGCCACCATCGACGAGGCGGTGCGCCGGCTGCTGGCCGTGGGCGCTAGTCTGGACCATATCGGCGGGGTGGACAACTTCTGCTGGCCCAGCGTGGAGTATCACCCGGAGAATAATCCCGACGGCAAGTACAAAGCGGCCCAACTGGCCCGGGCCTGCTGGGCCTTGCGCAACACCTGCCTGGAATATGAAATTCCCCTGCTCTCCGGCAAAGACAGCATGTACGTGGACGGCCTCCTGCCCGGAGCCTATGGGGAAGTGCACCGGGTGTCAGGCCTGCCCACCCTGTTTTTCACCGCGGTGAGCGTCATCGAGGACCTGCGCCGGGCCGTGACCCTGGACTGGAAGACCCCCGGGGACTTGATCTATCTGGTGGGCGAAACCCACCACGAGCTGGGGGGCTCCGAATTTTACGAGATGCTGGGCTACGTGGGCCTGGGCGTGCCGGTGGTGATGCCCCTGGATTTCCTGGATTATTACCGCATCGTGGAGCAGGCCGGGAAAGAAGGGCTATTGGCTTCGGCCCACGGCCTTTACCGGGGCGGCCTGGGGGTGCACCTGGCCCTGTGCAGCCTGGCGAGAGGCCTGGGGGTGGAGGTGGACCTTACAGCCGTGGCGCCGGAGTTCCCCGCCTACGTGGCTTTGTACTCCGAATCCGCCGGACGGTTCCTGGTGAGCGTGGCCCCGGAGCACCAGAGTAGCGTCGAAGATCTTTTTCGGGGCCAGCCTTTGTATCTCCTGGGCCGGGTGCGGCCCGACGGCGCTTTTAAAGTGAGTCGCGGCGGGCAGACTCTCATCGACGCCGCCCTCCCCGACCTCCAGGCCGCCTGGCAGCGGCGCCTGGGCGGTTTGATTTGATGAGGAAATCTGGTAAAATAATAAGAAGGCCGGGGGACATCAAGTCCCCCGCCCTCCCCTCCACCTCCCCTCCAACCCCTGGTAGGGGCGTGATTTATCACGCCCGTTGACTAGGGCGCAATAAATTGCGCCCTTAAGGGGTTGGGGATGGGGGTTTGGGGGAAGGGGCAGGGGCTAGCGCCCCTGCCCCTTCCCCCAAAAACTACACCGAGGACAACGAAATGCACGCCGAAATGCTGGTACTGCGCTTTCCCCGGACCATTGTGGATCAGCCCATCATCTACCGGCTGGTGAAAGACTTCGATTTGGAGTTCAATCTCCTCAAGGCCACCATCAACCCCCGCCAGGAAGGCACCATCGTCATGGAGCTAAAAGGCCATCCCAAGAACTTCCGGAAGGGCCTGAAGTTCCTGCGGGACTCCGGGGTCCAGGTGAAACGGGTGGCCGGGGAAGTGCGCCGCAATGAGGAGCGTTGCTACCAGTGCGGCACCTGCACCGCGGTGTGCCCCAGCGGCGCCTTGCACATCGAGCGGCCGGAGATGGAAGTGCTCTTTGACCCGGGCAAGTGCAGCGCCTGCGAGCTTTGCTGTCCAGTGTGCCCGGCCCGGGCCATGGAGATCCGGCTCAACCGCAGCGCGGTTTGAAAACCGGTTTTCTGTTTTCGGTTTTCTGTTTTCTGTTAAATTTAAAGCCGTTTGAAAGAAATATTGCATATGGTGTCATAAAAATCTGAAAGTCCTGACGCTAATCTTTTCAAATCTTGCCAACCCACCTCATAGGCGATTAATGATTTTTTCTCTTTTAACAGAAAACCGAAAACAGAAAACAGAAAACTCCTAGTGCTATCCTTTTACATCTGCGCCTATTCCGCGGTCATTTCCTGCGTTTACTTCCTCCTGCCCCTGTATCTGAAGGGGTCCCTCAACTTCACCGGGGCCCAGATCGGCCTCCTTTATGCGGTCCTCAGCCTCAACGCCATCTTGGTGTCTTTTCCGGTGGGGGTCATGGGCGACCGGTTTCCCGCCCGGTATCTTACCCGGGTGGGGCTGGCGGGGACCGCCCTGACCCTCTGGCTCATGGCCGCGGCAGAACGCTTCTGGGCCTTTCAACTGGCTTTTTGGGGGTTCGGGTTCAGCCTGCAACTCATCCGCATGTCGCTGGACATCATGCTGTTCAAGGGCGGCGAACTGGACGCGCCCCGGCGCTTCGGCCAATTCAACGCCTGGCGCATGGGCGGCATGATGGGCGGGATGCTGTTGGGAGGGTTTCTCTATTATCTGACTGACTTCCCCCTGACCATGCGCGTATTCGGTCTGGGGGTGTTGGCTCTGCTGCTGCCCACGGTGTGGCTGCCCCTGACCCGGGGGGTGAGGACCGGCCTGGGGGAATACCGCCGGGACTTTTTCACCCGGCCGGTGCTCTTTTTCGTCACCTGGCTCTTCCTGTTCACCACTCACTGGGGCGCGGAGGCCACCAGCCTGAGCCTGTTTCTCAAGCACAACCTGAACCTTGACCCCATGGGGGTGGGCCTGTATATGGCCGGGGAATTCGGGGTGGTGTCCCTCACCGCCTACCTTTACGGCCGCTTTTGGGCCGGCCGGCTGAAGCCCTTGGGTTTCCTGGCCCTGGCCCTCACCGCCTCGGGGCTGGGGCATATCCTCATGACCTATCCGCCGCTCTCCTGGTCCTTCATCTGGCGGGCCATCCACGGCTTCGGCGACGGTCTTATCCTCATGGAAACCTATACCGCCATCGCCCGTCTTTTTCACGTGGACCGCATCGGCGGCCACTCCAGCCTCATATCGCTCACCACCACCCTGGGGGTTTTTGCCGGGTCCCTGGTTTTCGGGCCTTTGGGCGCGGCGTACGGCTATCAACTGCCTCTGATTGTTTCCGGAGTTACCAGCCTGGCCCTGCTGCCGCTGGCGTATGTGGGGTTGAAGGAATGAGGGGAGGGCCGCGCCCTTGGCCCCTTCCCCCAAAAAGCTTAACCTCGCACCAGCACCGCGGCGAAAAAGGCGTCCAGGTCGTGGGTTGCGGGAGAGGTGACAAAATAGCCGGGGGGGTGGATTAGGGAGCGGGCCGGGGAAGGGAGGGCCCCGGGGTCGGCCCCCAGACGAAAGTCCCGGTTCTCCGCCAGAAAGGCTTCCACCACCTCCTGATTTTCTTCGGGCTCGGTGGTGCAAGTGATGTAGAGGAGGCGGCCGCCGGACTTGATGAGGGGCGCGGCCGCGGCCAGCAAGGCCTGCTGGCGGGGGGGAAAGGTGGCAAGGTCCGCCTCTTTCAGGCGGGTTTTGATCTCCGGGTGGCGGCGGATGATGCCCAGGGCGGAGCAGGGGGCGTCCACCGCGACGCTATCGAATTCTTTAACCTTCAGGTGCAGGGGCCGGGTGGCATCGGCAAAATGGGGCTGGACCATGTAAACTCCCCAGCGCCGAAGGATGATTCTCAGGTCTTGGAGGCGGCCTTTATGGTTGTCCACCGCCATGATGACACCCCGGGCGGTCATCAATTCCGCCATATGGGTGGTTTTTCCGCCCCGCCCGGCCCCCAGCTCCAACACGGTCTGACCGGGGCGGGGGTTAAGAAGATAGGTCACCAGTTGGGCCGCTTCGTCCTGAAAAAGCCACAGGCCCTCCCAATATGAGGAAACGCTCATGGGCGACACTTCCAAGTGCCCCAGACGCAGGCCCCCGGGAGAGAACCGGCACGGCGCGGCCTCAATCCCTTCCCGGGCCAGGCGGTCCCGGAGGGAATCAGGGTCGGTCTTCAAGGTGTTGACCCGGATGGTCAGGGGCGGGATGCGGTTGTTGGCTGCCAGCCGCGCCTGGGTGTCCTCCAGGCCGTAACGTTCTAGCCAGCGCCGGACCAGCCAGGCGGGGTGGGAGTGTTCGATGCTTAACGCCATGACCGGGTCCGCGGCCAGAGATGGAATGGACGGCAGCTCCCCCTCAGCCAGGCGGCGCAGCACCGCGTTGATGAAGCCTAAGTGGGTTTTGGGGAGGCGCCGCTGCCGGGCCATTTCCCCGGCTTCATGCACTGCGGCTCGGGCCGGCACTTTGTCCAGCATCAGGATTTGAAAAGCCGCCAGGCGCAAAATAACCAGGACCAGGGGATGAAGCTTCTTTAACGGAATATGGGAAAGGTGGGATAAGCAGTAATCCAGGCGGATTTCCCAGCGCTTCACCCCCTGCGCCAGTTCCAGAAGAAAAGCCCGGTCCCGCCGGTCCATGCCCAGGTGCCGGACCGCGGTCCGGGCCAGCAGCTCTTCCACGGAGCGCCCCTGGCGTGCTGCCGCGGCCAGGATGTCCAGGGCCAGGCGCCGGGGGTCTGAAAGACGGTTTTCGGTTTTCGGTTTTCGGTTTTCGGTTTTCAGTCTTTTCCCTATTCCCTATTCCCTATCTATTCCCTATTCCCTGTCTGGCGGTTTGGCGGTTCGGCGGTTCGGCAGGTGGCATTTAGCTGTTAGCTGTTGGCTAGCCCGCTAACCCGCTTTTTTCCCTATTCCCTACTCCCTACTCCCTATTCCTTAATTCCCTATTCCCTACCCCCTGAAACCTAAAACCTCCGGTCCCGCCCGGCGTCATAAAAGATATTTTCCACTCCCTGTCCGGCCAGGAGCCGCCGGTAGGTGTCCACCATAAACCCGGCGATGACCTGGTTGGTCATGATCACCGCAGGCTCCGGGCGGTTGAGGCAGGAGTACCCTTTCCCGTAATCTTCCTTTTGCCGCTTACCTACGATTTCAGGCAGTCCCAGCAGTTCTCCGGGAGTTGGCCCGCCCCGGGGCGGGTCATAAACCACCACCTGGCCCGCGTCCACGTGGCTGCCACCGCTGATGAGAATTTTTTTATGCCGGCGGCAGGCGTCGCTGATCAAAAGGCGCGTCTCGAAGTTGTCCACGCAGTCAAAAACCGCCTCATATGGGGAAATGTCCGTATCTTCCCCGAAAACCGCCGCCTCAAACCGGGCCCGGGCCCCGAAGGATTCATTAAGCCGGGCTGTCAGGGTTTCGGCCTTGCCCCGGCCCAAAGCGTCGTAAAAGAACACCTGTCGGTTAAGGTTGGTGACCTCCACGGCTTCCGGGTCCATAAAAGTGAGGTTGCCAAACCCGGATTGAGCCAGGGCCAGGCCCGCGAAGTTTCCCAAGGCCCCGGCGCCCACCACCAGGATGGCGGGGTCCCGGTCATTTTCCGGCAATGAGGGTCGGCGGTAAGATACAAGAGTCTCTGACACCCTGCGTCCCAGCAGCAGATTCTTGGTTTCCTCCAGGGCCAGGGCCGCGGCGATAACGGCCAGGGGAACGTCAGGAAAAGGCGCGCCGGGCAATTGGGCGCGGGAAATCAGCTTTCCCAGTTCTTCCCACTCCCGGCCTTTTTTATAAGTGAAGACCTGAAAACCGGCCTGGCCCCCTTCTTCGAAGCAACAGGCCCGGACTACGGGCCTGTTTGTCCTGAGAGCTTCATTGAGCAGCAGCTTGTTGGCCAGACCGTAGCGGCTCAGGTCCGCCAGGACCCGGCAGCCCATAAAAATATCCGCCAGAACCGGATGGGTAAAAAACCCCTGGAGAAATACCAAATCAAGCTGGGGATTGAGCCGGGAAGCCATGTGGGTCAGCCGGGGGTCCAGGCGGGGCGCCACGACCACCAGGCGGTTGACGCCCAGGGCCGCGGCGGACAGGACATACAGGGAAGCCGTCAGATCGTCGTCCCCCACCACGCCCACCGCGGCCTCCTCCAGGGCCTCCTGGTTCCAGCCCGGGATGCGCAGTTGCCGGTCGAGGCGGGGATGGGGAAAAACTGGTTTTCTGTTTTCTGTTTTCTGTTTTCTGTTGTTAAAGTCCATTGGCATTCATTGACTGTTTCTAATTGATGACATTTTCCAATGCTAAAAAAATCACCATAGAACTAACGGGTAACCCTAACCTTATAAGCAGAAAACAGTAAACAGAAAACAGAAAACTGTCTTTAAACGCTTTCTAACTTGGGGAGAGTGTAAGTTATAGGTTTGATCTTTTGCCGGACCTCATCCCGCAAGACTTCAATTTCTTCCGCGGTTAGGGTCTTACCCGTGTCAATCACCTCAATTTCAGCGGTCCTTCTTGACACCGTGGTCTGCCCGGAAAGAACGCTCCGGGTTTTATACAAAATCTCCTGGCGGCGCCAGCCGTCATCGCCCACCACGATACTGAAGCAGAACCCGCCGTAAACGGTTTCCATGATTCGGGCCCTACTAACCGGGGCGTCGGTGATGAGGCAGACGGTCCCCTGTTCCAGGTCCGATTGGGCATACCGGCCCTCGGTGAGCAACGCCAGATCTTTGATAAGCACCTCCCGTTTGGCCACGGGAAGGCGCAGCCGGGCGGTGACGTAGTCCAGCACCGTCATCTGGTTGGCCTCGTCAATGGTGGAAAAGCCCTTAAACTCCAGGTCGCCGTGGGAATGGATCCAGCCGTTGATCACCACCTCCTCCGGCAGGGACTCCTGGTAGGCCGCGATGAGTTCCGGGCTGATGTTGGCATAGTCCCGGACATTATCCAGATTGCCGGGTAGCCCCACGTCAGCCACCAACTCCGGCCGGTTCCGGCTGCCCAGGGTAAAACCGTACCATTCAAAGCTCTGGTGATGGACGTCCCGCACCAGTTCATTGATTTTGAAGGCTTTGTCCAGACAATAGCGGATCGCGGCGATCTCCCGGGGCAGCTCCGCCAGGATTACTTCCCGGGGCTGGGCGCGCTTTAGATCCGCCAGCTTTTTAAACCTCACAGCATCTTCTCCCGCACGTAGTCCCCATCAACCACCAGCTTGCCAGTGAAAGTCCCGGGGCCGCGGTACATGTCTTCCAGCAGTATCCGGTGAAGAATGGTGATGAGGCCCCGGGCCCCGATTTCCTCCTCCTGGGCCCGGCGGGCCACCTCCCCCAGGGCCTCGTCGGTGAACTCCAGGTCAATGTCCCAGGCCCTGAGGTCATTGACGTAGGATTTCAACGGGCTGCCTTCGCTGTGGGTCATGATATCTTGCAGGTCCTGGGTGGTTAGTCGGTCAAAAACCACCCGCACCGGAAACCGCCCCATGAGCTGCTTGTCCATGCCGCAGGCCACGAAATCATCGGTGTGATGGGAAGTTTCCCAGTCGCCGGGCAGCATTTTGCGGGTCAAGCGCTTTTTCACCGAGCTTTCCAGCTTCTCAAAGGCCCCGCCGCCGATGAAGAGCACGTGTTTGGTGGTGAGGTGAATCCGCTCCCGCCCCAACTCGATGGTGTTTTCCATGCCTTCCACCAGCTTGAGCAGTCCTTTTTGCACCCCCCGTCCCGAGACGTCCCGGGTGGTCACCGGCTCGCTGGCGATCTTATCGATTTCGTCCAGGTAAACCATGCCCATCTGGGCTATCAGGGGATTGCCGTTGGCATAGATGAGCAAGTCCGCCAGGATGTCGCTGACGTTCTGGCCCACGTACCCCACTTCGCTGAACTTGGTCATGTCCACCTTGACAAAGGGTACCCCCACCAATTCCGAGGCGATTTCCGCGGTATAAGTCTTGCCGCAGCCCGTAGGTCCGGTAATAAGAATGTTGGCCTTGGGGTTTTCGGTTTTGCGCAGGGCCAGGTCAATGTCCTGGCCCGTTTCCATCACCGCCTGCTTCAGGGCCCGGCCCAGCCGCCGGTAGTGAAAGGAAATGGCAGTGGCCAGGACCTTTTTGCCCATTTCCTGGCCGATGACGAAACGGTCCAGGTCCGCCTTGAGGTCCACCGGCGTCCGGTCAAATTCTATGACTTTGTGCACGGCTTCCATAGCCAGGCGGTCCTGGAGGCGGCTCAGTTTCTCTTCAATGCGCCTCTGGGTGGGGTCGGGGATCTTATGGTACATCGAAACCTCTAAGGCAGTTTTCGGTTTTCGGTTATTTTTTCCAGTTCTTGCGCTGACAGCCAGGCGAAATGGCGGTTCGCCAGTATCTCCTCCGGCAAGGCTGGATTCATCCTATAAAGAAAGGGACTCAGGATAAGCTCCTCCGGGTCCCGGGCATAATTCAGGTAAGGGTTGTCCAACTTCTCCTTAATGGCATTAGTCAAATAATACCCGTCCTCGGTAGTCAGAGAAAACAACGGCAACTCCAAACCAGGTTTTTCCTTTATTTTCGCGGATTTCGCCAGGTTATGGAAGACTCTCTCATCAACCCGGTCCAGGAGGCCGAGAAAGGCAAGGTCCAGGCCGTAGGCCTTAATGATGGCACTCACCACAGTGAACCGGGAGGGGCGAAACGGCTTCTTACCGGACTCCCGGGCGCGGTTGGCTTTAAGGTTCCGCTTTAGGTCCGTCTCAAATAAAGTCATTCTTGATTTCAATCCGCCCGGCAGCTATTCCGGGATGTTCCCGGGAAATTTTGAGATCGTCAAAGTCCACGGTCTGATGGGTTTTTTTAACGTCCCCCAGCTTGTGGTAACCCCAGCGCCCCCGGCTGTTGTAATTGTAAAACAGGGCGCTCACTCCTTCTTCCAGGGCCGCGATGGCGTTGGCCCCGGAAAAGACTTTGGGCGGAATAAAATCCCGGCTGATGCAAATGGCCTGACCCGGCGCATGGCGCTGCAGCAGGGGGTGCTTGTATTTTTCCAGCACCACCGGCTTGAGGGGCGGCATGGTGGACACCGCCACCCGGCAGTCGGGAAATAGATAGATGCGGCCATAAAAGTCTTTGAGGGCAAACTCGCCGGTGCGCCGGTAAATAAGGTAGTCGTCGGGGAGCCGGATGCGGGTAAAGCCGAAGCCGTCTATTTCCAGGGACCCCACCGCGGCCAGGTAGAGCAAGACCTCCCGGCGCTTTCCGGAAATCACCCCCAGGTCCTCCTGGTCCTTCAGGGTCTGCTCCAGCCGGGCCTTTTCCTGGTCCCAGATTTGCCGAGCCAGGACCTGGCGCAGCCAGAGGCGCAGGTCCCGGGCGGCAATCAATCCTTCTTCCGGAGGGGCGAGGGCCTCCTCCAGCTCCTCCCATCTTTCCAGGCGCCGGGGCGAGGACCGGGACTGCTGCCAGGCCAGGGATTGGGCCAACTCCTCGGTAACTTTCCCATAATCCGCGCGGGCCTCGATCTTTTCCCCGATAAAGTCCAGGATTTCCCCCTCGCTGAGGCCCTTGCGGGAAAGCCCCGAAGTTCTTCTTAAGAAGTGCGGCAGGGCCTGGAAGATTATGGTCTTCAGATTAGGACCCAGGGAGAATTCCCGATCCGACGCCGCGGGCCAAAACTTATGGAGAAATTCCTCTTTATATCTTTGATATTCCCCAGGGTGAATTTGGGCATAATTCTCCGCCAGGGAGAAAAGGCCCAGGGTCTTAATGAAGTGCCTTCCGGATACCTGGATTAACAGGGGGTGGGAAATTTCACCGGCGTGGTTCTGCAGTTCCTGGACTTCTCTAACAATGTCAGGGTCAAAGAGGAGGGGCAGATACAGGACCCCGGACTTTATCACCACTTCCAGTCCCGAGTTCAACAACTGTTCCATATTAATCTTTGCGTCTTGGCGCCGTTGAGTGAGATGAAAGGGCGAGCCGCCGGCTCGCCCCTGCCTATGATTAAATACAAGTAAATACAAGCCGTTTCTTATTGGTTCTAATTGATTATTGCCTTTGCTCCGTTTAGATTTATAAATGCTCAAGGGTGAACAAACTCTCCCTCCCCCTGGAGGGGGAGGGCTGGGGTGGGGGTGGCGAAATTATCCATGGTGGTGGATGCATACATATTTTCACCACCCTCCCCTAAACCCCCTCCCCTCAAGGGAGGGGGCTTTTCCGTGGTCCTCGGCCTACCCTGTTTGTTAGGGATATGCACTGAGGGCTGACTTCCAAATCCGGAGCTAAGTACAGCAGTTCATAAATTCGGTCACGTATTTTTGTCACCCTGAGCCTAAGGCGAAGGGTCTCTTTTCATGAGATTCTTCGCCGCCTTTGGCGGCTCAGAATGACAAAAATGAATGTTATCGTATTTATGAAATTGTGTACTAAGGCGATAATCGAATTGGTTTTTTACCGAAAACCGGAAACCGAAAACTTTTAGTCAAGCCGCCTTCCTGCGGTTTAATGGCCCGGATGGGCAGATAAAGGTATTCCTCCCCTTCCTGGGTCACCTCCGGCTCCGCCAGGTCCGAGGCCGCGCCGGTGAGTTCCCGGCCCTTGAATAACAATTTGCCCCCGTCCAACTGGCGCCGGATGTCATCGATTATAATCTGCTCTTCCAGGCTCCAATCGGTCTTCCTGAGGGTGAGGTCGCACAATTCCTGGGGAGATTTGCCTTCGTAAGAGCCGGGAGGGTAAATATCCACCAGGCCCTCGCCGGCCTGACCCGGCAGAATCTCCAGGACCAGGGGCAGGGGTTTTTCCCGGCGCACCGGCCGGGGAGCGGTTTTGGGTTCAGGTTCGCTCATTTTATATAAAAATCCTTCTAAATTTAAAGATTTACCACCAAGACACCAAGGATTAGAGTTCAAAGTTCAAGGTTCGGGATTAACTTTGAACTTTGAACCTTGAACTTTGAACTTCATTATTCGGGATCAAAAAGTTCTTCAACGCCCACTCCACCCGTTCCAGATCCACCATGGTGTCGAAGCAGGGCCCATGGGGGCGACGGTTGACCACCCCATAAACCGGCAGGGGGTAGCTGTCCTGGATGCCGCTGCTCAGGTCCCGCTCGCAGGCCACCGCGATGATCAACCGGGGCCGACGTTCCACTACGATGCGCCGGGCCAGGGTGCCGCCGGTGGCCACGGCCAGCCCCACTCCGTACTTTTCCGACAGCTCCGCCAACCCCTTGATGGGACACTTGCCGCAGCGTTTGCAGTGCAAGGTGCTGCCGGTGATGCGAAACTGGCATTCGTGAAACTGCAGGCAATGGGGCATGAGCAACAGCAGCTTGTCCGGGGTGGCCCGGGGATGCTGGGCCAGCACCAATTGGTTGTTGATTTCGATAAAGGAGCGGCGCACCTGGTCCTTGGAAACACCGCAGAGTTTCCCCACCCCGCTCATCAGGGGCAGGAGCAGTTTGATCACCACCCCCCGCAGCTTCCGGGAAAAGAATAAATCCCGGCCCAGCAGCACCGTGAAGGCCAGGATGAACACAATCCCGAAGACCAGGCCGAGCAAAACAAAGAAGAAAGTTCCCAGGATGAGGGGCAGCCGGGGATGGAGGCTGGTGAGGCCTATGTAGGGGACGTACCAGAGTACTCCCAGGATGGCGGTGAACAGCAGGCAGGTGACTACCAGCAGGCCCAGGAAGATGCGCTTCTGAGGCCTTAGAGCGTTGCCGCCGTCTAAAATGTGGGCCGACTCATCCATGCGCCTATTCCAAAACCTGCTTCAGCAAAGGGTTTCCCCGGATAAATTCCGCTGCCGGCAGCCGTTTGTGCCCGGAAAGCTGGAGCTCCTTAATTAGAACGCTCCCCTGGCCGCAGGCGATTTCCAGTCCCCCGTGGGGGTGGAGGCGGAGCACCGCGCCCGGCGGCCCCGAGCGCCCCGCAGCCTTTAAAACCTTGGCTCCGAAGAGCTTCAAAAACTGGCCCTGCCACAGGGTCCGCGCCCCGGGGCGGGGGTCCAGACCCCTGATCCAGCCGGCCACTTCCGGGGCGGAAAGCTGCCAGTTGATCCGGCTCATCTCTTTGGTGAGAGGCGGGGCGTAGCTCACTCCCTCTTCGCTCTGAGGCTTCCGGATGGCCTGCCCCTGGCGGAGCATCTCCAAGGCCCGGACCAGAAGCGCCGCCCCCCGCTGGGCCAGCCTTGCGGAGAGGGCGCCGGCGTTGTCCCCCTCCAGGATGGGAACCCGCTCCTGGAGAAAGATGTCGCCGGTGTCCACCTCATATTTAACCCATTGGACGGTGACCCCCGTTTCCTTCTCCCCGTTAATCAGCGCCCAGTTAATGGGGGCCGCGCCCCGGTATCGGGGGAGCAGGGACGCATGAACATTGAGAAAACCCACCGACGGGAGAGCCAGGATTTCATGGGTCAGAATCCGCCCATAGGCCACCACGATCATGAGTTCGGGCCTCAAATCCGCCAGAGTCCGGATCAGGGCCGGGTCTTTAAGGCGCTGGGGTTGGAGCACCGGCAAGCCCCGGGCCGATGCCAGTTCCTTCACCGGCGAGGGTGTGACCAACTGGCCCCGCCCCCGGGGCCGGTCCGGCTGGGTCACCACTGCCGCCACTTCTTCCCCCGCGTCCAGCAAAGCTTCCAGGGAAGGCAGGGCGAAGGCCGGAGTGCCCAGGAAAATGAGGCGCCAGGGCCCGGACTTCACCTGGCCGCCGCCTTTTTCTTGAGCCGTCTTAAATATAGACTCCTTTTCAAGCGGCTGATGTGGTCAATGAACAAGATGCCGTCCAGATGGTCCACCTCGTGCTGGAGCACCACGGCCAGCAGCCCCTCCCCCTTGATGGTAAGGGGTTGTCCTTCCCGGTCCAGGCCGGTGACCGTGACCCGGGCATGGCGCTTCACTTCGGCGGAAAAGTCGGCCACGGACAGACAGCCCTCCTCCCGGGTCACCTCCCCCTCCCGGGTGGTGATGCAGGGGTTGATGACCACCTGGAGGTCCCGGGGTCCCCCGTCCCGGTGGGACACATCAAAGACTATGAGTCTCTGAAGTACCCCCACCTGGGGGGCGGCCAACCCCAGTCCCGGAGCGGCGTACATGGTCTCGGTCATGTCGTCGATCAACCGCTGGAGGTCTCCGTTAAGCTCAGTAATTTCCCTGGCCTGCTTTCGCAATACCGGGTCAGGCAACTGGCGGATGGGCAAAACTGGCATATGGGGTAATCTGTCTAATTTAACTCAATTTTCTTACATTAGTTTAAGCCATTCCGGGGAAATTTTCAAGAATTCCCCCAGGCTGAAGATGAAAATGTGGCAAGAGATGAAAAGGAAGGCGTGAAGGGTCCCTGGGTTGAGCTTTAAACCGGGAAAGAGAGGCCCTCCCCGGCTTCATGATGGCAACAAGGAGCCGGTGGCGGCGAGCATGATTGTACCCGCCGCCACCAACGCCTTTTCCAGAATGGAGAATGGGGATAGAAAATAAAGGGGACAGGATAGTGCCAGGTTAACAGTTGCAGTTGTCAGAACTTTTTACAAACTGGTAACTGAAACTCGCCCACCGGACCCCAAAGGTCCTGGCTTTCACCACCGGAATTACCAGAACATATCTTCTTTTTTAGGGGGAGTGAGGCCCCGGCACAGGAATAATGCCCCTACCTGCACCACCAGACAGAACAACAGTCCCCCCATCTCAAAGTATCCACTCAAAAATTCCATATTTCCTCGCACTTCCGCTACTTCCAGGGTCCAGCCTTAAGTATCTTATCCGCAACGCCAGCCACGCCGTCAGGGGCAGTGAATGGAACATGCGCAGCACCTCCGAAAGAGCCGGGTTATTCTGCCGACATCTGCGGCTGCAGATTCAATCGGCTTATTTTTTAATATAAGCATGGCGCAAGAATCCTGCCAGTCCCCCTGTTAGGCGTCCAGGCCGGTTTCCTGCCCTCATTGCGCAGATTTTAATTCAATTTTGTAATTAAATAGCCTCATTATTTGTCAAATATGTAACTTTGTCCCAGGTCATCCAGCAATTAACCCTGACTAGCTTTTCAAATGTCCCGTAAATCACATAACTTATAGATATTCCGTATACTTTTAGCCAAAAACCGAAAACCGAAAACTGAAAACCAAAAAAAGAGGGGCTGGCTCGCCATACCCCTCATATCGTCCAACAATTGCCTTCTCTCGAGATTGTTGCGGTTTGATTCTTAACGATCTCAGGGGAGTGGGGGGGACAGAGTCAGTCAAACCCAACTCCGGCCCTGCCCCCCTGCGCCCCATAACAGTCCCGGGCCCCCCATGCCGCCACCAGGACCCATGCCCCCGCCGGGGCCCATGCCGCAGCCACGGCCCATGCCGCCCATGAAACCTTGGGGGGCAATCTTCCGGGCTTGCAGCCGGAAGGCCAGGGACCGCTCCTGCATCTGCTCCCGCAGGGCGTTCATTTCCTTCTGCTTGGCCTGAATCTGGTTCTGGTCCGGATTCTCCGCCTTCCACAGGGCCGCCATCTCCGCCCGCTTCATGGCCATCTGTTTGCGCAGGTCCACGGTGTCATTCATGAATTTCTGCCGCAGGTCGAACATCTGGCCGGCCTGCTCCGGAGTGAGGTTCATGCCCATGCCCATTCCCATGCCCTTCTGAGCATAAGAGGCGGCCGCCAGGCCCAGGGTCAGGGCCAGGGCCAGCAAGAGCATTACCGGAATCCTGATTTTCTTCATTATAAGGGTCTCCTTGGGGTTTGGTTGGGATTTTCAGGCTCATGATCATCGCCTTTATCTCTTATAACCCCGAACGGACCCCAATCCGGCGCGGCCCCGAAATATTTTTGGCCAAAGGTTCCTTTTCCCCTTCTCTTCTTCCGAATTATTGCCTAAGCTCCCAAAAGTTAATCAATAGAGGTTGCGAAAAAGAATCTCCATATTTCGAGCAGGACTATCAACTTGAAAAAATTTAGTGGCACATCGCGGCCTAAGGCCGCAACCAAACTCAAAAATTTACGCCTCCGTATTATCTCGGCCCGCAGGGCAACGAAACATGAGAAAGACAACTACTACCGTCAAAATGCAACGTGATGGCAAGCTCATAAAGCGTAAGCCAGATGGCGCCGAAGAGGTCTTGCCCGTTACGCCGATCGCGCCCATGAGTGAGGCCGACATCGAGGCCGCCGCCGCGAGCGATTCCGATAACCCGCCGTTGACCAAAGGGCAGGCGCAACTCCGGCCCGTGCCGCGGGTGAAGACGCTGCGCCGCGCCCTGGGGTTGACCCAGGAAGAATTCGCGGCGCGCTATCATATTCCCCTGGGAACGCTTAGAGATTGGGAACAAGGGCGATCCCAACCAGATCAACCGGCGCGAGCTTTTCTTGCCGTTATTGCCCGCGCCCCGAAGGAAATAGCGGAGCTCCTGCGCAAGTAACCCGGAAGAGGCCCCCGACCGGTGGCGGTTGCTCCGGATCATCTCCCATATAAGCCAAGAGTCTAACCTTCGTTTACTCCTCGTATAGCAGAAACTCCCGCCGCGCTTCCAAAAACGCGGCCAGTTCCCGTTGCCAGGCGGCTTCCAGGTCTTGGACCGGGACGTCCTGGTCCAGGCCCTCCCGGATGGCGGCGTCGCCGGTGAGGAGGTCAATGGGCAGTCTTTCGGTTTCGTATTCGTAAGGGGGCTGGCGCCAGGCGAACTGATCCGGGTGCAGCCGCCGGATGGCCGCTAGCAGGGCCAGGGTGGTGTAGTAAGGCTTGAAGGTCCGCCTATCGGTGACGTGCAGTTGGAACCCCCGGCATAGTTCACCGGCCCATTTGTGGAAAGTGGGTTCAAAAAAGGCTTCCCGGAAAATCACGCCAGGTAAGTCTTCTCCTTCAAGTTGGGCTTTGATTTTTCCCGTCTCCAGGAAGGGAGCGCCGAAAAGCTCAAAGGGCCGGGTGGCGCCCCGGCCTTCGGAGAGGTTGGTCCCCTCCAGCAGCACCTGGCCGGGATAGACCATGGCCCCCTCCAGGGTGGGGAGATTGGGGGAGGGCAGGACCCAGGGGAGGCCGGCCGCGTCCCAGTAGTGCCCCCGGCGCCATCCCCGGGCGGGAATCACCTCCAGTTCGCATCTTAGGTTTTGGGCGGCGTTATAATAAAGAGCCAATTCCCCCAGGGTGAAGCCGTGGCGCATGGGCAGGGGATACGGCCCTACGAAGGAGGCCCACTCCGGCTTCAGCATATTCCCTTCCACTTGCACCCCGCCGATGGGATTGGGCCGGTCCAGGATGGCCACCCGGGTTCCCGTCCTTGCCGCCACTTCCATGGCCCAGGCCACAGTGGTGGCAAAAGTGTAGACCCGGGTCCCCACGTCCATTAGGTCCACCAGAAGAACGTCTATTCCCTGCAAAGCTTCGGGAGGCGGCATCATCCGGGGGCCGTAAAGGCTGACCACGGGAAGTTTCAGGACCGGGTCCATAAAGTCCGCGGAGGGGATCATGTTGTCCTGTTTCTCCCCCAGGAGGCCGTGTTGGGGGCTGAACAGGAGCCGGAGTTGGCCGGGGAAGCGGTGGAAGATGAGCTCCCGGGCGCTGCGGTATTGGGAATCTACACTGGCAGGATGGGACAGGAGGCCCAGCCGGGCGCTGTTAGCCCAGGCCGGGGGATCGCGGAGAAAGACTTCCAGGCCGGAGGTAACCCGACCCATAGACAAGTTCCTTAGAACAGAGACCGGTGAACTGTGAACAGTAATCAGTGAGTGAGCAGGGACCGGTGACAGATTGTATCAGGCTAACGCTGTAAGCCATTTCCACGGAAAAATATTGGTTTTCCCCTTAATAACAATAAGTGAGCAAAAGCCCACCTTTCCATGGATAGATTTAATATAATAATCAACAGATTACCGAATACTGTTAACTGTTCACTGATCACCGATCACTGGTCACTGTTTACTGCTCACTGCCTCTAAAACTCCGCCTCATCCCGCTTTTGGACGTGGCGCATCATCAGGACCACGTCGTGGGCCACGCCGTCTTTGCGGATAAAATAGTCGTCCAGATGGGCTTTGATTTCAAAACCCTTGGTCCGAAATGCCTTGATGACCTTTTTGTGTTCCGCCAGCACTTCCGCTTTAAGCAGCAGCAGATTTTCCTGAAAAGCCAGGTGGATGATTTCGTCCAGCATCATGGAGCCCAGCCCCAGGTTGCGGAAGCTCCGGGATACAAAGATGCGGACCTCGCCGATATGTTTGGCCGCATGTTTGCCCCGGTGGAGGGTGGCGTCGGCGATAAGCTCGTTGGTTTCCAGGTCCACCGCCACCAGGGGTAGGACTTTGCGATAATTGATGTGGTCCACCCAGAAATTGACGAGTTTCCGGTCCTTAACGTCCTGCTTCAGGAACCGGGTGTCCTCCTCCGGGGCTTCCTGGAAGAGTTGGATCAATCCTTCCCGGTCCTGTTCATTGAGAAAACGAAACATCACCCTTTTGCCGCTTTTCAGGGTGACAAACTTGCGGTAAGCGACGTAGTTGATCATTTCCGGCCTCAGAGAAAAGTGTACAAAGCCATGATACTCTGTCCGGGAGATTTGTCAAGGCACGGGTTTATCACTGGTCAGTGGTCAGTGCCAGTGATCAGTGGCCAGTAATCAGAAAAATAAAACATGCAATTGGGGGTTTTATTTTCCTGTCTGATGGCAGTGCTCTCTCCTCGGCCCAAATCTTCACCATTCCCAGGACATTGCACTCCTCTCCATCTTTCTTTAAAATTTAGATATAATCTTTCTTCCAATATAAAAAACTGATTACTGATTACTACTATAACGTTAAGTGTTGACAATTAATTTCCCATGTGCAAACATGGGGAGCATGGACAAACAAGAATTGCTCGAGGCCCGTGGTCGCCTGGAGGCTTTTCTTGAGCCGCTTTTGCTCATGTTGGG
>VGSW01000031.1 GCA_016874915.1 Deltaproteobacteria bacterium
CTCCTTCAGACCGTGGCGGTGACCGACACCATTCCCCTGAGCCCCGAGGCCGCGTCCCTGGAAAAGATCCGGGTCTTGTCGGTGGCGCCGCTTTTGGGCGAGGCCATCCGCCGGATTCACAACCATGATTCGGTGAGTTCGCTGTTTGTGTAGAATAACTATCAGCAGTCAGCTTTCAGCTTTCAGCCAGAAAGATAAATCTCCAGGCGGCCTGTGGCCGCCATTATTTATGGCTTTAAGGCATTCCGATTTTTTGATAGTCTATCCCACGGGGCGGGGATACGCCGCCCTTTCATGTTTTAGCTGAAAGCCGACCGCTGAAAGCTGATAGCTTATGTCCAAACGCCTCATCGTGGGTCTGGGGAACCCTGGGCCGCAATACGCCTTCACCCGGCACAATCTGGGATTCATGGTGGTGGAGGAATTGTCCCGGCGATGGCGCATCCCCTTGAACCGCCAGACCCTGACGGCCCGGTGGGGGCAGGGTAGGGCAGGGGATACCCCGGTCATCCTGGCCGAGCCTCTCACCTACATGAACCTCAGCGGCAAGGCGGTGTCCGGCCTGCTGCGCTATTTTCGTCTTACTCCGGAGCGCTTGGTAGTCATCCATGACGACCTGGACGTGCCCCTGGGCCGGCTTAAGATCATGGAGGGGGGCGGGCCCGGAGGACACCGGGGCGTGGCCTCCATCATAGGGGCCCTGGGCGCTGAGGAATTTATCCGGGTTAAACTGGGCATTGGCCGGCCGCCGGCGGAAATGCTTTCCGAGGATTTTGTCCTGTCCCCCTTTGCCAAAGAGGAAGAGGAAATGGCCGCGGCCCTGGTGGAACGGGGGGCGGAAGCGGTGGTGGCGCTCCTAAAAGAGGGCCTCGCCGCGGCCCAGAATCGGTTTCATGGGCGGGGTAAAGAAGAAAAATGATTCACCACCAAGACACAAAGACACAAAGGTCTCACCAAGAATGCTATCATTCTGGTTCCCAAAACTTGGGACCAGAATGATAAATATACCGTCTCCTTTTCAATTACTACAAGCTCAATACATAGCTTATTGATGATTCTTTTTCTTTTAACTGAAAACTGAAAACTGAAAACTGTCTTTTATGCGCATCCTGTTCATTTCCCCCAATCGCCTCCGCCTCATCGTGCCGCCCCTGCCGTCGGGCCTGGCCTCGGTGGTGGCCGCGGTTAAAGACCGGCATGAAGTCCGGGTGTTGGACTTCATGTTCGCGGATGACCCCTTAACGGATCTTCGGCGCCTGGTGGCGGATTTCCAGCCCCAGGTCCTGGCCCTGACTCTTCGTAACCTGGACAACCAGGACAGCCGGGACCCGGTTTGCTACTTTCCCGAGATGAAGGAGGTCGTAACCACGCTACGGGAGCTGAGCTCCGCTCCCATCGTGATGGGGGGCGCCGGCTTCAGCATCGTACCCCTGGCTTTGATGGACTATCTGCAAGCCGACTTTGGCGTGGTGGGAGAAGGAGAAGGGAGTTTCCGCGCATTCCTGGCGGCCTGGAAGGACCGGGACTGGGCCAAGGTTCCCGGGCTGGTGTGGCGCCGCGGGGATAGGTGGGCGATGAACCCCCGGGAGCAGGTCATGGACCTGGAGAATCTGCCGCCTCCGGCCCTGAAATACTTCACTCCCCGCGTTTATCAGGAGGCGGAAGGGAGCGCCAAGCTTCCTGGCATGATCCCGGTCCAAAGCCGCCGGGGCTGCCCCATGCAGTGCATCTACTGCACCACCCCGCTGCTGGAAGGGACCCAAGTGCGGGCCTGGCCGCCGGAAGAGGTGGCCGCCTGGCTGGCCGTCTGGAACGACCGTTGGGGATTGACCCGGTTTTACTTTGTGGATAATATGTTCAATTATCCCCTGGACTATGCCCGCCGTCTTTGCTTGGAAATAAAGAGTTTGAACCTTCCCCTGGAATGGGGCTGCCTTATCAACCCGGCTTTTCCCGACCAAGAGCTTTTCCACCTCATTAGGGACTCCGGCGGGGGCATGGCCCAGGTGGGTAATGAAAGCGGCTCGGAACTGGTCCTCACCAACCTGGGCAAAGGTTTCGGCAGGGAGCAGGTGGAGTTGACCCTGCGGCTGCTTCAAGACGCGGACCTGCCTTTTTCCTGCTTCCTGATGATGGGCGCCCCGGGGGAAACTCCGGACACCGTTAAGGAGAGCGTGGCCCTCCTGGAGCAGTATGAGCCCCGGCTAGTGAACCTCACTGTGGGGATCCGCATCTATCCCGGGTTGCCCCTCCACCGCCGGGCGGTGGCGGAAGGGGTGGTGACGCCCGAGGACCCGCTGCTATGGCCCAAGTTTTATCTGGCCCCGGCCATCCGGGAATGGATCTGGGACTACCTGGAGGAAGTGACGGCCCGCCATCCCAACTGGATTTTTTGAAGATAGTTTTCTGTTTTCCGTTTTCTGTTTTCTGTAAAGGCTGAGAGTAAAAAGACCTCTTCCTTTAAGCCTGATATTAAGCAAGGGCTAAAGGAGGATGGGAAATTAGAAAAAAAGCAGAAAACTATTATTGCCTTAACTCCGGAAAATAGGCATCAAGAGCCTCTTGAAAAATTACCCGTATTAATGTAGCCGCAGGCTTCAGCCTGCGCCGGCACAGACTGGAATCGGCGCAACCAGATATTTGGATTAGAAAAACACCAACCAGAAAATAATTTGAGTGGCACAGGCCTCCGGCCTGTGGCAAACGTAGTAGATTCAATAAGATTAACCACAGGCTGGAAGCCTGTGCCACCCATACCATTGTTTTTTTCACTTCTTCAAGAGGTAACAAAATTCTCTAAATTAGCTTCCGGAGTTAAGGCAATAATCGAAAAGCAGAAAACAGAAAACAGAAAACAGAAAGCAGGAAACAAGAGAATGTCGCCCAAACAAGAAGACGACGACCGGGACCGCCCCAGTTGGCGGGAAATCGACCAGATGCGGGAGAAGCCGCGGCAGCGCGCTCCCCGGAAGCCGAGGGCCTCCAAGGTCCAGGCCGAATGGGCGCGAAAACTGGCCCTGGCCCAGGCTGAAGCCCTGTTCAAAGGTAAGCAGGCCCGGCCGGAATACCAGGCGGACTTGAAAAAGCTGGAAGCCCATCACGGCACCAAGAAATTCACCGCCACCGCCAGAAAGTTCCTGGAAGAATACGGGCTGCCGGAAGAATGGGGCGCGTTGACCCGGCTTCTGGACTATCCCGACCCCAAGGCGGTGGTGGAGGTGTTACAGGCCATGGCCAAACAGCTCAACGCCCGGAGCCGGGTGGAGCAGCAGGGCTTCAAGGGCCGCCTCCAGGTCCTGGCTCTCACCAGCCCCCAGCCGGAAGTGCGGCGGGCTGCGGAAGAGATTCTTGCTGCGCTATAGTTAATGAAAATTATAGAAAAATATATTTTTATTATTGTAATGAAATACTAAAATAATCTTTATTATATATACAATTTGAAATTATTATTGTCGAAAGGAGGTAGGATAACTTCTAACCGGATTTAACCTTAAATCAGCCACAACAGCACACAAGGAGGTGCTATGGAGATCAGGAGTGATCACTGGGTGGCTTTGGGTAGTCACGCAGTCCCGTTTCCCGACTGCAAGGTCAAAGAACTTTCTCAAATCATCACGCGAGACTTCAAGTTCCAACAGATTTTGGCCAGCCTGCCCGCGTATGCGGGTTCGGAGCTGCCGATTTTTCTCACCGGAGAGCCCGGCACCGGCAAGGAGCTGGTGGCTCGAGCCTTATGGGCTTTGAGTCTCAGGCGCCGGCGTCCCTTTTATTCCATCAATTGCGGGGCCTTGACCGAGTCCCTGGCGTGCAGCGAGTTCTTCGGCCATGTCCGGGGTTCCTTCACCGACGCCCGACGGGACCGCCCCGGCAAATTCAAGCTGGCCCATCAAGGCACGCTTTTCCTGGACGAGGTGGGCGACTTGCCCCCGGCGGTGCAGCCTCGATTGCTCCGGGCGGTGGAGCTGGGGGAGATTGAGCCGGTGGGGGCCGACGCGCCCCTCCAGGTGGATGTGCGCCTCATCGCGGCTACCAACCAGAATTTGCCCCAGCTCATCGCCCAGGGGCGCTTTCGCCAGGACCTTTATGACCGCCTGGCAGTGCTGACCCTGCACCTGCCGCCCTTGCGGGAGCGGGGAGATGATGTTGTGCTCCTGGCCGAGCACATCCTCTACCAGCTCTATCAGCGCCACCGTAAGGAAGTGGTGGGGTTTAGCCGGGGGGCTGAAAAAAAGCTTTTGAGCCATCCCTGGCCGGGGAACGCCCGGGAATTGAAGAACGTAGTCACCCGGGCGGTTTTTTTCAGTTCCGGGCCCTTAATCCGGGAAGAGGATATACGCTTCGATGCAATCGGCCCGGCAAATTCGGGTGGGCCGGATTCGCCGGCGCGCCCCTGGACCTATGAACCTATGGTCCCGGTCCGCCCGCCCCGGGAATATCTGGAGGAGTTGCTTCGGGCTGAGGGAGGCAACGTTTCCGCCCTATCGCGGCGCCTCAAGGTCAGCACCAAGACCGTGTACCGCTGGCTCAAGTCCCACCGCATTGATCTGGAGGGTTTTAGATCCACAGATTACATCGATTTGCACTGATTAATCTAAAGCCTAAAAAAAACCCGCCCCAAGGCGGGTTTTTTTATCCGTGTTTATCTGCGTTAATCGGCGGTTTATAAAACCGCCTTCACCGCCTCCCGGGCCAGGTTGACAATGCGGTCGGGGAAGACCCCGAAACCGATGATGATGACGGCCAGGGCCAGGTTGAGGATCCGGGTGGGGATGGAGAGCTGCACCGGCGGCAGGCCGCCGTCTTCCATGAAATAGGCGGCATAAACCACTTTCAGATAGTAATAGAGGGACACGGTGCCGTTCACCGCGCCGATCAGGACCAGCCAGAAGTAGCCCTGGTTCATGGCTGAGGTGAAGAGCAGCAGCTTGCCGGTGAACCCGATGGAGGGCGGCACCCCGGCCAGGGCGAAGATGCCCAGGATCAGGGTCATGCTCAGAAGCGGGCTGCGGCGGTAGAGGCCGGCCAGCTCGGGAATCTTCAGGTCCCGGCCGTCTTTGGCCACCTCGTTGATGACCAGGAAGACCGAGAAATTCATGATGAGGTAGGCCAGGGCATAGTACACCGCGGCGGTGTAGCCGTCGGCCCTCATGGTAAGGATGCCTATGAGAAAGTAACCGGCGTGGGCGATGGAGGAATACGCCAGCATCCGCTTGAAGTCTTTCTGAACGATGGCCACCAGGTTGCCCAGGGTCATGGAGACGATGGCCAGGACCCACAGGGCCTGGGTGAAGCTGAAGCCGTAGCTGCCGCCCAGGGCCGTGAGGCGGAGCAGCACGGCTACTGCCGCAGCCTTGGACGCGGTGGCGATGAACGCGGTGACCTGGTTGGCCGCGCCCTGGTAAACGTCCGGCGCCCAGAAGTGAAAGGGGAAGACCGACAGCTTGAAAAAGAAGCCCGACAAGGTGAGCAACAGACCGATAAGGCCCATGGGGCTCTGGACGATCTGGGGCAGCTTGGCCATGATCTCGGTGACGTAAGTGGTGTGGGTGATGCCGAAAATGTAGCTCAGGCCGAAGAGCATGAACCCGGAGGACACCGCGCCGATGAACAGGTATTTGATGCCGGCTTCCACGTCGATGTCGTCGCCCCGCCTGAGGGGCACCAGAATATATAAAGAATAAGAGGACAGCTCCAGGGACACATAGATGGTGAGGAGCTCCACGGAGGAAACCAGCATCATCATGCCGAGGGTGGTGGTGGTGAGGAACAGGTAGTACTCGGCATGGTAACGGCTCTCAATGTGCGCCAGGTTGTGGGAGATGGTGAGCACGAGGAACAGGCCCAGGGCCAGGGCGAACTTGAATATCTGGCTGAACAGGTCCACCTTGTACGCCTGGTAAAAGAGGTCTCCCTGCTGGAAAAGGGAGACAAAAGTCACCACCGCTCCCAGGCCCGTCAAGACCAAGGCGATCTGATAGTCCTGTTTGACATTTTCGCGGCGCCTCAGGCAGAGCCCGAAGAACACCAGGGCCATCAACAGGTAGTAGAGTTCCGGTCCGAAAAGCTTCACGTTCATGGTTTACATTCCCTGGAGAAATGGCACTATGGAAGTCTTGATGAGGCCGAGCATCATCTGGGGGAAGAACCCGAATAAGATCAGGGTGCCGATGAGAATCATCCGGGGCAGGCCCAGGAAGGGGCTGACGTCCTCAAAGTGCGCAAACTTGGGGTTGGGTTCGTTGTAGAAAGTATTTTGAACCACCCGCAGGGCGAAGAGCGCCCCCACCACCAGGGCGGCGATGGCCAGGAGCCCGGCTACGGGGAATACCTTGAAGGCGGCGATGAACACCAGCAGTTCCGCCCAGAAGCTGGCCATGCCGGGGACGCCGGCGCCGCACAGGGCCGCGACGATGAAGAAGGCCGAGGCCACGGGCATGATGCGGGAAAATCCTCCCAGCTCATGGATGTCCCGGGTGTGGGTGCGGTCATAAATAAAACCCACCGCGGAGAAGAAGAGGGCGGTCATGACGCCGTGGGCGAACATCTGGAAGACCGAGCCGTTGAGGCCGTCCACGGTGCCGGTGGCCAGCCCCAGGCAAACGATGCCCATATGGGATACGGAGGAGTAACCGATGACGTATTTCAAGTCGGTCTGGGCCAGGCCCACGAAGACGCCGTAAACGATGCCGGTGGTGGCCAAGAGGGCCATGAAGGTGGACCAGTAATGAAAGCCCTCGGGGCACAGATACATGGCCACCCGTAGGATACCGAAGGAACCCAGCTTCATGAGCACGCCGGCGTGGAGCATGGACACCGCGGTGGGCGCGGCCACGTGGCCCACGGGAGACCAGGTGTGGAACGGCCAGACCGCGGCCAGGACCCCGAATCCCAGGTAGAGGAAGACGAAGACCAGCTTCTGGACCCAGGGGGCGAAGCGCACGCCGTGGAGCGCGACCATGTTAAAGGTGAAAAGGCCGGAAGTGGAATAAAGGAGGAGTATGCCCGGGATGATGAGGCCGCTTCCAGCCATCAGGTACAGGGTCAGCTTCATGGCCGCGTATTCTTTGCGGGTGGAGCCCCAGATCAGAATGAGGATGTACATGGGGACCACCGCAATTTCGTAAAACAGGAAGAAGAAGAACATGTCGTAGGACATGAAGACCCCGAAGACCCCCGTCACCAGGGCCAGCATCCAGATGAAGTATTCCTTCACCCGGATTTCCAGCTCCCACATGGTGAGGACCCCGGTAAAGATCACGATGCCCGTGAGTAACAGGAGCGGGGCGTTCATGCCCTCCACGCCCACGAAGTAGGTGATCCCGAAGAGTTTGGACCACTCGTACTTCTCGACGAATTGCAGGCCTCCCAGCTTCTTGTCGTAGCCTACAAAGGTGTAGATGGCCAGGGCGAAGGAGATCCCCGCCGACACCAGGGAGACGGCCCGGATGAGAAACTTCTGGTGCTCTTTCAAGCACAGGAGGATGAGCAACCCTGTCGGGGGGGCCAGCAACATGCATGACAAAACGGGGAAAGAAGCCGGATGTTCGACCATATCAACGACCCATTAAGAGATAGATCCCGATGCCCGCCAGGACCAGGACCATAAAGAAGATGTTAAGCTGCAAAAACGCGGTCTGGATGAAGGAGAGCAACCTGCCGCTGCCGATGGTGCCCAGGGCCACGGCGTCCACGCCGCCGTCCACCACCCGCCGGTCATTGTAAGTGAACCACTTGGAAAAGATGCCATAGATAATGGTGTTGAGGAACCAGCGCCAAAAGTGATCCATGTACCACTTCTGGATGAAGAAGTTTTCCAGGACCGGGAATTGGCGGAGGAATCCTTGCCATTTGGCCGTGGGACGGCCCCAGTCCAGCCAGGCCACCCCGATGCCGCCCAGGGCGCAGCCCACCGCGGCCACTAGCAGCATCAGGTCCACGTCGTGGGGGTGGGAGGCTCCCATGAGGAACTTCTCCAGATAGCCCTGACAGAAGCCCAGGATGAGGGTGAAGAAAGCCAGGACCAGCAAGGGGAGGGACATGACCCAGGGAACGCCGTGGTGCTCCTCGTGGCCGTGGCCATGACCAGTATCCTCCTCCTCATGGCCATGCCCGTGCCCATGGCCGTGGCCGCCGCTCGCCATGACATCGATTTGCGCCTGGACCCAATCCGGAGGCTGGGGCCGGGGGAAGAGCATGACGAAAATGACCCGGAAGGCGTAGTACGCGGTCAGGAAGGCCCCGAGAAGCCCCAAGACCAGCCAGATCTTGTTGGGCAGATGGGCCAGCGCCCCTAGGACCAGTTCCTTGCTGAAGAATCCGGCGAAGGGAAAGATGCCTGCCAAGGCCAGGGCCGCGATGGTGACGGTGGCCATGGGGATGTAAAGCTTGCGGCCCCCCTGGGCGCTCATCACAAAGAAGTCGTTGGTGCCGAAATGGTGGATGAAGACGCCGGCGCACAAGAAGAGCAGGGCCTTGAAGGCCGCATGGGTGGTGAGGTGGAAGTACCCGGCGAACAAAGTGCCACCGGCCAGGCCCGCGGCGGCCAAGCCCATGGACATGAATCCCAACTGACTAACGGTGGAGTAAGCCCAGACCTGCTTGATGTCGGACGCCACCATGCCGATGGTGGAGCTCAAAATCAGAGTTATAGTGGAGATGGCCAGAATAATGGTCAGGGCGGTTGGACCCGCGGCCGCGAACAAGGGGAAGAGCCGGGCCATAAGATACACGCCCGCGGCCACCATGGTGGCGGAGTGGAGCAAAGCGGAAACCGGCGTGGGGCCTTCCATGGCGTCGGGTAGCCACACGTGCAGGGGGAATTGGGCGCTCTTGCCCATGACGCCGCAGAAAATCAGCAGCGCCGAGGCGGTCAGGAGCCATTGGGGCATGCCCTTGCCCACAGCCGCGGTATTGATGGAGTGGATATCCAGGCCCCCGAAATACAGGGTCAGGAAAACCAGGCCAATGAAAAAGCCGATGTCCCCGAAGCGGGTGACCACGAAGGCCTTTTTACCCGCTTCGGAGGCGGAAAATTTTTCATACCAGAAACCGATGAGCAGATAAGAAGCCAGACCCACCAGCTCCCAGGAGATGTAGAGTTGGAGCAGGCCGCTGGAGATAACAATGGAGAGCATGGACATGGCGAAGAGCGACAGGTCGGCGTAATACCGCCCGAAGCCCGGGTCGCCGCCCATGTAGCCGACGGAGTACACCTGGACCAGCCAGCTGATATTGGCCACGATGACAAGCATCAAGAGGCTGGTGGGGTCCAGGAGAAACCCGAAAGGCACCTTCACCTGGTCGGAAATCAGCCAGTCAAACTGATAAATGATGGGCTGTTTTAGTCCAGCCAGCTTGAAGAAAAAGATCCAGGAAATGATCATCGGGATAGTAGAGGCTATTAGGGAAATGGCCAAAGACAGCTTGTGGTGCCTCCAGGTGAAGATCATAATGATGGCAAAGGCCGCAAGAGGCAGAATCACCGTTGCCAGACAGCCGAGGAGAATCGGATCGCCCATGATTAACCCCTAAGCTCGGTGGCTTGTTCCACGTTGATGGATTTAAGTTTGCGGTACACGGCCACGATGATGCTCAAGGCGATGGCCGCCTCGGCCGCGGCCACGGCCATGATGAACAGGGTGATGACCTGGCCCACCGCGGGGTGGGGGGCCAGAAAGCGGTTGAAGGCCATGAAATTGATGCTGGCGGCATTGAGGATAAGTTCAATGGAGATGAGCATGGCGATCAAGTTACGCCGGGCCATCACGCCGTAGAGGCCGATGGCGAAGAGCACCAGGGCCAGGTACAGGT
The DNA here is from genome assembly GCA_016874915.1 of Deltaproteobacteria bacterium. GTDB lineage: Bacteria > Desulfobacterota > Desulfobaccia > Desulfobaccales > 0-14-0-80-60-11 > VGSO01. Next base: position 9,811 of record VGSW01000031.1, read on the forward strand.
AAGTGTTCAGTTGGTTAAAGATAAGCATCTCTCAACCTCGGTTAAGAACTGCCCCGGCCGCCCCGGGCCAGAACGATGGCGCCCAACATGGCTACCAGCAGGAGCAGGGAGACCAGTTCAAAGATGAGGACGTAGTTCTTGAGAAGATAGTGGCCCAGGGTTTCAATGGACCAGTCGGTGCTGCGCTCCGGGGCCGGGGTCCACTTGGTCTGCTTCACCAGAAGGGCCAGGAAAGCGAACACCGCGGCCGCACCCAGGATTGCGCCCTGGATCTTCAAGGGGTTCCGGGGCGGCTTGGGGAGGTACAGCGGCTCGGACAGCATGATGGCAAAGCAGATGGCGATGCAGATGGCCCCCACGTAAATGAGGATTTCCATGAGGGCCACGAAGGGGCTGTTGAGATAAAGAAACAAGCCCGCCACCCCCATCAGGGAGAGGGCCAGCCCCAGGACATTGTGGAAGATGTTCCGGGCCAGCACCGCAATGAGGGCCCCCGCAATGGTTGCCCCCACCACCATGATAAAAGCGATGGTGGCCACTCCCTGGGGGGTGATAAGGTTGCTTAAGAAGTTCATTTTTTGACCTCCTCAGCGGGGGCCTCTTTAGCCTTGGCCTTTTCAGCGGCTTTAGCTTTAGCTTCTTTGGCAGCAGCCTCCTCCGCTATGGCAGCCGCAATTTCAGCTTCCGTGGGAATGGGAGTTACAGGCAGACCCACAGCATACTGCCGGTGTTGCAGCAAGACCAGGTGATCGATAACGGCGTCCTCCCGCCGATAGCCCGCCAGGCGGTATTCCTTGGAGTACTCCAGGGCATCGGTGGGGCAAACCTCGGTGCACAGGCCGCAGAGGCTGCAATACTGGTGCTCATGGATGTACTTGGTGGCTCGCTTCTGCTTTTCCCCGGGGAACTTGGTCCCATCCAAGGTGATGAGTTGGGAGGGGCAGATGCGGGAGCACATTTCGCAGGCGATGCACCGGTGAGTATGGGTCTCGGGATCGATGATAAGCTGGGGATAGCCCCGGTAGCGGGGCGTCATCTCGATCTTATGCCGGGGGTACTGGACGGTAACGATGGGCTTGACGAAATAGCGGATGGTGACCGCCATGCCCGCCAGCAGGCTGTAGAAACCACCCAGAACGTCTTTGAAGTAATTGATCATTGCCATTCAACCTTCATTGAAGGACGTTGCCCCTGTTACCGGAGCTTCAGCACCAGCGCGGTGATGAGCAGGTTGGCGAAGGCCAGGGGAATCAGAATTTTCCAGGCAAAAGTGATGAGCTGATCGAACCGGGTCCGGGGAAAAGTCCAGCGGAACCACATCATCAGGAAGATGATGGCGTAAACCTTGATAAGGAACCAGACCACCCCGGGGAGGAACGGCCCATGCCAGCCGCCCAGGAACAGGACCGCGGCGAGGGCCGAACAGATGAACATGTTGGTGTATTCCGCCAGGAAGAACAGGGCAAAGCGCATGCCGCTGTATTCGGTGTGGAACCCGGCCACCAGCTCCGACTCCGCTTCGGGGAGGTCGAAGGGGGCCCGGTTGGTCTCCGCGGTGGCGCATATAATATAGAGGATAAAGGCCACGGGTTGCACTAAGACGAACCAGAGACGCTCCTGGGCCGCCACGATGTCCGTGAGCTTGAAGGAACCCACCATGAGGATGACGCTCATCACCGTGATGAGAAGCGGAATCTCGTAGGCCACGTTTTGGGCCACGGAGCGGATGGCCCCCAGGACCGCGTATTTGTTGTTGGAAGACCAGCCCGCCATGAGGATGGACAGCACCGCCAGGGTGGAGAAGGCCAGGATGAGGACAATCCCCACATTCATGTCCCGGATGATCCAGGTGGCGGAAAAGGGAATCACCAGGAAGGACAGCAGCACCGGCAGGAAGATCACGATGGGGGCCAGCCAGAAGATAGGCCGATCCACTTCTTCCGGGGTGATGAGTTCCTTGCCCAGGAGCTTCAAGGCGTCGGCGATGGTCTGGATGGCGCCGTGCCAGCCGACTTCCATGGGGCCGGGGCGGAGCTGCATGTGGGCCGAGACTTTGCGTTCCATCCAGATGAGAAACAAGGCGTTCACCGCGACCAGGGCCATGACCCCGATGAGGCCCACCACCATGGTGGCCCCTGCAGTTCCCAAAGTTTGCACCAGAAAATTCATAGCTCAGCTCGTCGGTTAAGTTACCGGTCGATTTCCGGGACCACCACGTCCATGGAGCCCAGGATGGCCACCACGTCGGCCACCAGGTTGTCCACGGAGGCTTCGGGCAGGATGCTCAGGTTGGCGAAGGACGGCACCCGCAACTTGATGCGGTAGGGCTTGATGTCTCCCTGGCTGACGATGTAGCAGCCGAATTCGCCCCGGGCTGTTTCCACCGCCTGATAGACTTCCCCGGCGGCGGGCTTTAACCGTTTGGGCACCTTTTCGGCCATGATGGGGCCTTCCGGGAGCTTGTTTAGAGCCTGCTCGATGATGCGCAGACTCTGCTCCATCTCCCGCATGCGCACGATATAGCGGTCGTAGACGTCGCCGTTTTCGCCGATGGGGATTTCAAAATCGAACTCGGGGTAGGCGGAGTACGGCTCGCTCTTGCGAATATCGTAAGGGATGCCGCTGCCCCTCACCATGGGGCCGGTGAGGCCGTATTGCACGCACTGCTCCTTGGTGATGACGCCCACGTCCTTGGTCCGCTTGATGAAGATGATATTCTTGGTGACCAGGTTGTCGTAGTCCACCCAACGGCGGCGCAGGCGCTGGATAAAGGCCCGGGTCCCGGCGATGAACTCGTCATCCAGATCGACAGGCACGCCCCCGAACCGGTAAAAGCAGTAGGTAAGCCGGGAGCCGGTGAGGCGGTCCAGGAGATCCAGGATGTTTTCCCGGTCATCGAAGCAGTAAAGGAAAGGCGTGAAGGCTCCCAGGTCCATGAGATAGGCGCCCACCCACAGGAAGTGGGAGGTGAGGCGGTTCATCTCCGCGGTGATGACCCGGATATACTCGGCCCGCTCCGGCACTTTGATGCCCATGAGCTTTTCCACCGCCATGCAGTAGCACTGGTTGAAGGCCAAGGCATGGAGGTAGTCCACCCGGCCCATGTTGGGCAGAAACTGGTGGTAGTTGCGGTTTTCCGCCATGTGCTCGTGGCCCCGGTGGCCGTAGCCGATGACCGGCTCCGCCTTGACGATGTACTCGCCGTCCATCTCCAACAGGACCCGCAAGACCCCGTGGGTGCTGGGGTGCTGGGGGCCTAGATTGAGCCAGAATGTCTTTTCTTCCAGTCCCCGTTCAAGCATTTTCCTGGGTTGCTCCGAAATCTTTGAGTAAAGGGTGGAAATCCGCGTCTTCCGGCAGCAGAATGCGCTTCAGATCGGGATGGCCGGCGAAGCGGATGCCGAAAAGGTCGTACACTTCCCGTTCATACCAGTCGGCCCCGGCGTAAATGTGGCTGATGGTGGGGGCCTGGGCGGTCTTGGCCAGGGAGGCGTGGACCACGGTGCGGCACAGTTGGTCGAAGTTGGCGAAGTGATACACCAGGGTGAAGGATTCCTTCAGGTCCAGGGCGGTGAGGGACTCCAGGAAACACCCCAAATCCAGCATGGTCTGGGCCACCGCCGGCATCTGGTCAGGCTGGGCCGCCGCTTCCACGTGATAGCCGGTCTTGCCGTAATCCCCGGCTGCGACCTTTTCCAGGTTGAGGGACGCTAAGGTCTTTTGGATCGTATCACTTAACATCTCTGAACTTCCTGAGACGGCCCCGTTTGGTGATCTTTTCTTCCAGCAGCAGAATGCCTTCAATCAGCCCCTCGGGCCGGGGCGGACAGCCGGGCACGTAGACATCCACGGGAATGATGAGGTCGGCACCGGGCACGATGGCATACTGGTTGGGATAATAAAAGGGCCCGCCGGAAATGGCGCAGTTGCCCATGGCAATGACCCACTTGGGCGCGGGCATCTGGTCATAAAGACGAACAATGGCCGGGGCCATTTTCTTGGAGATGGTGCCGGCCACGATCATTAAATCACATTGGCGGGGCGACGGCCGGAAGACGCCGGCCCCGAAGCGGTCCAGGTCGAAGCGGGCCGCGCCCGCGGCCATCATCTCGATGGCGCAGCACGCCAGACCGAAGGTCAGGGGCCACAAGGAATTGGCTCGGGCCAGATTCAGGGCCTCTTCCAGCAGACCGAAACTGATTAAGGGCTCACCTGTTTTCGCTTCCAACTGAAAACCCCTTTGCACCAGGCATAGACGATCACCAGGGAGAGAATGCCTATGAAAATGGTGATTTCAATGAAATCCAGCCAGCCATAGCCCTTGCCGTAGGCCAGCAGCACCGGCAAGAGGAAGAGCACGTCCACGTCAAAGGCCAGGAACAGCAAGGCGAAAAGATAGTAGATCACCGCCACCTGGACCCAGGCGCTGCCGATGATGGGCATGCCGCATTCGTAGATGGCGTCCCGGGATTTGCCGAAGCTCTTGGGGGCTATGAGGTAGGCAAGGATGATGGGTCCCATGGCGAATAAAGCCGCGGCCACGAGATAGACCAGGACAAAGGAAAAATCGCTCAAGGCTTCCGGTAATTCCACTCGCCGTACTCCTTGTGCTTTTTGGTACAACCTCAAAGGTTTATACCCCAGGGGTTGAAAGGTAGTCAAGGAGTTTTTTCCGTATGGAGGAAAAATATTCTTGAATCCAAGGATTAGTAAGCGTATGAAGGTTGGGACGAACCTTGTATTCGCCCTGGCTGAATACCAGGTACAGGGCCAAGGTCCCCTATGGTTATCGCGTGACCCTTGTGCTCCCTGGAATACGCCAGCGGAAAAACAGGAGAAGAAGTATGCCCCACTGGGAAAACCTGACCATGCCGGGGTTTGAGGAACTGCGGCAGCGCACTCAGACAGTTATCCTGCCCATCGGTTCCCTGGAGGAGCATGGGCCGCACCTGCCCCTGGGCACCGATGCGTTTCATGCCATGGAGTTGGCCCGGCGGGTGGCCCAGCGGCGGGAGGTGCTGGTGGCGCCGCCCCTGTTTTATGGAATGTGCCGCTCCACCCGGGAGCACCCGGGCACAGTGTCCCTTTCCGGGGACGCGTTGAGGGCTATTCTCCAAGACTTGGGCCGGGAGTTTTACCGTCAGGGGATGCGGAACCTGGTGTTCATCAGCGGCCACGCCGGGGGCACTCACATGGCCGCCATCACCGAGGCCGGGGAGGCCCTCCTGAAAGAATTGCCTGACGTTAAGGTGGCGGTGGTCAATTTGCTGGACCTCCTCCGGGAAGTGCTCACCGGCCAGCCGGATCTGGTAAAGACCAAGGGCGACGGCCATGCCGGCGAGATCGAGACGGCCATCATGCTGGCTGCCTATCCCCACCTGGCACAGGGGAGCGCCCCGGCGGAATGGCCTGCTTTTCCCAAATATATCTTGGTCAGAGACAAACGACGCCACTGGCCCGGCGGGGTTTGGGGCGATCCTTCTCAAGCCACGAAAAATCAGGGAGAAAATATTTTACAGGCCGAAGCGGACCGGCTGATACAAGTCATAGATTTACTTGATAAATCAGAATATTTTTAAGGAAATTATCAGGGTTTGACCTAAGGGATTTCCCTAGGTTTTTTTCTTGACAATGTGAATTTGTTATAGGTATAAAACCAAGTGAAAGGAATTTTATGGTTGAGGAAGGAAAATCCTTAATGATCGAGGAAGCCATCGAACGTTTGGCGGATCGAGTATTGGAATACGATGAAGCAGACCTCACCAGACTCCTTAATAACTTCAAACACCGCATGGAACAATTTGAACCTACTCCCGACTGGGAGCGGGCGGTGATTGCTTACTTTATGATTAACGGCGTCCGGGTCAAGAACGCCCTGAAGCATGGGAAGATGTGCCACCCGGAACGGGGCAGCCGCCCGGCCCTGCGCCTGGTCAAGAATTCCTAAATTTTATTCCGAGCTGTAAAAAGCCAACGCCGGCCAGGGGACGCCCTGGCCGGCGTTTTTTTGGATTTTTATTTTCCTGCCAATGATTGATAACCCAGAACCCAGAACCCAGAACCCGGAACCTAAAACCGCCTTATCGCCGCCGCTTGCGGTCTTTGAAAAACAGCCGCACCGGCGCGTAGGGAATTTCCAGGCGCTCCCGAAGCTGCTTCACCAGATAGCGCCGGTAGTGGTTGGGCACGCCCTGGGGGGCGTTGACGAAGGCGATGAAGGTGGGGGGCAGGATTTCGGGCTGGGTCAGGTAATAAAACTTCAAGGGACGGTCGCGGAACCGGGGCGGGGGCACCTTCTGGATAATCTCTTGCAGCAGCAGGTTGAGCTCCCGGGTCCCGGCCCGGCGGCAGCTTTGGGCGTGGATTTCGTTGATGAGGGGAAAGACCTGTTTCAGGTTGTAGCCGGTTTTCACCGACACCGGCAGCACCGGGGCGTAGGCCATGAACTCCAAACCCGCGGCGATCTGGCCCAGGAGGTCTTTGCGAATCTGCGGGTCTTTGGGAACCAGGTCCCACTTGTTGGCCAGGATAAGGCAGCCCCGGCCCTCATCTTCGATCAGCCCGGCAATGCGGGAGTCCTGGTGGGTCAGGCCCTCCATAGCGTCCAGCATCAGCACCGCCACTTCCGCCCGGGCCAGGGACTTGAAGACCCGGAGGACCATCTGGCGCTCCAGCCCCGGGGCCACATGCGCGGGACGGCGCAGCCCCGCGGTGTCAATGAACACATAGTCATTTTCTTCCCACTTAAGGGGCGTATCAATGACGTCCCGGGTGGTGCCGGGCCGGTCGCTCACCAGGAGGCGTTCCTCGCCCAGAAAATGGTTGATAAAAGAAGACTTCCCCACGTTGGGGCGGCCCACCACCGCCACCCGGAGGCCCGGGGGAACGGGAATCTCTTCCACCGGAGGCAGGCGCTCCACCAGGGCTTCCAGCAGGCCGGTTATCCCTAAGCCGTGGGTGGCGGAAATGGGATACAGAGGCGTGATGCCGAAGCGGTAGAAATCAGGGAGGCCCGCTTCCCGCCCGGGGTGGTCGATTTTGTTCACCGCCAAGAGCAAGGGTTTGCCGGTGCGGCGGAGATAATCCACCACTTCGTGGTCGTCGGGTTGGGGGCCTTCCCGGCCATCCATGACCAGGAGGATGGCGTCCGCTTCGGCCACCGCGGCTTCGGCCTGGCGGCGCACCATCGCCTCCATCTCTTCTTCGCCCCCGCCCACCAGACCGCCGGTGTCCGCCAGCAGAAACCGGTGGTCGTCAAAAACCACGGTCCCATACAGGCGGTCCCGGGTCACACCGGGAATATCAGCCACCAGGGCCTGGGCGGAACGGGTGAGGCGGTTGAACAGGGTGGATTTCCCCACGTTGGCCCGGCCCACGATGGCGACTAGGGGCAGTCGCAGCCCCTCCGGGGCTACGAGTTTTCTGTTTTCTGTTTTCTGTTTTCTGTTGGAAGAAGGCATGGGAGTTTTTGAAATTCTTAGATTTATCGGGGGGAATATCTATAAAGAGATGATAGGTTGGCGAAGCAAAGCTTCGCGATCAATTTCCCGTCCCCAAGTTTAACTTGGAGACGGGAAGAGGTATTTAGATTAGATGTCTTTGTACAGAAAACGGGAAACAGAAAACAGAAAACTAAAAACTATCCCTTAGGCTGTTGCGCCAGTTTCTTGGGGGGCCAGGTGCGCAGCACTTCCACGGCCCGCTTTAAGGGCAGGTCCTGGTCCAATTCCGCGGTGGTGATGGGCCGGTCCCAGGGCTTGTCCGTCAGCCCTTCCTTTTTCATGTGTTTGGCCATGGCCTCGTCCCGCAAGTTCTGCAGGGTCTTGCCCGGGGGGGGCTGCTTTTCTTCCACCAGGATATCCGGAATGATCCCCTTTTCATTGATCACCTGGCCGCTGGGGGTATAGTAGAGGGCGGTGGTGAGCCTCAGGGCGGAGCCGTCTTCCAACGGGATGATGGTCTGCACTGAGCCTTTGCCGAAACTCTTGGTGCCCATGATCACGGCGCGCTTTTGGTCTTTGAGGGCGCCGGCCACGATCTCCGAGGCTGAGGCGCTGCCTTCATTGATGAGCACCACCAGGGGGACGCTGGCGCTTTCCAGCTTGTGCCCCGCTCGGGCGTAAAACCGCATGCTCTGCTGGGGGTTGCGGCCTTCGGTGTAAACAATGAGGCCGGAGGACAAAAATTCGTCCGCCACCCGCACCGCCTGGTCCAGGAGGCCGCCGGGGTCATTCCTCAGGTCGAGAACCAGACCTTTGAAGGGCGACAGGCGCTGCTGCATTTTTTTCAGCATGGCCCGCAAATCGCTGTCCGTCTGATCCTGGAAAGTGGACAACCGGATGTAGCCGATGCCCCCGTCCAGAATCCGGGCCTTGATGCTCCGGATGGGGATGATTTCCCGCACGATGGAGAAATCCCGGGGCTGGGTGAAGCCTTCCCGGTTGATGGTCAGGGTCACCTTGCTGTTTTTGGGTCCCCGGATCATCTTCACCGCTTCCGTGAGGCTCATGTTCTTGGTGGTTTGGCCGTTGATTTTGACGATCTGGTCTCCGGCCATGAGTCCGGCCTGATACGCGGGAGTGCCTTCAATGGGAGAGACCACCGTGAGAATCCGGTCCTTCATGGTGATTTCAATGCCGATGCCGCTGAACTTGCCCTTGGTCTCAATCTGAAGTTCCCGGAAATCCTCGGGATTCATGAAGGAGGAGTGGGGGTCCAGAGTGCTCACCACTCCCTGGATGGCGCCGTAAACCAGGTCTTTGACGGGTTTGGGCTCGGCATACTGCTCTTCCACCAGGGCCAGGGCCTGGGCGAAAACCCGGAGTTTGGCATCCGTGGTGGGAGTCAATAAGGTCAGGGCCGGCCCTTTGAGGGCTTGAGCCCCAGCTTCGGCTCCCGGCCATAATGGCGTTTCGGTTTGGGCCTCCACGGTGAAGGGCAGATAGCGACACAGGAGCACGGCCATGATGATGGCCAGGCTCCCCAGAAACCAGTATTTGCGAATCTTCCTCATGACGGCCTCTTTCAGGAATCGCCTTTGTGCGCCAGCTTAGGCGGCTTGCCGGACTTTAAAATTTCCACGGCCTGAATGACCCAGGGGTCCTGGTCCGGGGAAGGAGGTTTGGGGGTATCTTTGGAGGTGGCCACGGGAGCCGTCAGTTTTTTGCCCGGAATATCCGGCTCCAGCCCCTTTCCCTGGATCTTGTGGCCCTGGACGGTATAGCATTGGGCCACGGTCATGATCAACGCTGAGCCGTCCGGCAAGGGCATGAGCCGGTTTAAGCCGCAGAGCCCCAAGGATTTTTCCCCCAACAGCACCGCGCCGGCCTGGTCTTTTAACGCTGCGGCCATTACCTCCGCGGCCCGGGCCGTCCCCGGGTCAATTAGTACCACCACCGGCACGGGAGATTTCCAGGCCAGATCCTGAACCTTGCCCTGATAGGCTTGGGTGGTCTCCGGGATGCGGCCTTTGGTGGAAATAATCTGTTTGTCCCCCAACCAGACGGAGGCGCTGCGCACCCCCTGTTCCAGGGTGCCCCGGGCGTTGTTGCGCAGATCCAGGACCACCCCCCGGAGCGGGGTCGGCTGGCGTTGGAGGGCTTTGATGGCGGAAGCCAGGTCCCGGTGGGTGGCGTCATTGAAATACCCGATGCGGATATAACCCAGGGAGTCGCCCACCATCTGAGAATTTACGCTGCTCCCGGTCAAAGGCTCCAGGGTCACGGTAAAGTCCAAGGGCTTGACTACGCCGTTGCGGATCACCTGGAGCTTGATGGCGGTATTGGGGGGGCCCTGGAAGCGCCGGGCGGCCTCCTGGCCGGTGAGGTTGCGGACCAAATGGCCGTTGACCTTCAAGATATGGTCCCCCTGGCGCAACCCGGTCCGATAAGCCGGACCGTTGTCCAGGGCCGAGGCCACGGTGAGGAGGTGGTCTTTAAAAATCAGCTCCACCCCGGCTTCCGCGACCTGGCCCTTTTTCCCGTCTCGCAAGTCTTTGTATTCCAGGGGGCTGAGGAAGGAGGAGTCGGGGTCCAGGGAGTTCATCATGCCCCGGAGGGCGCCGTCCATCATCTCATCTTCGCTTTTCTGGTAAACGAATTTCTGGGAGATTTCGTATAGGGCCTCAGTGAGCAGGCGCAGGGAATCGTACCCCTGAACCGGCCCGGCGCTGTATAGGGGCTGCCAATAAAGGGCCGCGGCCAGGATCAGGAAGATTGCGACGACTTTCCAGACACGACCCCGGCGGAATACCCCTGGCTGCTGTTGATTTTTCAACTTACCGTTCTCCATATCGCTTAAGCGCCTTTTTTGCGGGCCATTGCCTGGCGAGCCGCCAAGACAACATCCCGAGCCGTCAGGCCGTAGTGTTTCAGTAAATCACCCGGGGTTCCTGAAATGCCGAACACGTCCCGGATGCCGACCCGTTTGACCGGCGTCGGATGGTGTTCACTGAGCACTTCGGCGACCGCGCTGCCCAGGCCGCCGGTAACCATGTGTTCTTCCGCGGTGACCACGCAGCCGGTGCGCCGGGCCGAATCCACCACCAGTTCCCAATCCAGGGGCTTGAGACAGGACAGGTTCAGCACCCGGGCGGAAACCCCCTCCTTTTCCAGCAAGGAAGCGGCTTCCAGGCAGGCGTGCACCATGACCCCGATGCCCATTAGGGAGACGTCATCTCCTTCTCGCAGAATGGAGCCTTTCCCCAGTTGGAAGCGGTGGTCCTCGCCATAAATTACCGGCATGGTGGAGCGCCCGGTGCGCATGTAGACCGGGCCGTGATACTGGGCGGCCCACCGGGTCATGGCCCGGGTTTCAGGGCCGTCCGCGGGCACCAGGACCACCATGTTGGGGAGCACCCGCATCAAGGCCAGGTCTTCCAGGGCCTGGTGGGAGCCGCCGTCTTCTCCCACCGTGACGCCGCCGTGGCTGGCCACGATTTTGACATTGAGGGCGCCGTAAGCGATGGATTGCCGCACCTGCTCCCAGGCCCGCCCCGCGGCGAAAATGGCAAAGGTGCTGGCAAAAGGGATCATCCCGCCCACGGCCAGACCCGCGGCGGTGCCCATCAGGTCCTGTTCCGCCACCCCCATATTGAAAAACCGCTGGGGGAAGGCCAGGGCGAAATACTTGGTCTGGGTGGAAGCGGACAGGTCCGCATCCAGAACCACGATTTCGGGGTATTGGCTGCCCAGCTCTTTCAGGGTTTTGCCGTATTCTACCCGGGTGCTCTCTTTGGGAATCACGTCTATCCTCGGGCCGGGCGGTCCGCTCCCAGCTCTTTCATCGCTTGGTCGTATTCTTCTTTGTTGGGGGCCACCCCGTGATATTTCACTTTGTCTTCGAACAGGGACACGCCTTTCCCTTTGGTGGTGTGGGCAATGATCATGGCGGGTTTCCCCTGGATCTGGGAACCGGCGTCAAAGGCGGCCAGCAGTTCCGGCATGCTGTGGCCGTCCACCTCCATGGCGTGCCAGCCGAAGGCTTGCCATTTCTGAGCCAGGGGTTCCAGGCTCATAACCTCCTGGGTGCGGCCGTCGATCTGGAGCCGGTTGCGGTCGATGATCGCGGTGAGGTTGTCCAGCCCGTAGTGAGCCGCGGTCATGGCCGCTTCCCACACCATGCCTTCCTGAACCTCTCCGTCTCCCAGAAGCACGTAAATTCGGCTTTCCAGTCCCCGCAGCCGGGAAGCCAGGGCCAGGCCGTTGCCGATGGACAAGCCCTGGCCCAGGGAGCCGGTGGGGATCTCCACCCCCGGAGTGCAGGAGGAATCGGGATGGCCCTGGAGCATACTGCCGAAGCGGCGCAGTTGTTGCAGTTCTTCCCGGGGAAAGTGGCCCAGCCGGGATAAGACCGCATAGAGCGCCGGGGCGCAGTGCCCTTTGGACAGGATGAAGCGGTCCCGGTGGGGCCAGCAGGGGTCGTCTTCCCGACGGCGCATCTTGCCGAAAAATAAGGCCACCATAATGTCGGTGGCCGAGAGCGACCCCCCCGTGTGGCCGGATCCGGCCCGGTGCAACATGTCAATGATGTCAATCCGGACCTGGCGGGCGATCTCCTGGAGTTGGGCTAAGTCATGGACCTGATTCATTTTCTCTCTGGCGCCCGGCGCGAAAATTAATCCCTTCCCCAAGGCTGGAAGAGAAGGGGGGCATTTAACCGCGAGCCGGGACAAGCCTCTGCGACAAGAATTTTCCTGAATAGACCTGTTTATTTAAACTATAACCAATTCCAGATTCTTTTTCTACTATAACCCCAAAATTTACTGCAAGGACTTCCCACGATTTTTTCCATTTGTGAGAAAATTCCACCAGTTGCTTTGTTAAAGCCGTTTTCTTCTTTATTCCCCGGTTTTGGCGGATATAATACAGAGCAGGTTTTCGGTGCCAGGTTTCAGGTTTTAGGTTAAACCTAGACCTGACCAAGAACCTGAAACCTGAAACCTGAAACCTGGAGAACAACATGATTCTTACCCCGGAAGAAGTCCTTCACGTGGCCCATCTGGCCCGGCTGCGTCTTAAACCGGAAGAAATCGAGGTATTCACCCGGCAGCTTAACGACATCTTGAAATATATCGAAAAGCTGCAGGAACTGGACACCGAGGGCGTGCCGCCCCTGGCTCACGTGGTGCCGGTTTTTAACGCCTTCCGGGAGGATGAGGTTAAGGAGAGCCTCCCCCGGGATCAGGCCCTGGAAAATGCCCCGGCCCGGGAAGAGGGGAGCTTCCTGGTGCCCCGCATTATTTAAAGACGGTTTTCGGTTTTCGGTTTTCGGTTTTGGGGGAAGGGCGGTGAGCGAGTAAGTAATCAATTATATTGGAAATTGAGAGCTATTAAAAACTAAAATCTTAAGACTTAAAACTTAAAACTGTTACAGGCAGTCTGATGACAGAACCTTTTTATAGCCTAAGCATCAGCCAGCTGGCGCCGCTGCTGGCCCGGGGCGAGGTCTCCCCGGTGGAGGTGACGGAGCAGTTCCTGGAGCGCATCGGCCAACGGAACCAGGAGATCAACGCCTACCTAACGGTGGACGCCGACGGAGCCCGGGCCCAGGCCCGGGACGCGGAAGCCCGGCTGCGCCGGGGAGAAGGCGCCCTCTTGACCGGCATCCCCCTGGCCCTGAAAGACGTGTTGGCCACCCGGGGCCTCCGGACCACCTGCGCTTCCCGGATCCTGGAAAACTTTATCCCGCCTTATGACGCCACCGTGTGCGTCCGCCTGCGCGAGGCCGGCGCGGTGTTCCTGGGCAAAGCCAACATGGACGAATTCGCCATGGGCTCCTCCACGGAGAATTCTGCCTTCGGTCCCACCCATAACCCCTGGCGCCGGGATCGCATCCCCGGAGGGTCCAGCGGCGGCTCTGCCGCGGCGGTGGCCGCAGACCTGTGCACCGCGTCCCTGGGGTCCGACACCGGCGGGTCCATCCGCCAGCCCGCGTCCCACTGCGGGGTGGTGGGGCTGAAGCCCACCTACGGCCGGGTCTCCCGTTACGGGCTGGTGGCTTATGCTTCGTCTCTGGATCAGATCGGCCCCTTGTCCAAAGAAGTGCGGGACGCGGCGGTGCTCCTTCAGGCCATTGCCGGATTCGATCCCCAGGATTCCACCTCGGTGCCGGAGCCGGTCCCTGACTACCTGGAAGCCCTGGGCCGGGAGATCCGGGGCCTGAAGGTGGGAGTTCCCCAAGAATATTTCGGGGAAGGCCTGGACCCGGAAGTGCGGGACGCGGTGGAGGCGGCCTTGAAAACCCTGGCCTCCCTGGGCGCGGAACTGGTGGAGGTGAGCCTCCCCCACAGCGAATACGCCGTGGCCACCTATTACGTGGTGGCGGTGGCCGAGGCCTCCTCCAACCTGGCCCGCTACGACGGCGTAAAGTACGGGTTGCGGATGAAAGGCCGCAACCTCATGGAGATGTACTATAATACCCGGGCGCAAGGTTTCGGGGCGGAGGTGCGCCGGCGCATCATGCTGGGGACCTACGCCCTGTCCGCCGGATATTATGAGGCATACTATAAGAAAGCCTCCCAGGTGCGCATGTTGATCCGCCGGGACTTTGACGCGGCTTTTAAAAAGTGCGCGGTCATCGCCGCGCCGGTGACGCCCACCCCGGCTTTCCGCATCGGCGAAAAAATCGACGATCCCCTGACCATGTACCTGTCGGACATCTTCACCATCTCGGTGAACCTGGCGGGCATTCCGGGAATCTCCGTTCCCTGCGGCTTCTCCAGTTCGGGGCTGCCCATCGGCTTGCAGATTTTGGGGCCGCCCTTGGGGGAGCCGGTGGTCCTCCAGACCGCCCACGCCTTTGAACAGGCCACGGATTTTCATTTGCGCAAGCCGGATTTTTGATTCGGCTAAATACCGCATTTAGAGGTTAAGTGAAATATGAGTCGCAAGCCTGGGGGAGTCCACAGGGTTTTGATTATATTCACCGCCGTCGCCCTGATCGGGACCATGGCTCAACCGGCACCGGCCCAGGAGGGCAACGGCCGCCTGACCATGCAGCAGGCCATTGACATTGCCCTGAAGGAACACCCCTCCTTGAAGGAATCCAAAGAGAAAGTGGCCGCGGCCCAATACCAGATCGGGGCCACCCGGGCGGCGTACCTGCCCCAATTCACTTACACCGGCAATTTTTTCTGGGGTAACGCCTTTCCCGCCACCTCTGGCGCTCCGGGAATCAGCGGTCCACCCGGGCTCGGGGGGGTCTCCGGCGGCCAGACCACGGACTTTTATATCAACCGTTTCTCCCTGACCCAGCTCATTTATGACTTCGGCAAGACTCCGGGCCAGATCGACCAGTCCCGGGCCAGTTTTCACCAGAGCCGGGAGGATTACTCCGGCAATCGCCAGAAGGTGGTGCTGGACGCCCGCACCGCCTATTACGCTAATCTGGCGGCCCAGCGGGCCGTGAAGGTGGAACAGGAGAACGTGGCCCAAAACCAGACCCTGCTGAAACAGGCCCAGGGCTTTTACAACGTGGGGCTGCGGGCCAAGATCGATGTCACCAAGGCGGAAGCCAACCTCTACGACGCCGAGGCCGGCCTCATCCGGGCCAAAAACGCGGTGGACCTGGCCCGGGTCACCCTGTTGAACGCCCTGGGACTGAAGACCTGGCCCTTCAAGGATTTGGAAGACGTCCTGGACGTCACCCCCGCCCCCCTGTCCCTGCCGGACCTGAAGACCCAGGCCTTGCAGAAGCGCCCGGAAATTCTGAGAAATCGCTATCAACAAGACTTCAATGAGGCGGCCTTTAACGTTGCCAGAGCAGGCTATTTCCCTACGTTGACCTCCCTGGCGGCCTATGGTTGGTCGGGCACCGACGCGCCTTTCTCCAGCACCACCCTGGAAAACCGCTCCTGGTGGATAGGGGCGGGGCTGACCTTGCCGGTGTTTGACGGCTTGCTCACCTATCACAACGTGCGGGTGGCCAGGTCCAACATTCAGGCCACTTTGGCCGGCGGCGAGGTCCTGCGCCAGGACGTGGGCAAGGAAGTGGAACAGGCATACCTGGACCTGAAATCGGGATGGGAGCTAATCCGGGCCACCAAAAAGGCCATGGAATCGGCCCGGGAAAACTTCCGCCTGGCCCAGGGGCGCTACCAGGTGGGGGTGGGGTCCATCATCGAGGTCACCGACGCCCAGGTGCAGCTTTCCCGGGCCGAACTGCGCTACGTTCAGGCCCTGTATGATTACAAAGTGAACGAAGCCCGGCTGGATAAGGCCATTGGCAAGGCGTTTTAGTTTCGAGTTTCGAGTTTTGAGTTTTCGTTTTGGAAATCCGCGTAGTTGGAGAATTTGATTATTGCCTTTGGCTCCGAAAAAGGAATCCAGAGAGGGTATAAAAGAGAAAAATCTCCCTATCCGGAGAGAGATCACCGACCATAAAAAAATAGTGGCACAGGCCTCCGGCCTGTGGGCGCCGCCTGCTCTCCCAAGGGGCTTTCCCACCGGCTGGAAGCCTGTGCCACATGGTCTTTTGGTTTTCATTTCAGCAAGAGGAAGCCAATTGCCAAAGGCTTCCATCGAATTGAAGAATGGGCAGTCCCCACTGACAGGCGTCTCTTCGCTTTTTCTCACAACTCAAAACTTGAAACTCGAAACTCGAAACTACCAGACGCCTTGCTCCGTGAGGCGACGGCAAAAATCCTGGGGATCGGTGAAATGCCAGGCCACCAAACTGTGCTCCCGGGCGGCTTCCACGAAGGGAAGCTTGTCGTCCACGAACAGGCAGCGCTCCGGACGCGCCCCCATTTCTTTGATGAGCGCCTGGTAGATGCCGGGCTCGGGCTTGCGGCTGCCCACCAGGTAGGAGAGAATAAAAGATTCAAAATATGGGATAATATGGATAAAACGTTTTTCTATATAACTAAAGTGCAAGGAATTGGTATTGGAAAGGAGGAAAAGGGGATAACGGGGATACAACCGCTCCAAGATCTCCTCAATCCTTTCCATGGGCTCGAAAATTTCATTCCACAATAAGCAGAATTGCAGGAAGGGGACGCTAAGGCCAAGATGTTTCCGGACCCGCTCGTAAAAGTCTCGTTCAGAGAGGCGGCCGGTGTCAAAGCGGGATTCCAGCCCGGATTCGAAAATGGCGCTAAAAATGTCCTCCGGAGTGGTTTTGGCTATCCGGGCCAACTCCTTGCAGAACCTTTGATGGTCCACTTTTACCAGGACATTGCCCAGGTCAAAGGCGATGGCTTTGAGATAGAGTTTTTCTTTAGGCATATTGCATAACTTACCCCAAATGTTATAGGTTTGAATCTACCATAAGTTTATTTCTTTTTAGCGGGGCTGAAAAGGCCGAAAAATGTAGAGGGCCCACAATGATAGAAAAAGCTTGGAAAAATAAACTCTATTTCGGCGACAATCTGGAAATTCTGCATAACCATATCCCAGAAGAATGCGTGGATCTAATCTATTTAGATCCGCCGTTTAATTCCAACGCCACTTATAATATTCTGTTCGAAGAGAAAACTGGAGAGAAATCCGCGGCCCAGATCACGGCGTTTGAAGATACCTGGCATTGGGGTCGGGAATCCCAAAAGGCATACCAGGAAATTATCAATCGCGGGCCTGCGAAGCTGGCGGAGCTCCTGGACGCTTTAAGGGCGTTCTTGGGTTTTAACGACATGCTGGCTTACCTCACGATGATGGCTATAAGGCTGCTTGAACTTAGAAGAGTGCTGAAATCTACAGGAAGCATTTATTTACATTGTGACCCAACCGCCAGTCATTATCTTAAATTAGTGATGGATGCTGTCTTTGGAGCAAATAATTATTTGAATGAAATTATTTGGTGTTATAAAGAAAGGGAGAGAATTTTACCCAAATGGAATAAAAAACATGATGTTATTTTGTTTTATTGTAAAGATATTGATGCTGAAAGAACCTTTAATTGGAAAGATGTAATAGAAGAATATTCCAGTGTAACCCTTTCTAAATTCAAATATAAAGATGATAAGGGATATTATCAAATTAGAGGCAGAAATATAAAAGGGTCTCCTATAAAGGCTGCCGATGGTCTAAGGCCGGAACACGAAGAGATGTACCCCGGCCTAACTTATCGTGATTACTTGGAAGATCGAGCGGGGGTAGCGCCTCGCGATTGGTGGGAAATTAACATTATAAATAAAGCTTCCAAAGAACGCCTGGGGTATCCCACCCAAAAGCCCGAAGCGCTTTTGGAACACATCATTAAGGCCAGCAGCAACGAAGGAGATGTAGTGCTTGATCCCTTCTGCGGGTGCGGCACCGCTCTGGCCGTGGCGGAGCGCCTACATCGCCGCTGGATCGGAATTGATATAACTCATCTGGCCATCACCTTGATTAAGAATCGACTCCACGACACCTTCGGTGATGACCTTTCCAACTATGTAGAAATAGGTGTCCCCAAGGATTTAGCTGGGGCCAAAGCACTCGCCCGGAAGAACCGTTACCAGTTCGAATGGTGGGCCTTGGGGCTGGTTGATGCCAGGCCAGCCCAAGAAAAGAAAAAAGGGGCTGACACTGGAATTGACGGGATTATTAATTTTATTGATGATAGGAGCGGCAAGGCCAAAAAGATTGTTGTCCAGGTGAAAAGCGGGCAGGTGACCGTAAGCCAGATACGCGACCTTAAAGGGGTTATGGAAAGGGAAAAAGCAGTTCTGGCCGCGTTCCTGACGTTAAAAGACCCCACTCCGGCTATGATAAAGGAAACCGCCACCGCAGGATTTTATGAGCCGGAGCATCTGCCGGGCTTGAGCTATCCCCGACTGCAAATTTTGACTATTGATGAATTACTGGCGAGCAAAAAGTTAGAGTATCCCCGGTTGGCCCCCAATGCCACCTTTAAGAAAGCGCCACGGCAGCGCAAAGGGTCAATGGGGAAAAACCAACAGAATCTAATATAAAAATCTTAAGGGATTGGGAGTGGGGGTTTGGGGGAGGGGGTAAGGGCGGGCGCCCTTAGCCCCCTCC
>VGSW01000032.1 GCA_016874915.1 Deltaproteobacteria bacterium
AGGCCGTCCCCGGTTTTGGCTTCCCCCAGGGTCTTTTCCACCAGGTGGCCCAGGGAGATGCGGTGGCCCAGGAGGGCGTGCAGTTCCTCCAGGATATCCAGGGTGGGCAGGTCCGCCAGTCTCACCTGGGTGTAAGGCTGGAGCACCCGGTAGTCGAAGCGTTTTACATTGAAGCCCACCACCAGGTCCAGTTGCTGGAGCCGCTGAGCCAGGCGCTCCAGGTCGCCTTCCCGGAAAACCGTTACCCGCTCCGGCCGGGTTTCGGCCAGCACCGCCACGGACACCCCCATGCGGTGGCATTGGCCCCAGCCCCCCACGTCCGCGGCGGAGCAGCAGGTTTCCAGGTCCAGGAAGCCCAGCTTGCGGCCGGCCATCCAGGGAACGGTAATGGGGGAAGGAGATGGGGAGTAGGGTAGGGGGGGCGGTTCCGGTTCTTGGGCCATGGGCGCGGCCACCGGGGTTTCTTCCATCCCTAACAGCAACTCCGCCACTTGCAGGGCCGCCTCCTTGGACAGGGGCTTGTTGCCCGAGCCGCACTTGGGGGAGTGGATGCAGGAGGGGCAGCCGTCTTCGCAAGGGCAACCGGAGATGAGCTCTTGGGTGCGGCGCAGCAGGTCCTCCAGGATTTCGTAGGCCCGGGCCGCCAGGCCCACCCCGCCGGGGTAGCCGTCATAGATGAAGACCGCGGCCCGGCCCACCTGGGGATGGGCGGGGTGGGCGATGCCGCCGATGTCGTGGCGGTCCGCCAGGGCGAACAGGGGAAACATGCTGATCAGGGCGTGCTCCAGGGCGTGGATACCCCCCATGAAATGGCGGCCTTCGCCGTAAACCGCGTTTTTCACCGCATCGGGGATTTCCAGCCACATGCCCACGGTCTCGAAGACCTGGGGCGGCAGGTCCAGGCTGGCCACCCCCAGCAGCTCTTGGCCAGGCAACCGGCGCTTTTCATAGGCCAGGAACCGTTCCGTCACCTTGAGGCGGCCGGTGCGGGCTTGAAACGCCACCACCTCCTTGCTCTCCAGGACTTCCAGGATTTCCGTGTCCTTGTCCGTCTGGATGCGGGTGAAATAGTTGGGCTCCACCGGCTGGACCCAGACGTTGCGCCGCTCCAGGTCCAGCTTTTCCACCCCGTAGGTCTGGGCCTTGTGGAGATAGACCGCGCCGGGATGGCACTCCCTTAGCGCCCGGACGCCGTCCACCGACCCCAGGGGGCGCTTCTGCCCGGTCTTGAAGATGGCGAAGCTCTCGCCGATGCCCCGGATGTTGACCTCCTTCTGGGGGAAACGGGACCGGGCGAACCAGGCGTGGCCCGCGGCGCTGAGGAGGAGCCGCCCTTCCCGGACCAATTCGGTGAGTGCCGGGTCATGGGCGGTCAAGTCGAAAACCGTCTCCTCCCGGACCTCCAGGGGCAGTTCCTGGGCGGCGCAGGGGAGGTGCGCCTTGACCACGAAGGGGTTGTCCGGGTCCACCACCGCGGCCTCCAGGGGGCGGCCGAAAAACTCCTGGGGGTACTTGATAAAATACTGGTCCAAAGCGTCGGCCTGGGCCACCAGGACGATGAGGGAGTCCCTTCCGGCGCGCCCCACCCGGCCGGCCCGCTGCCGGGTAGTGACCATGGTGCCGGGGTAGCCCACCAGGAGGCAGACGTCCAGGCCGCCGATGTCGATGCCCATCTCCAAGGCGCTGGTGGAAATGACCCCCCGCATCTTCCCCGAGGCCAGGGCCGACTCGATCTCCCGGCGCTCTTCGGGCAGAAACCCGGCCCGGTAGGAGCTGATGTAGCGCCTAAGCTCCGGCGCCAGGCGCTGGCTCCACACGTGGATCAACTCCGTCAGCTTCCGGGCCTGGGTGAAACAGATGGTGGCCAAATTTTGGCGGATGGCCTGGGCGAAAATCTGGGCCGCCACTGCGGGGGCGCTTCCCGGCGGGTTGAGAAACAGGTAGTGGCGGCCCGACTGGGGCGCGCCGCTCTCCGAGATGATTTCCACCTCCAGGCCGGTGAGGTTGCGGATAAACTCTTCCGGCTTGGCCATGGTGGCGGAACACAGCAGAAACCGGGGCCGGGCGCCGTAATGGGCGCAGATGCGCCGCAGGCGCCGGAGCACCTGGGCCATGTGGCTTCCCAGGATGCCCCGGTAGGTGTGGACTTCGTCAATGACCACGAATTTGAGGCGGGAAAAAAAAGAAGCCCAGGCATGATGATAAGGCATCAGCCCCAGGTGGAGCATGTCAGGGTTGGAAATCAGCACGTGGGGCGGCTTGGCCTTGAGGGCCTGGCGTTGGGCCGTAGGGGTGTCGCCGTCATAAATCGCGGCCCGTAGGAAAGGGGAGGGGAGGGCGGCGTTAAGTTCATTCAAGGCCTTGAGCTGGTCCTGCTCCAGGGCCTTCAAGGGAAAAAGATATAAGGCGTGTCCTTCCGGATCCTCAAGGAGCGACTCCACCACCGGCAGGTTGTAAATCAGGGTCTTGCCGCTGGCCGTGGGGGTGGTCACCAAGATATGCTTCCCTGCCCGAATAAAATCCAGGGCCTGGCCCTGGTGGGAATAGAGGCGCGCAATCCCTATACGCTGCAAGGCTTCAGTCAGCGCCCCCGGCAGCCCCGCATCCTCCGCATACCGCGCCTCCTGGGCCGCCACATATTGATAATGCGCCAGGATGTCCCGGTAATCAGCGGATTCTTTGAGGGAGTTGATGAATTCTTTGAGCATCCAGAGTTTTGACTTTCAAGTTTTGAGTTTTTGACCTTGTTCCCATGCTCCGCTTGGAAAACAAGGTGAACGCTATTTAACTATTTTCGACCTACTTATTATAAAATAATCCATGGTAGACCTTACAGATTGAATATATAGGGCACCTTTTTCTGGGAAAATAGTAAGAATTTCGATCGAATCAGTCCCTGGATTGCCAATTGCTCTTATTGCTCTTCTGCCAAAAGGATTAAAACCTGTTTGTGGATCTGAGACCATATTCCTTTTTATATGATAAATTGTATTATCAGTAATTAACTCATTTGTTTTAATGTTTAGTATTTTTTTTCGAATTATTTTGTCTCCTTCATAACTATAAGTAATTTCAAAATTTCCTGTAGATCGTTTCATTTCGCCATCTGCATACATAAAACTCTCAATCTCATTTGCAACAATAACTTCTCCGCAAATCAAAGCTGCAGAAGAAAAACTAAATAATAATATTAAAAAAGATATCCTGATCATTTGTACTCTCCTTTTTAGTTTCGTACAGAAAGGCACTTGTTTGGAACTTAACGCCCATGCATAACTATTGCACCTTATCTTGGTGGGGCGGGCCTCCGCGCCCGCCAGAACCGGCGTTTCTCAGTAGGCCAGTTTAGGCGGGCACGGAGGCCCGCCCCACCAAGATAAAGCCCTACTCCCTATCTATTCCCTATTCCCTATTCCCTTTCCCCTGACCCCTGTCTTTCAACGTCCCCACATCCACATGCTGCCAATCCGTATTATATCCGAAATAGGTCCACTCCTGGGGGATTCTCATGCCAAAAGCTTTGGCGGCCCGGTAAACCCAGGCCGGCAGGTTTCTGGCGTCCGCCTTGTGCATGGCGTTCCGGTCAAACTGCCTCGCCGCGTGGCTGATGGGGTTGGGGGAGCCGTCCATCACCCCCTGCCCCCGGTAGTTGAAATCATTCAAATCCAGGGCCAGGCCCAGGCGGTGGTTTGATTGGGGCGCATGGCGGCCGTGATAGATGTCCGCCAGGGAGGAAAAGCGGCACAGGGCCACCTGGGCCGACATGTTGGCGGTTTCTTCGTCGGGAAAAGAGAGGCACTCCGCGGTTATGGGGCCGCCGAAGGCCGGGGCTGCATAGGTGTCTTCGCCGCCCCGCACCACCAGCAAGGGGACCCGTTTGTCCGGCTCATACCAGCCTTCCCGGAAGATGTATTCCAGCAGCAGGGCCGCCAGGGGCGCGAATTTGCTGTTACATTCAAACTGGATGCGCTCGGCCCGGTAATGGGCTTTGTCATTGATATCCTTCATATTTGCGGCATGCCACACATAGCCCGAAGGCCGGGGCAGCATATGAGCCACGTCCTGCCATTTTTTCTCGAACCCGCAATAAGTAACTACTCGTTTGGATTGGGCCGGAACCCACACCGGCGCGCTCAAGGTCACCCCCACCTGGTCGCCCCGGGGCCAGCGGCGGCGGCGCAGGTCCTCCCAGGAGACTTCCCGGCCCGGAAAGAGCAAATCCATGGTCTGGCGGCGCAGTTCTTTAAGCTGGCGCACCCCCAGGTGGTCTTTGGCCAGCTTCACCTTGGCGAGAAAATCCTGCTCCCGGGCCGCAGGGGTCATCTTGGCTTCGTATTTCAAAGCCACCTGGCGCAGCACCCGGGCCGTGGCGGGAGCCTTGGTGACTTCCTGGATGGCAGGCGGGGCAGGGGAGGGGGGGCCGGGGTCGGCTGCCGCCGGGGCGAGCCATAGTCCTCCCAGGAGCAGCGCCACTCCCCACAGCAGCCGCAGACATAGAAAACGCATAGTCATAATTCTATTTGAAGGCGCCGCCAGAGTCAATCAAGGCTCCAGGCCGCATGCTTCACAAGTTCAATTCAAAGATTTTACTTCCCATCGCGGACTTAGATTTGGCGGCACAGGCCTCTGGCCGGTGCATTATAAAGCACAGGCGGGACGCCCGTGCTAGTTGGCTTCTTCCAGGCGGTAGGCCTGGTATTCGGGCTTGATAGGGATCCGGGCGGCCAGTTCCAGAAATTCCGCTACGTCCCGGCGGCTGACGTTGGCCACGCTCTTGATTTCCTTTTCCAGCCATAAGTGCCGGACGTAGTCCAGGCCCAGGAGGGCCTTCTTGTCCAGTTCTTCCTTGCGGATGGCGTTGATGACCAGGCGGCCGCCCGGCGCCAGGTGCGCCAACGCCGCCATCACTGGCTGCCATACGGGGGTGGTGTCAATGGCCCGGTGGAGTTTTGCCGGCGGCTCTTCCTCGAAGCCTCCGGCCCAGACCGCTCCTAGCTCCCGGGCAAAGTCCCGCTCCCCGGGGGTGCGGGAAAAGGCGAAGATTTTGCTCAAGGGATACCGGTGGCGCACCATTTTCAAGACCAGGTGGCCCGAGGCGCCGAAGCCCACCAGTCCCAGGTTTTCCCCGTCCTTAAGGCCGGTTAATCTTAAGGAGCGGTAGCCGATGGCCCCGGCGCACAGGAGCGGCGCGGCTTCTTCGTCGGCGAAGACCTCCGGAAGGGGGTAGGCAAAATCCTGGGAAACCGTGGTATATTGGGCGTAGCCGC
The DNA here is from genome assembly GCA_016874915.1 of Deltaproteobacteria bacterium. GTDB lineage: Bacteria > Desulfobacterota > Desulfobaccia > Desulfobaccales > 0-14-0-80-60-11 > VGSO01. The sequence goes on from VGSW01000032.1 coordinate 5,268, forward strand.
CAGGCGCGTCCCGTCCGGTGGCCTGAAAATCAGGGCACAGGTTTTCCTCGTCCCCCAGGCAAAATGGACACTGGCCGCAGGCTCGGTTGATCCAACCGATACCCACCCGGTCGCCGGGACGGAACCGGGGGGCGTTCCGGCCCGTCTCCTCCACCCGGCCCACAACCTGGTGCCCTAATATCATGGGAAACCGGGCGGGGGGCGTGCGGCCTTCGATTTCGTCCAGTTCCGTATGGCACACCCCGCAGACGGAGACCCGGATGAGAATTTCACCGTCCCCGGGCGCCGGAATGGGCAGGTCCACCAGTTCCAGGGGAGTGTTATTGTCCGCCAGATTGACCGCTCGGGGCAGTATCATGGCTTTCATGGGATTTCCTTTCGGAGAGAATGCTTAAAAATGATTCACCACCAAGACACCAAGACACAAAGACACAAAGGTTCACCAAGGAGCATTTATTTGGCGTCCTGGAAACCAGGACGCCAAATAATTGTGTCCCTTGGTGTTCTTGGTGTCTTGGTGGTTTAATTTTATATTTCCCAGCTTCCCCTCAAATTATATTCCAAAAAACCGCCTCGTGTTGGCCGTGGTGATTTCTTTTACCCGTTCCAGTTCCACAAGGGACCAGGGATGATAACCCACGGCCGGGTGAACTATCCCCGGAAAACGCCGGGCCAGTTCCATGGTATGTTGATTGGAGGATAGGTCCATGCCCACCGCAATGATGGCCGTAATTCCGGCCTCGTTGGCCCGCTGCACGGCGCCGGTGATATCCTGGATTTCATTTAAGTGGGCGTGGGCGTCGATCATCTGCAGTCACCGCCAGGATCAGACCCCATTTTAATCTCTTTGATATATTCGCGATAGAGGTCCACATCGCCGCTTTGGGCCATCTGCCGTTCTTCATAAGGCGCGGCCACCCGGCGGTAGAATTCGTCGGCGATGTTTTTAAAAACGCCGGTAACCAAGGCGATGAGCCAGTAGCGCATGGGGCCGAACCGATGGCGGACGATTTTGAGGGCCAAGCGGGTGCAGGCGTAATTCAGCAGGCCGGCGAAGGCCGCGTCGGATGGAGATTTTTGCGCCTGGGTCAAAATGCCATGGGCCAACTGGTCAATGAGACCATCAAGCTCGAGGCGGTGTTCCGGGGCGATATAAGGCATCTTTTTTTCTCCTTCGATCTCCGGCAACCCCACGGGCCGGCTCTTGAGGATACATTTGAACCCCAAGGACCGTCTAATGTCAAGGACTTGTCCTCTGTCCTGAAAAGTTCAAAGTTCAAGGTTCAAAGTTCAAAGTTTAGGAGGTGAAGGGAAATTTGCATGAGGAAAGGGGATTTGTTATGGTAACCCAGATGGGGCTGGCGCCGGCGGCGCCATAGGGCTCAGCTCCGCCCGCCGTTTCTATACGAACCTTGCTTGAGTCATAATAAGCATGACTCCAAGTATTACTTGATGATTTAATGGAGAAAAAGAAGATTATGAAGTTAAAGAGATATTATTTAGTCATCATCATAGGAATATTAATCGGAAGCGCCGCCGGATACCTCATATTGACCATGACCTTTCAAGATATGAGGCTATTATTAGGCGCAATCTTGGGAAGTTCGCTCTCCGCTCTTTATATAATAAAAAGAATGCCTGCGGAACATCAGAAAAAGGCCATATCTATTTCAATAGGGGTTACCGTTATTATTGTGATATTGCTCCGATTTTGGCTGTACCGGTGATGGCAGGCTGAAATCGTGAGTCGGCTTTCGACCCCTTGATTTGGATTCTCCGGAATCGAATCAGACGCCCTTCTTCTTTAGATCGCCAATCCCGGCGGCTTGCAGTTTTCCCGCCTCATGATTAGTTTTAGGTAATCCGAAGGCCGCGGCCTTGGAATCGAGGTCGAATCCGGAAAGATTATCTCCCCTTAAAAGAGGCAGGAAAAGGAAACGTCGATGTCATGGTATGTCTTCAAGAAAATGCTTTTAAATGACGGCGAACCCCAGGAGGAGGTTTCACCCCAGGAAATGGCCGCGAGACTAAAAAGCGCCATGGATAATCTGCGGGGAACTTTTTTCGAAGCCGGCACCGGCCGGATCGCCTATGAGCGGATTCAGCAGTCCGAGAGCTATCAGGCTTACTTGAAATTGAGCAATAATTTAAAAACCATGGACCTGAGAATGCTGGCCCGCCGGGAAGAGCGGATCGCGTTTTGGATCAATCTCTATAACGTTATCGTCATTCACGGGGTTATTGCCCTGGGCGTCAAGGATTCGGTTAAAGAGGTCTGGAACTTTTTCCGGCGGGTGTACTACCAGGTGGGCAGATATTTTTTCAGTCCCGACGACATCGAACACGGGATTCTCCGAGGCAACCGCCGTCCGCCTTATTCCCTTTTCCGGCCCTTTCGAGCCGGCGACCCCCGTCTTGATTTTATCGTTGAGCCCCTGGACCCCCGTATCCACTTCACGCTGGTGTGCGGCTCCGCCTCGTGTCCCTTCATCGACGTTTACACCCCCGAGAACCTGGAGGTGGAACTCACCATCGCCGCCCAAGCCTTCATTAATTCCGGTGGCGTCGTCCTGGACCGGTCTCAGCAAACCATCTCTCTGTCTCGCATCTTCAAATGGTACGCGGGAGACTTTGGCGCCACCCAGGTCGAATGCTTGCGGTTCATTGCTTTTTACCTGGACAAGGAACAGGACCGCACTTTTATTGAAGAACATGCCAACCGCTTAAAAGTGACCTATCAGAACTACGATTGGCGGCTGAACCGGTATTAACCGGCGCGGTAGCAAACCCACAGTAAGCCTTTTCCCAAAAAGAAAAGGCCGCCTAAGCGGCCGAAATCTTTGGTGGAGATGAGGGGATTTGAACCCCTGACCTCCTGCAGGCGTATATCGCCGTTTCTTTCTTGCCTTGTCGGAAGGTATTGATATGCAAAAAATCTGGCAAAATATAATTATTTTTATGATTTTGTGCTACTATGCCTTCTTCAAGGAATATATTTGTAAAGAATGAGGAAGTCTTCGGGGGTTAAACTCGAGAATAGAGGCTCCCAAAACCATTTTGAGACCGCCATAGCCGAAGCTGCCGCATAATATCGGGTTAATCGTCAAGGTTTTCAGGGCGGGACCGGTGAGGCCCCGCTGAAAAATAAATTCAGCTAGTTAAGTGAGAAAGGATATGTGGCTAAGACCCTTGGGGTTGGCTATCCTGCTGGCCGGTATCGTCATGTCCGGCTGCGCCACGATCGATTCGACGGTGTCTTCGGCAGAATCGCAGCTAAAAGCTCCGCCCTCCGATGGCGCCGGCTTCGTGCCCGTGGACTTGATGTACAAGCGCCCCGACATGCCCTTCAACAAGGCCTGGCTCAAACAAGGGGTGGACTGGAGCCGATACCGCACCATCTACATCGCCCGGGTGCACACCGGTTACCTCATGCAGGCCAACTGGTGGCAGCAAAACTTCCGCGTCGACCACATGCAGCAGGATGTGGCGAATATAGCAGCTTTCATGCGGACGCAATTCATGACGGCCTTTTGGCAGGATCCCAACCACCGCTTCCGGGTGGTGCCGGCCCCGGAGCGCGGCTCTCTCATCTTGGAACTGGCCCTCACGGAACTGGTGCCCAGCGATGTCTTGCTGGATGCCATTAAAATCGGCGGTCCCTATGGTTCCGGGGTGGCTGCCGCGGTCTTGGAAAGGACCACGCAGGCGCAGAGCACCGTGGCCTTCGAGGCCAGGGTCAAGGACGCGGACACCGGTGAGACGGTAGCCCTGTTTGCCGACCGGGAATACGCCGTGGCTCGTCCCATCGACCTCAAGGGCCTGACCTGGTACGGGAACGCCGAGGACATTATCACGACCTGGGCCAAACAATTCGTAGAAATCGCCAACAAACGGCCGGGAGAGATCATCAAGCCTGCCAGCACCTTCAGCTTGATGCCCTGGTAAGTGGGACAGGGGTGGATTCACTGCCATCCAAACGGGGGAGACCGCTTTGCCCACCTAACGAACCCGGTTAGGCCAAAGCCACAAGAAGAAAAATATCCGGACTTATAAAAGGAGGCATCTGTGGAGTGGCTCGTTGATACCCTCCGGCAATACCCGGAGTTGGCGATTTTTTTGACCCTAGGGCTGGGCTACTTTATCGGCAAGCAAAAGTTCGGGAAATTCAGCCTGGGGGCGGTCACCGGGACGCTTTTAGCCGGAGTGGTCATCGGCCAGCTCAATATCACCATCTCTCCCAACGTCAAGGCCGTCTTCTTTCTCATGTTTCTCTTTGCGGTGGGGTACGGGGTGGGTCCCCAGTTCTTCCGGGGCCTCAAGAGCGACGGCCTGTCCCAGGTTTTTTTCGCGGTTATCCTGTGTCTCGCCTGCCTGTTCTCCACCTACCTGGCGGCGCTGCTCCTGGGTTTCCCGTTGGGCTCGGCCGCGGGCTTGCTCTCCGGCGCCTGCACCATTTCCGCGGTAATTGGGGTGGCCACCGACACCATCAATCAACTGGCCATCTCGTCGGAGCAGAAAGCTGCGTATATCAACCAGATTCCGGTGGCCTACGCGGTGACCTACATCTTCGGCACCGCGGGGTCGGCGTGGTTCCTGGCCTCCGTGGGACCCAAGCTCCTGGGGGTGGACCTGCCGGCGGAGTGCAAGGAACTGGAGCAGAAAATGGGCGCGGGGCAGCCCGAGCCCGGCGTCATCTCCGCCTACACCCGGCTGGCGGCCCGAGCCTATCAGTTGACCAACCCCAGCTTGGTGGGGAAGACCGTGGCGGACTTCGAGGCGCACTTCTCGCCCCATCGGGTCTTTGTGGAGCGGGTGCGCCAGGGCGGCAAAATTCTTGACCCCCCCGCGGAGTTTGTGCTCCAGGGAGGGGATGTGCTGGCCTTGGGTTCCACCCGGGCGGCGCTGGTGGAAATTGAGAAGGACATCGGCCCCGAGGTGGACGACCGGGAACTCCTGGACTTTCCGGCGGAGATCCTCGACGTGGTGGTGACCAACAAGGCCGTGGCGGGCAAGACCTTAAAAGAGATCGCCGAGTCCGACGCCGGCCGCCAGGGCCGGGGGGTGTTCCTGCGCAAGCTCGTGAGGGGCGGCCATGAGATGCCTCTCACCCTGGGCACCGTGGTGGACCGGGGGGACGTCCTCACCATCGCCGGCGCCCAACCTGACGTGGAGCGGGCCGCGAAACTCCTGGGCTACGCCGACCGGGCCACGGACATGACCGACATGGTGTTCGTGGGCTTCGGGATCCTGTTGGGCGGCCTCATCGGCGCCCTATCCCTCAAGGTGGGGAAAGTGCCCTTGAGCCTGAGCACCAGCGGCGGCGCGCTGATCGCCGGGCTGGTCTTCGGCTGGCTGCGCGCGGTGCACCCCACCTTCGGCCGCATCCCCTCTCCGGCGCTGTGGGTCATGAACAACGTGGGGCTGACCACCTTCATCGCGGTGGTGGGCATCAGCGCCGGCCCAGGCTTCGTGGCGGGCCTGAAACAGCACGGGGTGCTGCTGTTCTTCGCCGGCATCTTCATCACCCTGATGCCCTTCGTGGTGGGCATCTTCGTGGGGAAGTACTTCTTCAAGATGCACCCGGCCATCATCCTGGGCGCTTGCGCCGGGGCGCGCACCACCACCGCGGCCCTGGGCGCCATCCAGGACGCGGCCCAGAGCAAGACGCCGGCCCTGGGCTATACTGTGACCTATGCCGTGGGCAACACCCTGCTCATCATCTGGGGCGTAGTCATCGTGCTGATGCTGGGTTGAAGCAGTTTTCGCCCCAGCCGCCCTTAAACCGCCGCTTGCCCAAATTTATCCCGAGGAGGGGAACATTCCATGGACGAATCCATCGCCACCTTGCGCCAATATGACAAGTTGAGCCCCTTCGAGATCAAGGACAAGCTCATCTCCCTGGCCAAGGAACACGCCAAAAAGGCGGCCGCGGCCATGCTGAACGCCGGCCGGGGCAACCCCAACTGGGTGGCCACCACGCCCCGGGAGGCGTTTTTCACCCTGGGCCAGTTCGCCATTACCGAATCCAAGCGGGTCATGGACCTCCCGGACCTGGGCGGCATGCCGGCCAAGGATGGCATTGCGGCGCGCTTGGCGGCCTGGCTCGCCAAAAACGCCCCGACGCCGGGAATTGATTTCCTCAAGAAAATGACGCCGTTCGCGGTGAAAAAATTCGGCTTCGACCCTGACGCTTTCGTACACGAGTTGGTGGACTCCCTCATTGCGGACAACTACCCCGTGCCTGACCGGATGCTGGCCCACAATGAAAAAGTGGTGCATGCCTACCTGATGTGGGCCATGTGCGGCAACCAGCCGCCTGCGGGCAAGTTCGACCTGTTTGCCACTGAGGGCGGCACCGCGGCCATGTGCTATGTCTTCGATTCCCTCATCACCAACAAGGTTCTCCGCCGGGGCGACACCATCGCGCTGGGGACCCCCATTTTCTCGCCCTATCTGGAAATTCCCCGGTTGAGCGAATACCAGTTCAACGTGGTGGAAGTGATGGCCACCCAGGAGAACCGCTTCCAGTTCTCCGACGCCGAGTTGGCTAAACTGGAGGACCCCAAGGTCAAAGCCTTCTTCCTCATCAACCCCAGCAATCCGCCGTCCGTGGCCGTCAGCCCCGAGGTGATTCAGAAGCTGGACAACCTGGTGAAGACCAAGCGGCCGGACCTCATCATCCTCACGGACGACGTGTACGGCACTTTCGTGAAAGGTTTTCGGTCCCTCATGGCCGATCTCCCCCGGAACACCATCGGGGTCTATTCCTACTCCAAATACATGGGCTGCACCGGCTGGCGCCTGGGCGTCATCGCCCTCCATGAGGACAACATCATTGATAAGATGATCGCGGGGCTCCCGGCCCCGGAGCGGGAGGGTACCACCAAGCGGTATGAGAAGATCGCCCTGGACCCGGCCGGTCTCAAGTTCATCGACCGCCTGGTGGCCGACAGCCGGGACGTGGCCCTGAACCACACCGCGGGTTTGTCGCTGCCCCAGCAGGCGCAGATGCTGCTGTTTTCCCTCTTCCAGCTCATGGACGAGGACAACAGCTATCAGGAATCGGTAATGAAGATCGTGGCCCACCGGGTCAAGCTGATCCTGGAGGGCCTGGGGATCGACGTGAAGATCGGCCCGCTCTATGCCGAGTACTACGGCCTCATCGACTTCGAATTCTGGCTGAAGAAATACGTGGATGAAGGAGTGATCCAGTTTATCAAGGAGCATTACCACCCCCTGGACATCGTCTTCCGCCTGGCGGAGGACCACTCCATCGTGCTCTTAAACGGCGGCGGCTTCGACGCGCCGGACTGGTCCGTGCGCGTCTCCTTCGCCAACCTGCCGGACGAGGTTTACCTCGACATCGGCCGGGCGGTGCGGGCCATCGCCCGGGGCTATGTGGAAGCCTATCGCCTGGCTAAGGGGTTAACTTGAGGGGAGGGCCGGGGGACGCGGGTCCTCCGGCCTCCCCTCAAACTCCCCTCCCAACCCCCTTTAAGAAACCTATTTAAAAAGGGCCGGGATAAGTTAATGGAGGGCATTGCGATGGGTTATCAAAAACGTTTCATTTATGGCTGTGATATCGGAAGCACTCTTCGAGGTAACTTTGCCTGGGTACGTTGCGAGCCTGGTGAAGACGTCCCACCAATTGGAGATGTTACCATAAAAAGTTTAATCAAATATCTGCTGAAGGATTTTGAGAAGAGATGCAGTGTTTCACTGGGTTTTGAGTCCCCTCTCTTTTTGCCAATACCTAAGACTGTTGGTGATTTATGTAAGGGAAGAGAAGGCGAGGGGGACCGTTCCATGTTTGCACCAGCAGGCGGTTATGTCACTACCCTTGGAATACATTTAGCGGCATGGATATTAAGAGAGATTCGAAATGCTGCAAATCAATACAATTTTACCACTGATTCACTAAAATGGCCTCCTCCAGATGGTAAACAAATATTTTTTTGTTGGGAAGCTTTTGTCTCTGGTTCTGCTAAAAGTAGAAGAACCGTAGACGAACATATAAGAGACGCTGCAACTGCGGCAATTTTCTTCCAGAAAAATGAAAATAGATTAGGAGAAGTCAATGCTGTTAAAACCGCTCAACCATTATCTTTAATTCACGCGATTGCTTTGTGGTCTGGATGGTCAACTGAAATAAAGGGCCTTCATGAGCCAGTTTTGGTCATTAAGCCAGAGCAGCCATATCATGGAACAATTATTATTCGGAGCAATTAATTATGAAGCCGGGGGCTTCTTTTTACCGATTCCGGCTCCTCTTCCGCCTCTGTCTTGCTATGGCGGTGGCGGGACTTGCGGGGAGCGGGGCGCCGGTTTGGGGGCAGGAAGCGCTCCGGCTGGACCGCCCACCTCCCAGCTCGGTGGAAGAAAGCCTGGTGCCGTCGGATTTGGCTTTTCGCCCGTTGTATAGGCCGTTTCACCCCCCCCTGGCTATAAGAGAGAAGCTGAAAGAACAACTTAAGGACCTGCCGCCCTTGATCCGGGACGCCAAGCTGGAGGTCAACCCCCGCACCTTTTACTTCTACCGGGACAATGACGGCAACAGCAAAAACGAGGCCTGGGCTTTGGGGGGCAACCTGGCCTTTAAATCGGGCTACCTCCTAAATCATCTGGCGGTGGGGGCCGTGGGCTACACTTCCGACCATCTCTACGCCCCTCCCGGCCGGGACGGCACCGGGCTCCTTAAACCCGGTCAGAAAAACATCAACGTACTGGGTCAGATTTACGGCGAAGTCAAAATAACCGACAAACTCGTGGTGGATATCTTTCGCAAGGCCTACGACACTCCCTACATCAACCAGCAAGACAACCGCATGATCCCCAATACCTTTGAGGCCTACACCTTCATGGCCAGGATCGGCGGGGAGGGTGACGCCCCGCATTTTCGCTTCGGCGGCGGTTATTTCACCAAAATGAAGCCCCGGGATTCCTCCCAATTCGTCCCCATGTCCCAAGTGGCCGGCGCCCAGGTGGACCGGGGAGTGGCGGTGGCCGGTGGCATTTTTGAGATGAAAAATTTCTCCCTGGGCGGCATCAATTACTATTCCCAGGACATCATTAATATCTTTTATACGGAAGCCAAAGTCACCCTGCCGCTGGAAAGCGGCTTGGGGTTCCAACTGGCCGCCCAGTTCACCGACCAGGAGAGCACGGGCGGCAATTTGCTTTTCGGACGCCCCTTCTCCACCCGGCAGTTTGGCGTCCGAGGCAACGTCAGCTACCGGAAGGCCATGCTGACCCTGGCCTATACCAACAACGCCATCGGCGGGATTAATTTATTCGAGAGCTGGGGCAGCTACCCGGGGTACACCAGCGTCCAGTTTTCGGATTTCAACAACGCCGGCGAACAAGCCTTCATGATCCAGGGAACCTATAATTTTGCCCGCTTGGGCCTGGAGGGGGTGACGGCCTATGCCTTGTGGGTCCACGGCTGGAACCAGGCCAATCCCACCACCAGGCAGGCGGTGCCCAACGAGGACGAGTTCAACTTTGACCTCCAGTGGAAGCCCCAACGCGGTTTGCTGGAGGGATTCGCGTTCCGGCTGCGCTACGCCCATAACTGGCAGCGGGGAGGGGGCAACCCTACCGTTGACGACCTGCGCCTCATCGTCAACTACCACTTCTCGGTCCTTTGATAATAGGTGGCCGGGGTGAGCTTGGCGTTAGCCGCAGGCAATCGGCATAGATAAAGGCTAAAGGGGGTTCTGGTATTTTTGTCTTAACCTGAGATTAAGCGGAAGTCTGGCTGCATATCACTACTTCTGACTCGGCTTTCCTCCCTTCTTTGCCTTCTGGTCCACCTTTCTTGTAAGCGTGTCCAACTCCTTCGTCAGCTTCGAATCAATTTCCTTGAGTTTGGCATATTCCTTCTTAAAGCCATCCTGGTTGTTGTTCAAGTAGTGGACATAAGCCAGGTTGTAGTGGGCCAAGGCGTAGTCGGGTCTGGATAGGATGGCTTCTTCGAAGGTCTTGGCCGCCTTTTTGAGGTCCTTTTTTTGCAAGTGTTCCGTCCCTTGTCGGGTGAGCTCTTGGGCCTCCGCCAACCACTCCTGGGCCCGCTGCTCCATAGTTTTACCGGGGTTTGGTTTAAGAGCCAGGACAAGTTTCCCCGGTGGCCCAAAGTTCAGGTTCTGCCCCGTCAGGTGATAGAACGCGAACACGGCCACCACCTGGCCTTTGCGGTTCAGGATCGGACCGCCGCTGGAGCCGGGGGACATGGGAGCCGTAATTTGCACCACTTGACGTTGCGGTGTGGGGTAACCCCGGATGGCCGAGACAATCCCCGTGCTGAGGGTCCATTCCAGTCCTTTGGGATTGCCCAAGGCTATCACTTCTTCCCCGACTTGCGGGAGGGCGCCGGTCACCGGCAGATAGGGGACGCCGGCCGGGGGCGGGTCAATGGCGGCCAGCATCAGATCGTTGAACTTGTCTTCCGCCAGGATCAGTTTCACCGGGTAGCGTTTGCCGTCGCTGGTTCTGACCGTGGCGCTGGAACCGCCTCGCAGACAATGATAATTGGTGATGAAATGTCCCTGGGCATTGATAAAGAACCCACTGGAGAGGGAGAGTCGCTTCTTGTGGGAATCATAATTTTCCACGAACACTACTGCCGGCTTGATTCTATTAAAAAGTTCGGGGAGAGTTACCTGTCCCGCCGCCCCGGCCGCGGCCGGGGTCGTCCCCGGGGACGCCTTCAGGGAAGCTTGCAGCTTCTGGGCCATTTTGGGGTCCAGCTGGTTCAGGGCTTCCAAGGCCCGTTCCGCTTCGGGCCGCTGTCCCGCCTTGAGAGCGGCCAGACCCAAGTTGAGCTGCATCTGGGGGTCATCGGGCTTGAACCGGGCGGCCTGTCGGAACTGCTCCAGGGACTCCTTATAAAGCCCGTCTTTGTAATAGGCCACCCCCAGCTTGGTGCGGGCCCGGGCGTCATCGGGCTTGATGCGGACGGCCTCCTTGTACCAGCCCAGCACGTCTTTGCGGCTGCCGGCTTTTTCCGCGGCGTCGGCTTTCTTGAAGCACCGCCCCAGGGCTTCCTTGGAATGAGCCTGGGCCCAGTAGGGGAAAGCCTGGGGCGTTTCCTTCAATTCAGCCAATGTCATCGCCGGAAGGGCAAAATTATATTTCTGGCCGCTAAGGGTCCCGGAGATGGCCACCCCCAACGCCTCCCCTTTATCGTTGACTACCGGGCCTCCCCAGGATTTCGAGGTAATGGGTACGGAAATGTGGATAACTTTGCCGTGATCGGGGAATTCCAGGATGGAGGAAACCACGCCTTCCCCCACCAGGGGGTGGGTCTTGCCGGTGGCCCCCAGGGCGATGACCCGCTCCCCCACTTGGGGCATTTGCTTGGCCAGGGTCAGGTGCGGCGGCGGGCCGGGCAAAGGGCCCGCCATCCCCAGGAGGAGGCCGGTTTTCCCATTTCCGGCCACCACTATCTGGACGGGGTATTCCTTCCCTTCCGCCGTCATCACCATGGCCCTGGAAGCCCCCAGCAAGACCTGCCAGGCGGTGAGGAAGCGGCCTTCGGGACTTACAAAGTAGCCGCTGCCGGTGCGCAGCAGCTTATCCTCGGCGTCGTAAGCGAACACCTGGAGCATGATTCCCTGTGGGGGTTGGGGCTGCCGTCATGCCAGGAGTCTGGCCGCAGCCCCTGCCGCCATCCTTAGGGACAGGTTTCCTCTCTGGGTTAAAGAGGTTTTTTGAAATCCCACAAACCCATGGGGGCTCCATAGGAATGTGCTTCCTTATTCAACTGACATCTGGGTCTTGTAAGCCTTGTCATAAGGGCTCAACTTTTCCCCCTCGGATGCCGGAATCTCGTATTGCTCGAAATACTTTTTATCTAAGTACAGCAGTTCATAAATTCGGTCACGTATTTTTGTCACCCTGAGCCGAAGGCGAAGGGTCTCTTTTCATGAGATTCTTCGCCGCCTTTGGCGGCTCAGAATGACAAAAATGAATGTTATCGTATTTATGAAATTGTGTACTAAGTAATATCGAATTCGACCATCCTTTCCCCTATTTCGAGCAAGACCATAATTTCGCTGGGTATCAGGAAATGTTCTTATTATCTTAGGATAACACTCTCACATTTTTTACCTCCTTCGTCATCCCTCCGTGGGACTTCCAATCCCACGGTGGTTGCTGAAGTATGTGCGACTGTTGCAATTACCCGAATAATCCCAAATTGTCACCCTGAGCGAAGCGAAGGGTCTAGATTCTTCACCACCTACGGTGGCTCAGAATGACAAAAAACCTACTATCCCCACTTGGCAACCTTTTGCATCAGTCTCAGGTACAGGCAAGACGTCGGTGCCGCCATTTCAGATAAAAGCCGGCGGCTGCGGGAGCCTAACCCCTCCTCGAAACCGCGTTTGAACCTTATTTCTCTCCTTTTAATTTTTTATTTTTATTATCAAGCACTTCCGTATTGGCCACCTTGCCGTCCTTGATAGTGAGGATAAGCCATGGCCCGCCTCTGAATCCACGGAGTTTTCCCGTAAACCAGGAGGCGGCCACCCGATCCTTTTGTCCTGGAAAGAGGTTGTCCAAAAACACTTGTCTCCCATTTACGGAGGCAGAAATCCTTTTTAAATAGAGGGTGCTCTTATCGATTTCCCAGGTAGCCGTATACCCTCGCCGAATGTCGGGGTTATGCACTTTAAATTTGGGACGGGGCCGGCCTGGCCCGTAATAGGATTCCAGAGGATAGGAGTCAATTACGTATTTTTTTCCTTCGTAGATCAGGTTATCGGGACGCTGGATCAAGACCACGGCCAGGGCTTGTTGGCCGCCTGTAAAAATTAGTAATCCCAGGGCCAGGAGCCAAATTCTCACGAAAATTCTCATGGTTGTTTTCTCCCTGGCGGTAAACCGAGATTGTGGGCAACCTTGGCCTCCGCAACCTACAAATGGTTTTGAAGACCTCCCTGTCTGGTGGGGAAGGATTTTAGCAAAAAAAATCAATGAAAGGTTATTTTTTCAAAGACGTTGGAATACAAAAACTCCAGAACCCAAATATATCACTGCTGTTAAATTCAAGGACCCCAGGTCAACACCTACCGATAATGGTGGGCCAGAGGAAAAGCCGCAGCCCCAATGCCCACCACCTCCTTTCAACTACGGATGGGACAGCCTCGAAAACCCCGCATGGACCCCTGCAGGAGCCACTTTCAGGAAAAAGAAAAGGCCACATAAGTGGCCGAATTCATTGGTGGAGATGAGGGGATTTGAACCCCTGACCTCCTGCATGCGAAGCAGGCGCTCTTCCAGCTGAGCTACATCCCCACTCTGTTTACTATATTCCGGGATAAGCAGGGCTGTCAAGGGTTCGGGGCGGTCAAAGTAACGAACCAACCCAAAGGGTGACAGAAAAATTTACTGGGATATAATGTGTAAGCCGGGAATACGCCAATTCCCCCGGGTAGGCTTGATGTACGGCGGTTTCCCACTCCGCCAGGATATATTTGACCGAAAACCGGAAACCGGAAACCGAAAACCTAAGAGGAGACGGCATGCCCCGCGTTGACGACTATAAAGCGGCCATCGCCCTGGCCGCGGCGGAACTGAAGAAAATCAACCCCAAGCGGCTGGCCCCCCGGACGGGTTCGGAATATTTTTTCGACGGCGAGAAAGAATGGCTGGTGGCGCCGTACTTCGGCCAGGGCCGCCGCATCAGTTGGCCGGAAATTACGGTCACCAAGGAGAATGAAGAGGGAGAGGTCTCTCTGACGGAGCAGATTCTCATCCTTCACTACATACTGAGATGCACCGGCGAGCCTCTGAGCGAGATCAATATCGACTTCCGCCAGGTGCCGGAGGGCAGCTTCTACTGGAGCGCGTTCGTGGCCCGGGCCAAAAAGCCCTTGCTGGAAACTTTCGGGCAAGACCTGGATTTTTATATGAAAGTGGCCCGGCGTCTGGGCGGCCAGCCGGTGGCGGTGGGGGACGCGGGGGCCCGGTTCCTGGCCTTCCCCCTGGCGCCCGTCACTCACGTGCTGTGGCGGGGAGACGAGGAGTTTCCCCCGGATGCCAATATCCTTTTCGACGAAACCATTTCCCGGCAACTCCCCACCGAGGACATCGCGGCCCTGGCCGGAGCTTCGGTGTACCGCCTCATGGCCGCGGCCCGGCAGATGAGGAGATAGCGGTTAAGCGGGTTGGCTGGTTGGCGGTTTAGCGGATTAGTGGGATTAGTGGGATTAGTGGGATTAGTGGGATTCACTGTCGCGACAAGTCTAATGACAAACCGTCATGCCGGCAAACTGCCAAACTGCCGAATTGCCAAACCGCTAAACTGCCAAACCGCTAAACCCGCTGCTGGGTGGCTTGCAAAATCCCAAAAAAAACTTATAATAATAACAGGGGGCGAAACGGCTTCGACGTAAATAGGAAACTGTAAGTTGCATGCCGAGGTCCTGTCCGCTCGTAAAACGGGTAGGAAACCATAATTGCCGACAACTACGGCTACGCTCTGGCTGCTTAAAGCCAGCGCCTGGCGCCTGATGCCAGGATAGGGTTCCAGGTGACGACATTCTGGCAAAGCTGTCCACCTCGCCTGTGGGTGGCCGGACGAAAATTTTAATGCGGGCTAGCTCGAGGGAATTCTGCCGGGGGAAGTCGCTGCGAGCGAAGATAAAACACCGGCTAAGCATGTAGACGCTTATAGGGACTTTTTGCGGACGCGGGTTCGACTCCCGCCGCCTCCACCAAATTTAACCCTGATAAATCAAGGGTTTCGGGCATCAAAAGAACCTCAAAAGTATGTCCGAAAACTGTCCGCAGGTTCGAATCCTGCCTATTCCGCCATTTAACTTATTGAAATTATTAGAAGCAGGTAGTTAAAAAGACCGTCACCAATCCGTCGCCAAAATGAGGGGACGAGCCTAAAAAGTGTCCCCAATCTGTCCCCCAATGATACCGGGTGTGAAAAATAGGAGGCCCTGAATAGGGCCTTTCTTGTTTATAGCGATTCTGTCATAATGACTGCGGCTGGGGGCGATGAGTTTACTGGAGACTTACCTTAAAGAGCTTGCCGAAATCCGCATCAAACCGTGGGGCGATGCCGCATTTCTGTCCTTTTGGGGAAAATCGCCAAGTTGTGGTCGTCAAACTTTTCGTTTTCCTTCTGATCTCAATATGTCGATAAAAACCTGGACGATCCCCGGGTCAAGTTGGGCGCCGGCCAACCTTTGAATCTCTTCCATGGCCGCTTTCTTTTTCATGGCTTTTCTATAGGCACGGTCCGAGGTCATGGCATCGTAGACGTCGGCTACGGCAATGATCCTGGCCCCCAGCGGGATTTCCTCCCCTTTCAGGCCATCGGGGTAACCCTTCCCGTCATACCTTTCATGGTGGGAATAGATAAGGGGTTTGATATCCCAGGGGAAGTTAATATTATCAAGGATTTTCAGACTGCATTCAGGATGCTGTCTCACCTGCTGCCACTCATCATCATTCAGTTTATCAGGTTTATTGAGAATTTCTTCATGAATGCCGATCTTGCCGATGTCGTGCAGAATGGCCGCCACCTCGATGGTCTCTATCTCCTGGCGAGACAACCCCAGCCTCCCGGCCAGGGCCGCGGCATATCTGGCCACCGCGTCGGAATGGCCCCGGGTATACGGGTCTTTTGCTTCCAGCGCCGCGGCCAGGGCCCGGATGGTGCTGAGATAGCTATCCCGCAGATCGCGATATAGGTTGGAGTTTCCTATGGCGGTGGCCGCCTCGCGGGTGATGGTGATAAGGAGCCTTAAATCCTCCTCGCTAAAGGCTTCCTGACCTATCCCCCGATTGAGGTTGACAACCCCAAGAATTCCCTTTTGGGTCTTCAAAGGGGTACAGACGGAATGTACTCCCTTATACTTTTTTCCACCTTTTTCCTGCCCATGCATGAGCAAGGGTTCGCCGCTCTGGGCCACCAGGCCGGCAATCCCCTCCCCCATCCTGATCCGGGTCTTGCTGATGATGTCCTCGCCCAGGGCGTAGGCCTTCTTGATGGTGAGAACCTCCGCTTCCGGGTCCAACAGCATCAAGGAACCGTTCTCGGCCTTCAAGGTCCTGGCGGCATTTTCCAGGACAAAGGCCAGCACTTCCTCCAGCTCGAGAGAAGAGCCGGCCATCTCGACGGTCTCATGGAGCGCGGTCATCTCCACCAATTTTTGACTCAGCCTTTGGTTCAGCTCCCTGATCTCGGCCAGGTAGCCCTCGGTCTTGGAACTCAAATGTTCTCTGAAGGCCAGGCCGTAGGCCATGATGCCTTCCATCAGGAAGGCGAAGGATTCGTCAATGACCTCTTGGGGATAGACCTTGCCATGGTCGTTGATTTTTTTTACGGCCTGAAGATGCATCTCCACGATGGACTCGGGCCCTACCCCTTGTTCCATCAGCTGCTTGCCGAACTGGGCCACCTGGTAAAGGGCGGTCTCCTGTCCGGTCTCCAGGTAGTCTGCGAGGAGCTGGTCATAGCTGGGATTTACCTTAATGTCCATCAGGCGCCTCCTCCATGAGAGCAAACCCGGTTCCGGCCTTCCCCTTTCGCCTGGTATAAGGCCGCATCAGCCTTTTTCACCAGGTCCGACCCATCCTGGTCGGTTTCGGAAAATTCGGCGACGCCGATACTCAGGGTTATCGTTAAAAGATCTGCATCCGCTTCGATCCCGTGACTTCTGATCTTGTTTAGCACGCGTCCGGCGGCCTTGAGAGCCCGTATCTTCCCCACTTCCGGCATGAGCGCGGCAAATTCATCCCCGCCGTACCGGGCCACAATGTCCGTGGCCCGCAGGGTGCCTTTGAGAAGCTGGGCAACGTGCTTGAGAACCGCATCTCCCAGCAGATGTCCGTAACGGTCGTTGATCTGCTTGAAATTATCGATATCCGCCATCAACAGCGACAGGGGCCGCCCGTATCTCCGGGCCCACGCCACCTCTATTCTCGCCGCCTCCTGGAATTACCGGACGTTAAAGAGCCCGGTCAACCCGTCGGTTTGGGACCGCTCCTCCAGGGTCTGGTACAACCTTATCCTTTCCAGGGCGAGGGCGAACTGGCCGGCCAACACCGCGGCCATCCGTTTTTCTATTTCATTCAGAGTGAGGTTCTTCCTGCCGCCCAGCCGGATTTCCCCCATCGCCACCTTGTCGGTTTTCAAGGGGATGCAAATCGGGAGAAGGTTCCCGCCGGCCTGGGGCGCCGCAGTTCCCGGCAAACCGGTGGCCGCCTCGAAGACCAACTCCCCGGTGGCCCCATCCCTGAGGTATAAACAGCTTTTTTGCATCATTAATAACGCGGCGCTCTTTTCCACCATGAACCGGCATAAGGAGTCCAGGTCGAGAAAAGAAAGGAGTTTCAGGCTGACTTCCTGGAGCAGGTTCAGCTTCTTCAGTTCCTCATAATGGCCGAAGGCTATTTCATACGGGGACAAGACCTCCAGGAAGGCCCGGAAGGTATGGAGGAGCGCTTCCGGTTGCAAGTGGACGGAGCCTTCGATTATTACCTTCTCCAGGGACTCGAGGTGCCGGGACAGGATATCAGCCGGGGTCGTCCCGGCATCCATGAGAACCTTGCTCAATTCATAGAGGTTGTAGAGGTGGTCTTCCCGGCTCTCCCGGAGATATCGCATGACCAGAGCGGCATATGCCTCAAATCCCGGCTGAGGCTTCTTCTCAGGTATCACAGCTTCCATGGGCCTGCAGATCCTGGTAATGCTTATAAGCCACGCCGTAAGCCATCATGATCTCCAGGAGTATCCGGAAGGATTTAAGGATCGCCTCTTTCTCGTCAACTATGGGCACTCTCTCCATTTATTTACCCCGCGGTCCTGATCACCTTGAGCTTTAATTTCCGGAAGGCCAGCTCCAGGCCGTCCTTGAGGCAGGCCCGGGTGGAGAAACCTCCCAGGTCCACCCCCAGGTGGACCATGGTTTGGGAAATCATGGGGCTGATGCCGGTTAAAATACTCTCCGCCCCCATGAGCCTGGCGGCCTGCATGGCCCGCAGGAACCGGTTGGCCACCTCGGTGTCCACCGCCGGCACCCCGGTGATGTCGATGATGATGAAGGAGGATTTGGTGGCCACGATGCTCGCCAGGAGGCTCTCCATGATCTGCTTGGCCCTAACGCTGTCAATGGTGCCGATGAGCGGCAGGATCAGGACCTCCTCCCAGACCTGGATCACCGGGGTGGACAGCTCCAGCAAGGACTTCTGCTGCTCCTTGATGACCTCTTCCCTGGCCTTGACATAGGTCTCGAAGGTGATCAGGCTTAGTTTCTCGGTGAGAGCGGAAAAATCGAACCTGGCCTTGAGCAGCTCCTCCGCCCGGCCGCCGAATTCCTCCGGCAAAAACTCCAGCACCGCGTTCTTCAGGGACAGGATGTAATGCACGGTTTCCAACGGCGAAAACCCGCCGCGGCCCGGGAGCCGGAGAGGTTGGCCAGGAACTTGGTGACCGGCTCATACTCCGGCGCGGCGATATCCTCCAGATTTCCCCCGCGGTGGCGGCCACTAATAGCCGGAAAAAGTTGGCCGACTCTTCTTTTAGTTGTTTGTCGGAGATCAACCCCTTTTTCAAGGCCGGGATCTCCCCCTGGGCCTTGGTCCAGGCCTCCACTATCTCCCGTTCTCTCTTGGCCAATAATTTGGAAATGCCCGAAACCTCTGGCTTCGCCATGCGCCTTTCTCCTTTCACCGGGGTGGATCCGATTTTCTTGGACACGGGATTGGGGGAAATTAATTTCCTTAATAATGGCCTACGGCGGTTGAAGGAAGTGTAGCCTTGAGGCCTCTCAGGAACAGCATTACCATTGCCGCCAAGAGGCTTAGTACAGCAGTTCATAAATTCGGTCACGTATTTTTGTCACCCTGAGCCGAAGGCGAAGGGTCTCTTTTCATGAGATTCTTCGCCGCCTTTGGCGGCTCAGAATGACAAAAATGAATGTTATCGTATTTATGAAATTGTGTACTTAGGTATGTTCGCCCTCGAACCTTGACCAGAAGATTAAGCATGAAATGAGTCGTAATATTCTAATCGGTTTTTTGTCAGTACAGCTTGAATACTTTCCACCCCCCAATCTGGAGTATATCCTCGATTTCCCTTGACATGGAGGCAGGCAATGCCGCTAGAATTGGGCATGCCTGCCGCCACCCGGTTCCCCACGCCCCCCGAAGGGCTAATCGTTGACCTGGTAACTCCTTTGACTCCCGGGGGACGCCTGGATGGAGAAAGTTTTTCCCGTCTGGTGGAGCGGATAGCGCCGGTGGCCGGCGGTCTGCTGGTGGGTAGCCCCCAGGCGGGAGAGGCCCTGGACCTTTCCTTTGGGACCCGGCTGGAACTGCTCTCCCAGGCGTTGGCCGCGGTGGACGGCCGGACGGCCCTGTTATGGGGGATCACCGGCCAGTCCCAAGAAGAAACCCGGGAACTGGCTTTGGCCTGCCGGGAGGAATTAGGCCGCCGCCACTATTCCAGGCCGATTTTCCTGGCGGACCTGCCCCTGTGGTATCACAGCAACCGAGGGTTGCCCCAGGCTTGCCAGGACCTGTTGGAGGCCGCGGGTCTGCCCTTGCTCCTGCTAAACCTGCCGGAAGTGGTGCGCCGCCGGGGGGTGCGGTTCAAACACCTGAATATCCGGACCCATGTTTTTAAGAGGCTGGCGGCCCTGCCCGGGGTGGCGGGCCTCATTTATCAAGGGGAGATGCGCCGGTTTCTCAACTACCACTATGCCGCGGCGGCGCGCCCGGGATTGGTCTTTTACGAGGCTGACGAAGCTAGTTTTCTGACTCGCCCCGGAGGCTGGGGGGTGGTGTCCGCCAGCGCCCAGCTTCTTCCGGAACTGTGGAGGAAAGTTGTGCAGGTCTGCCTTCACCCCGAGGAGGCGGCGGAGGATCCGGAGGGGCGATACGAGTTGATGGAGAACAGCCAGCTGCTCCTGAAAGTCGCCCGGCTGTGCCGGGCGGCTCCCGCGGCCCTGGTGAAGGCGGCCCTGGCGGCCCAGGGGGTGCTTGCTTCGGCGGCCACGGTCCCGGGCACCCCCCCGGCCCCAGCCGCCCAAAGAGATGAGTTGCTGGCCTTAATTGCTGGCCCTCTCCGGGGAAATTTATGAGGGAGCTTTGGGGGCATTTGCGGACAGATAAAATCTGGGCTGCCTGGTGCGCCTGTTTGGGTCGTAATTTTCTGGTGCGTATGACGCGTCCTACGTATTGAGGGAGAAGGCCCATGCGCAAATTAATCTGGGGACTGATCACGGTTTTGGCCCTGGCCGGCTGCGGCGGCGGCGATAGCGCGGAAAAATACGTGCAGGAGGGGATGGCCCATTTTCAGAAACAGGAATACGACCAGGCCATTGCCAGTTATGAGAAGGCGGTGAAGCTGGAACCCAAGGCCGCGGCGGCTTACAACTTGCTGGGCATGGCCTACCGTTTCAAATACAACCAGCTCGGAAGCCCGGAGAACCGGGCCAAGGAGATCGCGGCATTTGAAAAAGCCATGGAGGTTGACCCCAAGTTCTGGGTGGCCATGATCAACCTGGGGGCCACGCATTATCACCAGGGTGATAAAGTCAAGGCCGCGCCGCTGTTCAAGAAAGCCCTGGAACTGAACCCCGGACATCCGGAAAAGGCCCAGATCGAAAAGATGATGGCTGAAACACCTGAATTAACCCATGCTGAAATTGGGAAAATGAGTGATGAAGAACTTATCGCCGAACTCGTAAAAGCTAAATTTGAGTTAGCACAATTACAAAGTCAACTCGCACAATATATGAATAAAACCTATCCATCCACCCAGTCAGGAATGGGTGAGTGTTTAAGGGATGAGGTGTTTTTGCAAGGAGTTTTGGAACCAAAGGCAAAGAAAGCTCTTGTTAAAACGAATGCAATCATCGATGAGATAAAAAGACGCGGACTACAACTTAAATGACTACCATAACAAGATTACTATATAACTAATGTGCGCGGACGTTCAATTAGCTTTTTCATAAAGGTATATAAATATCATGAAAAGATTCTGGCTTGGATTTTTCGGACTGCTCTCGATTGCTATAGTTGATTGCAGTCCCCCCTCGAAGCCGGAATTTTCCGGGCCGGAGTTGGTCCGGCGGCTGGGCTGCCTGGCCTGCCATGGCCTGGGAGACTCAGTACCCCAAGGGGCTTCCTGGCTGGATGGAAAAGGAAGCAAGCTTACCCGGCAGGAATTGGAAGTGAGTCTCACTCACCCGCGGCGGCGGCATCCCGGGGCCAAGATGCCCAGCTACGCGTACGTGAGGCAGGGGGAGCTGGAGGCGTTGGTGAGGTATCTGGAGAGTTTGAAGTGAAGTTTTAGGAAAGTTTAAGAAATAACAGGCCGAAAACCTCACTGAGTTTTTGCCTCTCACAACTTCTTCATTTTTTCATCGATCTTTCTAATTTCGTTAGTACCCTTTTTACTCCAACCTTAGGATCAAGGGATAAGGCATTCCGATAATTCTTTATCGCTTGTATAATTTCACCGGTCTTCTCGGATAGCTCCCCCAAGAATCTGTAAGCAAGAGCCTTATAGTCATCAGATATTCCCTGAAATTCTAGAATCTTGTAAAGGATAGTTCTAATTTCATCAGCTTCTTGATTTGATATTTGGTTTGTTTCGCTTAGCATATCTTTGGCTAATAAAATAAGTTCGTAAGGTTGCCCATGCTCAATAGTATAGTGCTTTAAATCCTCTTCTGACTTCTCTGGATTTAAAATTTTGCCTTTAAGGTCATAATGTTCATTTCCCCATTTCCTCTTTACTAGTATTTCATTATCCATTAAAGAAATATTATCAGGAGAACCAACACAATCAATTTTAAAGAGCAATTTTTTAAGAGGAATAAAAAATAAAAATAAACGGTAACTGTGAGAATCATAATTACTCCTATGTGTATTACACCAAGCAATGGTAGCATCTTCCGAAATACCACACTTATCTAAGTTTGCTTTAACTGGGTAATTTATAATAGTATTTCCATCATTATCAAGGACATAAAAAATACCCTTTAGACCATCTCCGAAGCGCCAATCATTTACGGCAACTATGCCATTATCGGAAACTCGACCATCATTTGGTCTTTCTAAATCTTTCTGGAAAACAAATTGATAACCATCAAACAGAATCACTCTACCAAAACCTTTTCGGCGATGACCTCCCTCAGTTCCAAGACGATAATTGGAGTCTTGACACCCAACAACAAATCGACCATTAGGTGAATATGAATATTGACCGGAGAAATTAATAGGATAAATACTTAGATGATATTCAGAAAAATTAAAATCAGACTTCTTAAGGTTTGGCAGAATTTCACTGGCAACATATCCAATCTGAGGTTCTTGTTTCCTCAAAGCTTTTTGTGGTATTTTTTTTACATTTCGAGAACCCTTGTAACCCTTAATAACTCCGGTAAAAAATCCACCAAACAGAATGATCAATAATATAAATAAGATCAACTCCATTTTACACCGCGAATATAATTTGGTAATGACCCTTTAATGGTTGATAAATAATTTCGTAGACATTAATTCTCGCAGCGACCAGACATGACCTGACAAGCCGGCCGCCATGGCTGGTGTTCTGGATTGCCACCTTCTTGGGGTACTGTTG